>JAGKTU010000103.1 GCA_021153265.1 Clostridia bacterium
CTTGGTGGCATCGTTTGCTACGATGGTGATCGCCTTGGGGGTGATGGTGAAGGTGCCATCGACCACGGTAACAGTGTAGTTAGCGTTCTCGGTGTACTCAACCTTGATTGCGTACTCGCCGACGTTCTCACCGGCCTCGCGGACTGCCTTGGCATTCAGCTCTGCGATGGTGCAGTCGGTGGTCAGAGCGGGATCAGCCTCACCGAAGACCTTGGTGGCATCGTTTGCTACGATGGTCACAGCCTTGGGAGTGATGGTGAACTTGCCGTCCACAACGGTAACAGTGTAGTTAGCGTTCTCCGCAACGGTAGCCTTGATGACATACTCGCCAACGTCCTCGCCTTCCTCACGGGTCAGAGTGACAACCAGCTCGTCGGCGGTGGACTCGTAGGTGAATTCGGGGTCGCTCTCGCCGTAAACCTTGGTGGCGTCATGCACGGTGACGGTTGCGGCGAAGGGCGTGATGGTCAGGGCCGCATCTTCGGTGACGGCGATGACCTTGTAGTTCTTGTTCAGCAGGTTGACCTCGGCGGTGATGGGGTACTTGCCCACATCCTCGCCCTCAGCGCGGGTCAGAGCGACCTCCACCACGCCGTCGACGGCATTGCCGTCCTGATCCACCACGGAGTAGGTCAGTTCTGGATCGGCATCGCCATAGACCTTGGAAGCGCTGTCCACGATGACCTCGATCTCGATGGGCAGGATCTCCAGAACGCCCTTGGAAGCCTGGGTGACGTACTCCAGAGAGTAGGTGATGGCGTAGATCTCATACTTGCCCACATCCACGGGGTTCTTGCCGTTGATGGTGATGGTGCCGGACTGGGGCAGCTGAGCCAGAACCTCACGGAGCTTGGTCAGGGCAGCAGCGGCGGTAACGGGCAGATCCTCATAGCTCTCAGCCGCGGTCAGCACGATGTCGATGGCGCTCATCAGCTCGCCAACGTCGATAGACTTGGGCAGTTCGTGGCCCAGAGCCTTCTCCAGAGCGGCCAGCAGGCTGTTTAGATCGTCCTCCAGAACGATGTTGCCCACATTGTTCTCGCGGTCGATGACCACATAGAGGTAATCAGAGTTGTTGGGGTTGGTAATGTCGACAAAGTGCTCGTTGCCGTCGTAGGTGACGGTGGTATCCAGCAGATCGAACTCCATGTCAGCCTTCTGAATCAGCAGCAGGCCGGTATCCATGGCGATCTTGTGGTCGGAATCGGTCACCACGCCCAGGAAGACGTATGCACCGACTTCGGTATAAGTCACATTGTCGTTGAAGGTCAGGGTGATGTCCTGAGGCAGGTTCTTCAGCAGGTTGCGCATGCTGTTGACCATCTCATTGGTCAGACCCATCTCCATCAGCTGGTCGGCGTACTGCTCCAGCTTGTAGGAGAAGTCCTTGGCGGTAACGCCGGTGGCGTAAGCACCCTCGAAACGCTGGGACAGGATGGCATCCAGCCATCTGGGGAAGTCGATATTGGCAACGCCCTTGATGTCTGCCAGACCGATGCCGTCCTTATCGCCATCCACCAGCACAGCACCGGAAATGATGGTGGTGTCGGGCTTCAGACCCGCGACGGTGGAGGAAGGCTCCACGGTTGCGCCGTGACCCTGGCCGTCGTAAACGACGGAGCCGCCGGTGACGGAAATCTGGGACTCGGTGGGAGCGATGGTGATGACAGCCATATCTGCACCAACGGAGAGGATCTCGCCGCGCTCGTCATAGGTCACATACTCGACGATGGCGGTGTAGACACCGGCATGGACAGGTGCGCCGTCCTCGGCCTTGTGCAGCTTGGTGTTGGTCTGCACGCCGTAATAGAGGATCTCATGCTCCACAATTTCGCCGTCCACGCGGACATACAGATTCTTGGGAGTATTGTCGAAGGTGAAGGTGAACTCATCCATTGCGTTGCCGCTTCCGTCCACCAGTTCCACATTGGACACATTGGGAACGATGACAAAGGCGCGGACAACAGGGATAGCATAGTACAGTTCGTTGCCGAAGTCGGCGATGAAGGACATCTGGGTGTAAGCGCCGCTGCCCAGTTCGGAAGCATCCAGAGTGGTGATCAGGTTACCCTTCTCATCCAGACCGAAGTACAGGTTCTGCACCAGCTCGGTGGCGGCGGGGTTCAGGTTCTCCAGAGCGGCCTCGTCATAGGCGGATGCGCCCAGATCGATACGGGTCAGAAGATCCTTGGTGAAGATGCCGTTTTCATCGTGGTAGTTGAAGTCCAGATAGACCTGAGTGGCCTTGGGCTTGATGATCAGGTAGCCCACGTCAAATGCCGTCTGGTAGTTGGCGTTAGTGGACACGGAGCCGTGCAGATAAACACCGATATCGGTGGGCAGGTCGCCGCCGATGGTGATCTGGATGTCGCCGGCCTCGGTGATCTTGGTGATGGCCTGCAGGGCAGAGCGCAGAGCCTCTACGGAGCTGTCCTCCAGCAGGGACAGGTACTCAGTCAGCTGGCTCAGGGACAGGGTCAGACCGGTGCTGTCGCTGCCGGTGACCAGATCCAGCATATCCTGCAGTTCCTTGGGCAGGCGCAGCTGGATGGTACCGTTGATACCGGTGACGCCGTCGGCGTTCACATCCAGATCCGCTGCATCCAGACCGATGATAAACTGGATGTTGGAATCGGTGATGTCGGAGGTGTTGCCATAGGCATTGCCCAGAGTCACATTGGGGGTCAGGGTGTAGCTGTCGCCATAGTAGATGTTCACATTGGGCACGTCCATGGAAGCAGGTGCCTTGGTGACGGAAACGGTGAAGACAGTCTGGCTGGGCTTATAGGTCTCGTTGCCAGCAAACTTGACGGTGATCTCGTAGGCGGCGTCGGAGACGTTGCGGCCCTCAAAGGTGTAGGGATCCTGAATGTCCAGAGAATAGACAGTTGCACCGGGGATGGGATTGCCGCTTGCATCGGTGGCAACAGCGCCGATGGCAGCAAGCAGTTCCTCGTCGGTGTAGTCCTTGTACATCACGGAGACGTTGTTGCCCTTGACGTAGGAGGTCTCGCGCAGATCCTTCAGCGTGATGGTCTGCTCGGCTTCGATGTACATGACATCGCTCTTGTAGGTGATCTGCAGCAGCTCGTCCACGGTCTCGCTGTCGGTATTGTTGTAGCCGAAGTTGTGAGCGCCGTAGTACAGAGCAGCGTTGGTGATGGCGGTGAAGATACCTTCCAGTTCGGCCTTTGCGGCGTTCAGGCTGGTCATGCCGCCGGTGATGCCGCCGGCATTGGTGTAGGCCTCAAAGACGCCCTCGATCGCCTCGGTGGTGAAGTAGGTCTCCACTGCCTGCTGCAGGGAAACGCTCTCCTTGACCTGATCATTGACATCCATCCACAGGGTGTCCATGTTGATGGTGATCTCGTTCTTGTTGCCGTTGACCAGCTTCAGAACCCGCTTAGCCAGATCGCTGATGTTCAGCTGATCGATGTAGATGGTATGGGACATGGCATCCCGGGCCTTGTACTTGATAACGACCTCATCTGCATCGGCGAAAGGAGGCTGGGAAGCCACCACATCGTAGATATGCTGGGTTCCGATGCCGGTCATGCCATCGTAGTAGTTCATGATCCGCTCATCGTTCCAAGTGAACTGAGCCAGAGCAAAATCCACGGTGACGGTCTTGCTGCCGCCGTCAACGGGCAGCACCAGATCGTACTTGGCAGCATAGGAATTGGTGTAAACAGCGGTCGCAGCCTCGCCGTCCACACCGATGCCGGCAACATAGGTGTCGGAAACCGTGGTGGAGCCATCCTTATGGGTGGTGGGAGTTGCCGCGATGGCAATGGTTGCGCCCACGGTAGAATCGTAGACGTAGGTGGTGACAGAACCGCCGTTCAGGGTGACGGAATCGGTCTCAGCGGCGGCGTTGACCACCACGGTGACAGTCTCCAGCGCGTCGTCCACACCGTTGTTGTTGGTATCGTTGACAAACAGAGCGGTGTAAGTAGCGTTGCCGGTGACAAATTCAGCGACTTCGGGGTCCCAGCCGGCGAACTTGTAGTTTTCGGCAGTGGGATCGGCCACGGTGGGGGTAGCGGTATCCACCAGAACGTTCTCGAACTTGGTTTCCTCGCCGTTTACAACGTAAATAACGGTGTAGTGGGCTTCGGTGGTGTCGTCGATGTCGTTGTGGTTGAAGTCATCGCGCCAAGCGGCGGTGAGGGTCAGGCTCTTGGTAACAGGAGCAGTGAAATCATACTTCTCACCGTCCACGTACCAGCCCAGGAAGTCGTGATCGGCATCCCAGACGGGAGCGGCAGGCTCAGAAACAGTCTCGCCGTCCTTGACGGTGACAGCGGGCTTGATCGCCTCGCCGTTATAGCTGTAGGTGCTTCGCACGCCCTCGATGGTGGGGGTGATCTCCTTGGCGGTGATGGTCACTTTCAGCTGAGCCTTGGTGCCATCCTCCAGCGTCAGATAGGCGGTGAAGGTGCCTGCATTGATCCGGTCGCCCTCGTAAGTCACAGCGGGCAGAGTGTCGATGCCGGTCAGAGAGCCGTCAGCCTTGACGGTCTTTTCGGTGCCGTCATAGACAGCGGTGCCATCCAGGATCAGGGTGACCTTGCCGCCGTCAGCGCCACAGCCGTTGACGCAGGTACCGACGATCTCCGCGCCGGTAGCGGTATAGCCCCAGTCATGGGCGGTGGGTGTCGCGCTGACAGACGCATTGTTTGTGTACTTGGCCTTCGTATCGGCACAGGAGCTGTAGCCGTAGTAGACATCGGCGCCGTCGAAGGTAGGAACGGTCTGGACGGTCTTACCGTTGTCCAGATCCTGGCCCCAGACACCGCCCAGCAGGTAAGCCACCTCGCCGGAGACAAAGGCTGCGGTGGACTTATACTGAACATTGGTTGTGATGGGAGTACCATTAATAGAGGACCTCTTCCCCACCAATGGGTCCTTGTCGGAGTAGCAGTTTTGAACCGTTGCGGCACCTCTGAGCCAGCCGGCGATGCCGCCGCAGTCCCTGCCAGTCACCTGTCCCTTAGACCAGCAATTTTCCGTCAGGGAATCCCGGTCGTCCTGTGTGCCAACGATGCCGCCGGCGCAGGAGGTGCCGCCACTGAAGCTGCCGGTGTTCCAGCAGTTACGAATGATGCCGTAACTATAGCCTACGATACCGCCGGAATAGCACCAGGTATTGGTAATGGTGCCGGTATTGCCGCATAGCTCCACGGTGCCATAGTTCTCGCCCACGATGCCGCCCTGCTCGCCTTCGCCGCCGATAGCGGCGTTGTTGACACAGCCGGTGATAGTGCCGTAGTTTTCGCCGGCGATACCGCCGGTGTTCCTATAGCCCGAAATGTAAGAATTGGACAGGGTAACATGCTTGACGGTGCCGCCTTCTGCCACGCAGGCCACCAGACCGATGTATCTACTGGTTTTGGCGGAATCATTGTAATACAGTCCGGAAACAGTTTTTCCGTTGCCGTCGAAGGTGCCGCTGAATACGGCTGCGTCGCTGTTTCTGTAGGTATACCAGCCGATGGGGTTCCAGACACGGGCACCGGTGGAATTGGCGGTGAGGGTGCCGGAATTGACGGTGATATTGTCGGTCAGCACCACATTGGCAGCACCAAAGTTTGCGTTGTCGTTATC
>JAGKTU010000042.1 GCA_021153265.1 Clostridia bacterium
TCTCTGGACTGCGGGAACGGTCATCATGGGGTCCAGATTCTTCTCGAACTTGCCGGAGGACTCGGTACGCATGCCCAGCGCCAGAGCGGTCTGACGGATGGAAGTGCCGTTGAAGTTGGCAGACTCGAAAACCACGGTGGTGGTGTCTTCCATAATTTCGGAATTTTCGCCGCCCATGATACCGGCAAGGCCGATGGGCTTGTTCTCATCGGCGATGACCAGCATACCGGGTTTCAGCACACGGACATTGCCGTCCAGAGTGGTAAGGGTTTCGCCCTCTTCGGCCTCACGGACCACGATCTTACCGGAACCGACGTAGCGATAGTCGAAGGCGTGCATGGGCTGGCCGTACTCCAGCATGACATAGTTGGTGATGTCGACGATGTTATTGATGGGGCGGACACCGTTGGCGCGGAGACGCTGGCGCAGCCACTTGGGGGAGGGTGCGATTTTGACGTTCTTCACCATACGGGAAGAGTAGCGGTTGCACAGGTTCTCGGCGGGGACTTCCACATCCAGATGCTCGAAGATGGAGCCGGCATCGCTGCCCTTGACGATGGGCTCGTGGTGCTTCATCTCCATGCCGAAGGCGGCAGCAGATTCGCGGGCCAGACCAATGATGGAGTAGCAGTCGGGACGGTTGTTGGTGATCTCGAAGTCCACGATGGTATCGTCGTTGCCGATGACCAGGTTGATGTCCTGGCCCACGGTGCAGGCTTCATCGTTGAGGATCCAGATGCCGTCCAGGATGGCATTGGGGTAATCGTTCAGGCTCAGACCCAGTTCTTCCAGACCGCAGAGCATGCCGTTGGACTTGACTCCACGGAGCTTGCCCTTGGTGATGTGGACGCCACCGGGGAGCCAGGAGTTGTGCAGAGCGGTGGGGACCAGGTCGCCCTCATGGACGTTCTGGGCGCCGGTGACGATCTGGACGGGCTCTTCTGCACCCACGTCGATCATGCAGACCCACATGTGGTCGGAATTCTCGTGACGGACGATGGAAACTACCTTGCCGACAACAACATTCTTAATCTCGGCGTCCATCCGCTCCCAGGTCTCCACCTTCTGGCCGAAGACGGTGAGCTTTTCTACATATTCTTTATCGGAAACGTTGGACAGATCCACGAATTCCTCGTGGAGCCATTTTCTGTTAAGTTTCATATATTTTTCCTCCTTAGAACTGGTTCAGGAACCGGACGTCGTTGTCGAAAAGCAGACGCATATCGTTGATACGCATACGGCCCAGCGCCATACGCTCCAGACCCATACCGAAAGCAAAGCCGGAGTATTTCTCAGGGTCAATGCCGCAGTTGCGCAGCACGTCGGGGTGGACCATGCCGGCGCCAAGCAGCTCGATCCAGCCTTCGCCGTGGCAGGTGGAGCAGACCTGACCGTCCACTTCGCCGGTGCCGTGGCACTTGTGGCACTGCATATCCATCTCGCAGGAAGGCTCGGTGAAGGGGAAGTGGTGGGGGCGGAAGCGCATCTGCGCATCTTCGCCGTAGATGGCACGCATAATGGTGATCAGAGCGCCCTTCAGGTCGCCCATGGTGATGTGCTCATCCACCACCAGGCCCTCAATCTGATGGAACATGGGGGAGTGGGTGGCGTCGGCCTCGTCCTTACGGAACACGCGGCCGGGGGCCAGCATACACAGAGGGGGCTCGTTATTCTCCATGAAGCGGATCTGCATGGAGCTGGTCTGCGTGCGCAGCAGGACAGAATCTTCTTCGTTGAAGTAGAAGGTGTCACTGCGGTCACGGGAGGGGTGGCCTTCCTCAATATTCAGACGGGTGAAGTTATAGCTTGCCAGCTCCACTTCAGGGCCGTCCACAACAGTGTAGCCCAGACCCACAAAGATGTCCTTGACCTGCTGAAGCACCTGGTTCATGGGGTGCTGGTGGCCCAGCTCCACAGTATCGCCGGGGATGGTGACATCGATGGACTCAGCAGCCAGCTTGGCTTCCAGAACGGATGCGTTGATGGCGGCCTTGCGCTGCTCCAGCTTGTTCTCGATCTCAGCACGGACGGCATTGGCCAGCTGACCCATGACGGGGCGCTCCTCGGGGGAGAGCTTGCCCATCATCTTCAGCACGGCGGTCAGTTCGCCTTTCTTACCCAGCAGCTTGACCCGGAGTTCCTCCAGGGCGGCAGGGGTTTCAGTGGCATCCAGCGCGTTCAGCGCATTCTGCTTGATCAGCTCTAATTGTTCTTTCATATATCTTCCTCCTAAAAGGTAACTTAAAAAAATAAACCCTTCATCCCTACAATCGGGACGAAAGGCATTCCTTCCGCGGTACCACCCGCAATTCGCCGCAAAACGGCGCGCTCTTTTCGGACGCAGACACATCCTAGACCCATAACGGAGTCACCCGTCCGTCCCTACTTTACTTTCAGGCGGCAGCTCCCGGGAGAAAGCCCGGTATTGCACGGAAGCGGATCCCACCATCCCGCTCTCTCTGAACACGCAAACCAATACAAGGCAGCCCGATCAAGGCTTTTTGATATCATGTGGAATCATAGCACATAAAAATCAAAATTGCAAGTCCATTTTCCCTGATTTCATAATTTCCTTGACGTAAATCTGCACACATGGTATGGTTTAGTAAAAGAAAGGGGTGCAAACTACAATGAAATGTGAAACAATGGAACAGGCTTTACAGAAATTGCAGGAATATCAGCAGACGATGTCTGCATACAACCATGCAATAGGTGTACTGTATCTGGATGCTACCACCGCCGCGCCGTCTGACAGCTGGGAGGGCCGGGGCAAGACCATGGAGATCTTATCCAAGATCACCTACAAGCTGCAGACCAGCCCGGATGTGGCTGAGATGCTGGAGGTGCTTGAAAAGAATGCGGATGCGCTGACGGCTGTGCAGAAGCGGCAGGCGGAAGTGATCCGCAAGGGCTACGATCAGACCTTCCGGATCCCCGCGGAGGAGTATGTGGCTTACAACGTATTGTGTAACGATGCCGGGGCGGTGTGGGAAAAGGCGAAAAATGAGAATGACTTTGCGTCCTTTGCGCCGTATCTGGAGAAAATTGTGAGATTTAATCGGAAATTTGCCGGATATTACAATCCCCAAATGGCACCTTACGATGCACTGCTGAATGAATATGAGGAAGGAATGAATACGCAGACGCTGGATGCGTTTTTTGCTCAGCTCCGCAGTATCCTTGTGCCGCTGATTGCAAAGGTACAGACTGCGGAGCAGATTGATGACGGATTCCTGTATCGGCACTACCCGGTGGAAGTCCAGCGGAAGTTCTCTGACTATCTGATGGAAGTCATGGGTATGGATCGGAAACACTGCGGCATCGCAGAGACGGAACATCCTTTTACCACCAACTTTAACAACAAGGACGTCCGCATCACCACCCACTACCATGAGGATAATCTGGTGTCTTCCATGTTCTCTGTGATCCACGAGGGCGGTCATGCGCTCTATGAGCTGGGTGCGGATGAAAAGTACAACTACACCGTGCTGTCCGGTGGTGTGTCCATGGGTATCCACGAGAGCCAGAGCCGGTTCTATGAGAACATCATTGGCCGCAGTGAGGCCTTTGTCCATGCGATCTTCCCAAAGGTCAAGGAATTGTTCCCCAAGCAGATGGCAGATGTGGACGAAACCATGTTCTACCGGGCTATCAACAAAGCGGAACCCAGCCTCATCCGTACCGAGGCAGATGAGTTGACCTACGCACTCCATGTGATGGTGCGCTATGAGATCGAGAAGCAGCTCATTGGCGGTACACTGGAGGTCAAGGACGTGCCTGCGGAATGGGCGCGGCTGTACAAGGAATATCTGGGTGTGGATGTGCCGGATGATGCAAGGGGCTGCCTGCAGGACAGCCATTGGTCCGGCGGTATGATGGGCTATTTTCCGTCCTATGCGCTGGGCAGCGCATACGGTCCTCAGATGCTGAGCAAAATGGAGGAAGATTTGGGCGATATCTGGGCGGATGTGGCAAAGGGCGATCTGAGCCGGGTCACACTCTGGCTGAAGGAGAAAATTCACACCCATGCCAGCTTTATCAAGCCCGGTGAGCTGTTCAAGCAGGTCTGTGGCGAGTTTGATGCCAAGTTCTACACGGATTATCTGACGGAGAAGTACACGAAGCTGTATCATCTGTGATATGGCATGGGTTGCCGGAGGTGGCAGGGTGCAAATTAGGGAACTGAATCATGAAGACGTGCTGAAAATCCTGCCGGAGCGGCCGGATTGGGGGCATAAGGGAACGTTCGGTAAGATTTTGCTGCTGTGCGGCAGCCGAGGGTTTACCGGAGCGGCTTATTTGGCGTCGATGGGTGCGCTGCGGTGTGGCGCCGGCTTAGTGTATCTGGGTGTGCCGGAAAGTATCTATACCATCGAAGCGGTAAAACTGAATGAACCGGTGGTGTTTCCGCTGCCGGATTCGGAGGGAAAACTCAGCACGGCGGCGTTGCCGGAGATTCTGAAACGGCTGCCGCAAATGGATGCAGTATTGATTGGCCCGGGGCTTGGGCAGTCGGAAGGGACGCTTGCCGTATTGCAGGCTGTGCTGGAAAATGCGGCTTGTCCTGTGGTTGTGGATGCCGATGGCATAAATCTGCTGGCGAAGCATAAGGATGTAGTGCGCGGAAGGACAAACCCTACGATCCTAACACCACATGATGGAGAGTTTAGGCGTTTAGGCGGCGTGATTAGCGAAGACCGGATGGCAGCGGCGGCGGAAATGGCCCGGGAATTGGGATGCATCGTGCTGCTGAAGGGTCACAGAACCTGCATCACCGACGGTGTGGAAGGCTACCGCAACATCACCGGCAATCCGGGAATGGCGGTTGGCGGCAGCGGAGATGTGCTGGCGGGTATGATTACAGCCCTGCTGGGGCAGGGCATCGCACCGCTGGAAGCTGCGTCTGCTGCAGCATGGCTTCACGGAGCGGCCGGGGATTTGTGCGCCGAAAAACTGGGGCAGTATGCCATGCTGCCTACGGACATGCTTGGGGAACTTCCGCGACTACTGAAATAAGGTGGTCTTTTTATGAAAAAAGCCGTAGCGCTGGTACTGGCGCTTGTAATGCTGACTGGATGCAGCTCCGGGCGTCAGGCCATTGATCGGGCGTTGGAGCTTCGGAGCAGGTTGCTGGGCGGCAGCGGATGCAGCTTTACGGCAAAGATCACGGCTGACTATGGGGATTCGGTGCAGTACTTTACGGTGGATTGCAAGGGCGATGATCAGGGCGCGCTGGAATTTACCGTAAAAGCTCCGGATACCATCGCCGGAATTTGCGGAAGTATTTCAGAAGATGGGGGGAAGCTGACCTATGACGATGTGGCACTGACCTTTCCGTTGCTGACACAGGAGCAGATCAGCCCCGTGAGCGCACCGTGGATCTTCTTAAGGACACTGCGCGGTGGGTATCTGACCAGCGCGGGGGAAGAAGACGGGCTGCTTCGGGTAACCATCGACGATACCTATGAGGAAGATGCGCTGCAGCTGGACATCTGGCTGAATGGGGAAAACATGCCGGTGCGGGCGGAGATCCTCTATGATGGTGTTCGGATTTTGTCGCTGGAAGTTGAGAAATTCGAGATTTTGTAACCTTTTGACCGCAGATGCGTAGAATGAAATGTATCTGCGTTGTATAATCTCCTTTTGTGCGTGGGAAAATAGATGTAGCCGCGTTACATAAGGATCTGATCCGGTAGCGCAGGTAAATAACGCACGGAGAGTGGATCCATATGGATAGTTTGGTAAAACGAGGGGACATATTCTATGCCGATCTTTCCCCGGTGGTTGGAAGCGAACAGGGTGGTACACGGCCAGTCCTCATCGTTCAGAACGATACAGGAAACCGGCATTCGCCCACGGTGATCGCCGCCGCGATCACCAGCCAGACCGGGAAAGCTAGACTTCCTACCCATATCAACATCGCTGGGGGTAGTGTGGGGCTGAGCAAGGACTCTGTGATTCTGCTGGAGCAGATCCGTACCATCGACAAAAAACGTCTGCGGGAGCATATGGGACATCTGGATGAGAAACAAATGTCCCTGGTAGACGATGCCATCGCGGTCAGTTTTGGCCTGCATGATCCGAGAGCAACATGAATGGATCGCCCCCTTGCCGCGTAGGATAGTGGCAAGGGGGCGTTGCTATTGGAAGGAAATTATCCGATTTATCTGGACGGCAGGATCGTGGGGCAGGTGGCGGTGAGCCGGGAGGGACTATATTTGCGGTTTCGGTGCCGGTGTAGGCGAAGCTGGGAGGTGGTATCCCGGCTGTATGTCACGGATGGAGAGCGGACGGAATGTTTGGGCGTGCCGGTGCCGGAGGGGACGATGTTCCATCTCGACACACGCGTTGCGCAGAAGAAGCTGGGAGAGGAACAGCTTCGATTCTATGTCCGACCGGACGGAGTCCAGCCCGACGAATTCTTTGCACCTATCCGGCCAGAGGAACCCTTTGCGTATCTGTCGCGGTTGAAAGATGCCTATTTGGCCCGCAAGGATGAGCAGATCGGTGTGATGATGAAAATACCCCGGGAGTAATATCCCGGGGTATTTGCTGTTACAGATGGATTTGCAGGCCGACCGGACAGTGGTCGGAGCCAAGGACCTGATTATAGATGGGAGCATCCTCAATCTGAGAAGCCAGCCGGTCGGAGACCAGGAAGTAGTCGATACGCCAGCCGGCGTTGTTTTGACGAGCCTTGAACATATAGCTCCACCAGGTGTAAGCACCCACAGCATCGGGATTCAGATGGCGGAAGGAGTCGGTGAAGCCACTGTCTAAGAGTTTTCCAAAACTCTCTCGTTCCTCGTCGGAGAAACCGGCGCTACCCCGGTTGGATTTGGGATTCTTCAGGTCGATTTCTTGATGGGCGACGTTCAGATCACCGCAGACGATGACACCTTTACGGCTGTCCAGCTCTTTCAGATAGTTGCGGAAGGCCTCGTCCCAGCGCAGGCGATGGTCGATCCGGGCCAACTCTCGCTGGGCATTGGGGGTGTAGCAGGTTACGAGATAGAAGTCGGGATACTCTAAAGTGATCAGCCGGCCTTCGGTGTCCAGTTCCGGGACGCCGACACCGCAGGTGACAGAAATAGGCTTTTCCTTTGCGAAAATAGCGGTACCGGAGTAACCTTTTTTCTCGGCATAGTTCCAGAATTGGTGATAACCGGGCAGGGACAGATCAATCTGTCCCTCCTGCAGCTTGGTTTCCTGCAGGCAGAAGAAGTCGGCATCGATTTCGTTGAAAAAATCCTGAAAACCCTTGCCCATACAGGCTCGCAGGCCGTTTACGTTCCAAGAAATAAATTTCATAGTATGTCCTTTCTGCTTAGTCGGTGGTTTGGGTTACAGTGTCCGTAAGGACCAGACTGTCACGATGGATGATGCAAAGAACATTATT
This sequence comes from Clostridia bacterium, assembly GCA_021153265.1. Lineage (GTDB taxonomy): Bacteria > Bacillota > Clostridia > Oscillospirales > Oscillospiraceae > Faecousia. The sequence goes on from JAGKTU010000042.1 coordinate 7,400, forward strand.
TTGGTTGCCGGAGGCGAAGGTGATCTCCTGAAGATCGGTCAGACCGAAGCAGGTTTTGCTGATTCCGGCACAGGCTATGGTGAGATCCATGCCCTCCAGCTGGGAAAAATCCCGGCTCATGACCAACACCATACCACCATCATAGGGAACCAGGCGGAGAAGCTTCGTACCCTCCGGTACGGGAAGCCGTAGGTCTGGATTGATGGGGCCTTTTAAATAGAACGACAGCAGATAGGCCAGATTGTCTTCCCGGTTGAGGGTGTCGCGGACCTCCGGGATGAGAATACCGCCATCAGTGTGGTAGGAAATCTCCGTTTGGGGGTAGTAGAAGACCACGGGATCTTCTTTTTCGGCGCAGGCTGTCAGGCAGAGAAGACAGGCGAGGGCTAGAGTCCAAAGACACAGGCGTTTCATTCTTTATCTACCTCCGTATCGAAGATGGGGAATGTGACATGGAATGTGGTTCCTGCACCCACTGTGCTGTCTACGGTGATTTCACCTCGATTTCGCTGGACGATGGCACGGACGATGGCGAGGCCCAGGCCACTGCCTCCGCTTTGACGGGATCTGGCTTTATCCACACGGAAAAAACGCTCGAAAATGTGGCCCAAAGCGTCCTCGGGGATGCCCACGCCGGTATCCCGGACGGTGAGGAGGGCGTTATCATTCTGCTGCCCCAGCGTAACGGTGATCTCGCCGTTGGGGATGTTGTATTTGATGCCGTTTTCCAGAAGGTTATAGACAATCTGGTACAGGTCATCCTCCTGCATAAGAATTGGGACGTCCTGGACGCTGTTTACATGGATGGTGACACAGTTGCGATCGGTCAATGTGGACAGACGACGGACGGCTCTGCGGACGGTTGGCTCCATGTAGATGATCTCACATTCGGCATTTTCGTCCACGTCCACCCGGGTCAGAGACAAAAGCTTTGCGGTCATTCGATTGAGACGCTCAGCTTCGTCGCCGATGTCGCAGACGAATTCCCGGATGGTAGCGGAGTCCATCTCGTTTTGTAAAATGGAGTCTGTCAGCAGTTTGATGGAGGCGAGGGGCGTTTTCAGCTCGTGAGAGGCATCGGACACGAAGCGACGGCGCTTCTGCTCGGATGTCTGCAGCCGTTCGGTCAAATCATTGAACTCGTTGCCCAGCAGAGTCAGCTCATCATTTCCGCCCATATCCACCTTGTGGGTGTAGTCACCGTTCTGGATGATCCGCATGGATGCCATGAGCCGGTGGATCCGCCGGGAGAATGTGGCAGCATAGGCCAGAGAGAACAGAAGAACCACTGCTTCCAGTGCCAAAGTTACGCGGAGAATGGTGTTCTGCAGGCTGGAAAGCATCGCACCTTGGGTGGCGTCGTAGTCTGTGATATAAACACAGCCAACGGTGGATCCAAAATAGATGATCGGTGCGGCTGCCCGGGATTCCATAACGGCATCGTGGAAATTCCAGGAAAACACATCGTTTCCCTCCATTGCGGTGACGATCTCCGGCAGCAGGCAGTATTGATTCTGGGCGATGGCAGCACTGTCATAGATGACAAACCCGTTTTGATCGGTGACGATCATCCGGGTGACGGTGAGACTTTCCAACTGCTCTACCAGCGAAGAAACCGTGGAGGCGTTTATGACCTCGAGCTTTGCAATTTCATCCGAAGCCAGCAGACATTTTTCTGTCATGGCGGATTGCTTGCTCTGATAGAAGAGTTTCTGGGTTAGGTCGGAGGTGTAAAGATTCAGAAACAGCAGAACCACCGCGGTGATCAGAACGTAGGTTGCGGCGTATTTGACCTGGGTGCTGCTGTATCGCCGGTAATTCATAACATCACTTCCTGAAATAATATCCAACGCCCCACTTGGTCATGATGTACTTGGGCTGGGCGGGTGCGTCCTCCAACTTTTCCCGGAGACGACGGATATGGACATCCACGGTGCGGATGTCGCTGCGATATTCGTAAGTCCAGATGGTGTCAAGGAGCGCTTCCCGGGAGTAGACCCGGTTGGCGTTTCGCATGAGAAATTCCACAACGTCAAATTCCTTGGCGGTGAGGTCCACCAGAACGCCGTGCTTATAGGCGTTTCTTCCGTCCAAGTCCAGCGAAATGTGACCGATGGACAAGGTGTTGGCAGACGCTTTTTTCTCGGACGAGCCGGCGCGGCGCAGAAGCGCGCGGATTCGGGCTTTCAGTTCAAGAATGTTGAAGGGTTTTGTCAGATAGTCGTCGGTGCCGTGGTCAAAGCCCATGAGCTTGTCCATATCATCAACTTTGGCGGTGAGCAGAATGATGGGAACATCGGAAAACTCCCGAATTCGGGCGCAGGCGGTCAGACCATCCATGTTAGGCATCATCACATCCAACACCACAAGATCCGGAGATTCCTCCTGCACCAGACGGACGGCTTCGAGACCGTCGCTGCCGGTGATGACCTCGTAGCCTTCATTCTGCAAATTAAAACGGATGCCCTTGACCAGCAGAGCCTCGTCGTCAACAACTAAAATTTTCATGGGTTATCCTCCAGTGTGATCAGATCCAGAATGGCCTCCAACCGCTTCTTGCCGATGCCGCTGACGTTTGTCAGCGCGCTTTTGGAGCGAAATGGGCCGTGGGCTTCGCGGTAGTCGATGATGCGCTGGGCAAGCACCTCGCCGATTCCGGGAAGCTGCATGAGTTCTTCGTGGGATGCGGTGTTGATATTGATGGGGAAAGAAGCCGGCTGCTGAGTAGATTGGGAGACGGGGTTTGGGGTGCTGGAGGATGGAGCTGTTTCTAACTCCGAAGAATCAGAAGCAGGGGTGGGGGAGGTGCATTCGGTGATTATGACAGATGGTTCTGTTGACTGTATGAGCTGTACCGGCTGCCGTTCACTGGCGCGTCCCAGAGAATAACCAAGGACTCCGCCGCCGAGGAGGCACGCGATGGTAATGAAGATGGAAAAGTGGGGCTTTTTCATAAGACAGATACTCTCTATTCTTTAAGGTATTATGAAAAAAGTGTTTTGGTGGTTGCCTGCCGGGGCAAAAGCTGATATAATGCTTTATTATACACGAATTTCCACAGTCGGACAAGTCCGACCTTTGATATCGGGGGAGAAATATGAAAAAAAAGCGCATGTTTGCCCTGCTGCTGTGCATATGCCTGCTCGTGCAGGTGTTTCCTGTTTATGGTTCAGCTGAGGAGGGGGAGCAGGAGGAAGTTACGACGGGAAATGTGACCGTCACCAATGGCTGCAAGACCATTGAGGCTATGTCCCCTCTGGGCGGCACCCAGCGCAGACTGGAAACGGCTCAGGCAGCGTTTGTCTATGAAGTCAGCACGGACACGGTGATCTACTCCTATAACCCCGACCTAAAGCTGTATCCCGGAAGCCTTTCCAAAATGCTCACCGCATTGATCGCCATAGAGAAAGTGCCGCTGTCGGAGAAGATCACCGTCAGTACAAGAGAGATCTCCCAGCTGCCGGTGGGCTCTATCACGGCCAAGTTCAAAGAGGGCGAAGTGGTGACGATGGAGGATGTGCTGCATGCGCTGATCCTCACATCCGCCAATGATGCTGCGCTGATCATTGCGGGACACATTGGCGGCAACGAGGCCACATTTGTGGAAATGATGAATCAGAGAGCGCGGAAAATCGGCTGCACCAACACACAGTTTACCAATTGCCACGGTCTGGATGACATCAATCAGCATACCACTGCCCGTGATATGGCTCGTATTACCAACGAGGCTATGAAGAACGAGACATTTGCCAAAATCTTTGGCACAATGTCCTATGAAGTTCCGCCTACCAACCGTTCGGAAAAACCCCGTCAGCTTGCATCCGGCAATCACTTGATGTACGATCTGGTTATCACCAAGTATAATGATCGCCGGGTCACCGGCGGCATGCCCAGTTATTCTTCTGCCATGGCAGGTGCATCCATCGCTTTTACTGCGAAGGATAAGGGCATGGATCTGGTGTTCGTGATCATGGGTGCCAACCGTACCTTTAACGACAACGGTAACGCCGACTACTACGGTAACTTCGACGAGGCACAGGAACTGCTGATCTATACCTTTGGTGGTTATAAAATCAATCAGCTTCTGTATCCCGGAATGTCTTTGCATCAGTTTAAGGTCAATGACGGCGAATGCAGTGTGGTGGGTACGCCGGACGTATCTATCAATGCGGTGCTACCGGAAGATGCCCACATGAAAAATCTGATCATGAAGTACAGCGTGGTGGACGGCGGCATCAAGGCCCCCATTGACAAGGGTGAAAAGGTCGCGTCCGTGCAGCTGTGGTATGGAGCTTCCTGTATGGCAGAAGTAGATCTGTTTGCCATGAGTGAAGTTCGGGATCAGGATGAGACAGGCGTGGAGATTTATGGCCCCACACGGGATGACTCCAATATCTGGGGACTGCTGGGCATTGTGCTTCTGATTCTGGTGGGCGTATTTGGCGCCTATCTGGCATACAACTCCTATCGCCGTGCTGTGGCGAGAGCCAGAAGAAGAAAAAAACGGGCCAGCCGCAGGAGGAGCAGGTAGTATATGATGGATTGGACGCAACTGAAAAAGACTTGCGCCGGATGCACGGCCTGCGGCCTTTGCCAGACTCGTCACAATGTGGTCTTCGGCGTGGGAAATGAAGCAGCCGATGTGATGTTCATCGGGGAAGGTCCGGGAGAACAGGAGGATCTGCAGGGTGAACCCTTTGTGGGCCCTGCAGGCAGGCTTCTGGACGATATGCTCTCCATTATCGATCTGGACAGAAAGAAAAATTGCTATATTGCAAACATCGTAAAATGCCGTCCGCCCAGAAACCGGGACCCTCAGGAATCTGAGCAGGATGCCTGCATCGGTTATCTGCACAGCCAGATCGATCTGGTGCAGCCGAAGATCATTGTCTGCCTTGGTCGGATCGCGGCCAAGCGGATCATTGATCCCGATTATCGCATCACCCGCCAGCATGGCACATGGGTAAACCGGGATGGAATCTGGATGACGGCAATCTACCATCCTTCGGCTCTTCTGCGGGACGTGTCGAAACGGCCGGAGACCTTTGACGATCTGATTTCCATTCGCGAAAAGGCTCGTGAATTGCGTGCCTGCGTGTAACGGATTCGATTTGATGTGTATAGCCCGAGAGCCGGACTATCGGGAAAAGGGAGGGAACTCTATGAAGCTACGGTTTTCTTTGACCATATTACTGCATGCCGCGGTCATCAGTATTCTTTCCAACAGCTACATTTGGGTCAGGGAAATTCCCCAGAGTCTCTATCTTTTGATTCCGATGTTCATTCTGGCCAATCTTCTGCCGGAAGTATGGCTTACAAAGACACGCAACAAGCGGTTTCGGCTTTGTCTCCATGGGACAGTTTTGCTGTATGCATTCTATATATCCCTTGTTGTCAGCACCGTTATTCACATCATACTTGCCGTGATAATCCTGCCAGAAGATTCCGCGACACTTCTGTGGAGCCTTGCTGTGTGTTTCGGCGTGAATTTTGTGGTATTCTGGAACGGCATCATCAGTGTATATTTTACATCGGCACAGGTGGGAACCAAGCTGCGTGTGGTGGGAATACTGTGCGGCATGATCCCTGTTGCAAATCTCTTGGTTCTATACCGTATCATCAAGGCAACCACCAAGGAGTGTTTTTTCGAATTCGAAAAAGAACAACAGAACCGGGCGAGACAAGAAAAACAGATTTGCGCCACCAAATACCCGATTTTGATGGTGCACGGCGTGTTTTTCAGAGATACGAAGTATTTTAATTACTGGGGTCGGATTCCGCAGGAATTGGAAGCGAACGGTGCTCGGATATTCTATGGAAACCATCCCTCTGCACAGGCGGTCGCAGACAGTGCTGCGGTATTGAAAGATCGCATGGATGCCATTCTTCGGGAAACCGGTGCACAAAAAATTAATATCATTGCCCATTCCAAGGGTGGTCTGGATTGCCGTTATGCAATCGCAAAGCTGGGGGCGGACAAAACGGTGGCCTCTTTGACAACTGTCAATACACCCCACAGAGGCTGTTTGTTTGCTGATTATCTGCTGGAAAAGATTCCTGCGGAGATTGCTGAGGATGTTGCTCACACCTATAACCGTACATTAAAGAAATTAGGCGAAGAGAATGCTGATTTTCTTGCGGCAGTACGGGATTTGACGGATGCCCGGTGCAAGGAACTGAATGAAGAAATGCCGCTGCCGGAAGGCCTGTTCTGTCAAAGTATTGGATCGGTATTGACAAGATCCAGTTACGGCACTTTCCCTCTGAATTTCTCCTACCACCTGGTCAAATATTTCAGTGGCGACAACGATGGCCTTGTCAGCGAAGACTCTTTTGCCTGGGGGCACAAATACACTCTGCTAAGGCCAAGTGAAAAACGGGGAATCTCTCACGGCGATATGATCGACCTGAATCGGGAGAATATTCCAGGCTTTGATGTCAGAGAGTTCTATGTACAGTTGGTAAATGACTTGAAGGAAAAGGGACTATAACAAATCGCAGCCTATCCAGTATCGGACAGGCTGCGTTTTTCTATAAATAGAGCCGGTCAAATGACCGGCTCTCTGGAGCTAGTGACCTGACTCGAACAGGCGACCTTCTCATTACGAGTGAGATGCACTACCGACTGTGCTACACTAGCATGTATTTGCCCGGTTATTATAGCCGTAAATATCATAAATGTCAAGTTTTTTTATAAGGATTGCACGATGAGCAAATCGGTGGTATAATCGACCGGGAAAGCAAGAGGTGATGATATGAAACAACTTCTGAAATATATGAAGGGGTATGAGAAACAGTGCGTACTGGGGCCTTTGTTTAAGCTGCTGGAGGCTACGTTTGAATTGCTGATTCCGCTGGTTGTGGCAGCTATTGTGGATAAAGGTATCGGCAGCGGTGATGGCGGATATATTGTCAAAATGTGTCTGGTCATGGTTGCGCTGGGCGTTATCGGTCTGATCTGTGCGGTGACGGCGCAGTATTTTGCGGCTTCCGCTGCAGTGGGCGTGTCCGCCAGGCTTCGTAAAGCCGTGATGGGGCATATCATGGGTTTCAGTTATACCCAGATCGACGAAGTGGGTACGTCTACGCTGGTGACTCGGATGACTTCCGATATCAATCAAGTGCAGAACGGCGTAAATCTGACCCTTCGGCTGCTGCTTCGGTCGCCCTTTGTGGTGTTTGGTGCTATGATTATGGCATTTACCATCGATTTTGAAGCTGCATTGGTGTTTGCAGGGGTGATCCCGATGCTGTGCATTGTGGTTTTTGGCATCATGCTGATTACCATGCCCATGTATAAGCGTGTGCAGGCTGCGCTGGACCGAGTTACGGCTGCTACGCGGCAGAATCTTGCAGGCGTCCGCGTTCTGAGGGCCTTCTGCGCAGAGGATCGGGAGAGGGAAAACTTCGCTTCTCAGACACAGGCGCTGACCCGGCGGCAGTTGGGGGCAGGCAGAATTTCTGCGCTGATGAATCCTGTGACCTTCGTGATGATCAATCTGGCTGTGATTTTGCTGGTGAAGATCGGTGCGGTGAAGGTGGAACATGGTGTGCTGACCCAAGGTCTTGTGATCGCGCTGTATAACTATATGTCCCAGATCCTGGTGGAGCTGGTGAAAATGGCAAATCTGATCATTACGATGACCAAAGCGGTTGCCTGCGCTAACCGGGTTCAGACAATTCTGGATCTGGAACAGGACCGCGCTGAGGGGGAATCGGTTGACAAGATCAGAGGTGAGATCGAATTCCGGGATGTGTCCGCCCGGTACGCCGGTGCGGCGGAGGCGTCTGTGGAAGGCATCAGCTTCCATGCTGGGCCCGGCCAGACCATTGGTGTTATTGGCGGTACCGGCGCAGGTAAGACGACGCTGGTTAATTTGATCCCCAGACTTTATGAAGCCTATCAGGGGCAGGTGCTGATCGATGGCGTGGATGTGTCCGTTATGGATGCGCAGAAACTGCGTAGCAGTATTGGAATCGTGCCTCAAAAAGCGTTGCTGTTCCATGGAACGATCCGTGACAACCTGTGCTGGGGCAAGCAGAATGCTACTGATCAGGAGCTTTGGGATGCACTGGATACGGCACAGGCTGCGGACATGGTTCGCAGAAGGGAAGGACAGTTGGATGCCGAAGTTTCTCAGGGTGGACGCAACTTCTCCGGCGGTCAGCGTCAGCGGCTTACCATTGCCCGGGCTTTGGTGCGCAAACCGGCAATTCTGATCCTCGATGACAGCGCGTCTGCACTGGACTATGCTACCGATGCCAAGCTGCGGCAGTCTGTCCGCAATATGCCCGACCCGCCGACTACCTTCATCGTGTCCCAACGGGCGGCTTCTGTTCGGTTTGCGGATCTGATTTTGGTGCTGGACGATGGACAACTGGTGGGAAAAGGCTCCCACGATGAGTTGATGGAGACTTGCCCGGTATATCAAGAGATTTATCACTCCCAATTTTCCAAGGAGGTGACGAATCATGCGTAAAAAGGCAGAAACAACCGCTTTACACAAGGTTTTGGTCCGGGTTCGCCGCTATTGGGCAGGCTTGGGACTGTCGCTGATCATGGCAACCGTGCAAGTGGTTCTGTCGTTGTACATTCCCATTCTGGTGGGTAAAGCCATTGACTGTATCGTCGGGCAGGGGAATGTGGACATGGCACGCGTGGGAGAATACCTGTTTGGCGTGGCACTTTGTGCAGGCGCGGCGGCATTCGCACAATGGATCATGAGCATTACAAATAATCGGATCAGCTATCGGGTGACCCAGGATATCCGAAATGAGGCATTTTTCCACATCCAGAAGCTGCCGCTGAAGTATCTGGACAGGCACCCACAGGGCGACACCGTCAGCCGGATCATATCCGATGTGGATACCTTTGCGGACGGACTGTTGATGGGCTTTACGCAGCTGTTTACCGGTGTGATGACCATTGTGGGAACCTTACTGATCATGCTGCGGATCCACTGGGGAATCGCTTTGGTGGTGGTATTGGTTACGCCACTTTCTCTGGTGGTGGCTGGTTTTATCGCAAAAAGTACCCATTCTATGTTCCAAAAGCAGACGCAGACACGGGGTGAGCAAACGGCGCTGATCGATGAAGCCATCGGCGGCATGAAGCTGATCCGTGCATTTGGCCATGAGGATGCGATCATGGCGCAATTTGACGATGTGAACGAGAGAGTTCGGACCTGTTCACTGAAAGCGATCTTCTTCTCGTCCCTTACCAATCCATGCACCCGATTTGTCAACTCGGTGGTTTATGCCCTTGTGGGCCTGACCGGTGCTCTGGTTGCTATTTCCGGCGGCATTACAGTAGGCAACCTTACCAGTCTGCTGAATTATGCCAATCAGTACACCAAGCCTTTCAACGAAATTTCCGGTGTGCTTACGGAACTGCAGAATGCGCTGGCCTGCGCAGGACGGGTATTTGAACTGATCGAAGAACCTGCGGAAACACCTGATCCGAAGGATGCCGTAGAATTGGATAGGGTAGGTGGAAAGGTTGAGATCCGGGATGTGGACTTCGCTTACAACCCGGAAAAACCGCTGATTCAGAATTTCTCTCTGGATGTTGAACCGGGGCAACGAGTGGCAATTGTCGGCCCGACGGGTTGCGGCAAGACTACACTGATTAACCTGCTGATGCGCTTCTATGACCCTCAGGAGGGGAGTATCCATATAGAAGGTGTTGACACAAGGTGTATGTCCCGCAAGGCGCTGCGGCGCAATGTGGGCATGGTACTGCAGGATACATGGCTGAAAACAGGCACGATCCGGGAGAATATTGCTATGGGCAAGCCGGATGCCACCGATGAGGAGATCATCGAAGCAGCAAAGAAAGCGCGAGCCCACGGGTTCATTCGCAGACTTCCCAAGGGCTATGATACGCAGATTGGAGAATCCGGCGGCAATCTGTCGCAGGGTGAAAAACAGCTTCTGTGCATTGCCCGAGTGATGCTGAGCCTGCCACCCATGCTGATTCTGGATGAAGCCACTTCTTCTATTGATACCCGGACGGAGCTGCGAATCCAGAAGGCCTTTGACACCATGATGAAGGGAAGAACCAGCTTCGTCGTGGCACACCGGTTGTCCACGATACAGGAGGCCGATGTGATCCTGGTGATGCGAAACGGTCGCGTCGTGGAGCAGGGCAATCATCAGCAGCTGCTGGAACGGCGTGGTTTCTATTCAGAACTTTACACGAGTCAGTTTGCACATTAAATAGAGAATCCCTTCGCAATAGCGAAGGGATTCCTTTGCATAAAGAAACAGCCGCCGAAATCGGCGGCTGTTTTGAAATTTGAGAAGAGATAAATTACTTGATCTCAGCCTCGGCGCCAGCGGCCTTCAGCTCCTCAACCAGCTTCTCTGCGTCTTCCTTGGAGATAGCTTCCTTCAGGGTCTTGGGGCAGTTGTCGACCAGATCCTTAGCGTCCTTCAGGCCCAGGCCGGTAGCAGCGCGGACAACCTTGATGACGCCCAGCTTGGAAGCGCCAGCGGACTTCAGGATGACGTCGAACTCGGTCTTCTCCTCGACCTCAACAGCAGCGGCAGCGGGAGCAGCAACAGCAGCGGCAGCGGCGGAAACACCGAAAACTTCCTCCAGGGTGTGAACGAGCTCGGACAGCTCCAGAACAGTCAGTTCCTTAACCTGCTCAACCAGAGCAGTGATC
>JAGKTU010000104.1 GCA_021153265.1 Clostridia bacterium
CCACCGTCCAAATCGTCTTCCTTGCCGCCGACTTTGCCCAGTTCTGCTTCCACGGGAACGCCCATGGCGTGAGCGGCGTCCACAACAGACTTCGTAATGGCGATATTCTCCTCAAACACGCTATGGGAACCGTCGATCATCACCGAAGTATAGCCCGCCCGAAGGGTGCGCATGGCCAGATTAAAGCTGCTGCCATGGTCTAAGTGCATGACCACAGGAACGGTGGCTGCGGCGGCTGCGGCCGCCACATTGGCATAGTACAGTTCCGGAGCAGCATATTTCAGGGTGCCGGGGGTGGTCTGAATGATCACCGGGGAGCGCAGCTCTTCGGCAGCGGCGATGACCGCCTGCACCATCTCCATGTTTTCGACATTAAATGCGCCGATGGCGTAGTGATTCTTCTGCGCGTCCAGCAGCAGTTCCTTAGATGTAACCAAAGACATAGGGATTCTCCTTTTCTTTTTATCAAAAACCGAGTTCGGCATATTTACGGGCTTTTTCCAAAACGTCCACCACCTGGCAGGTGGTTTCCAGCGCGGCATAGCAATCCTGAGGCTGCTTTTCCTTGATCAGGCGACCAATATCCTGCACCTCGTGATACCAGGGATTCTCCGGCAGGTGAAGCTCTACAGTTTCTTGTCCCCGGACATTCAGTTCTACCGTCTGGCAGTTACTGCTGCTGGGCGTGACCCGGATAAAGCCATTCTCACCCACGATCTGGACGCCGTTCTGAGCCGCACAATCTTTTGCGCCAACACATTGGCACAGGAAATCCGGGTATTCCAGCATCAGCATACCGCTGGTATCCACACCGTTATCGTGCAGATTGGGGAAATAATGCACCTTCTTCGGCGCGCCGAACAGACCCACCACAAAGTGGATGTTGTACAAATTGATATCCATCAGGGCGCCGCCCTTGAAATTGGGGTCCAGCACCGGAGACACCTTACCTGCCAAAAGAGCCGGGTAGCGGCTGGAATACTGGCAGAAAGTACACATCACCAACTTCAGCTTACCCAACTCCGGCAGCTTTTCCCGAACGAAGCTATAGTGGGGGTGGTGGGCCGTGGTGATGGCTTCAAAGAGGTACAGGCCCTTCTCCTTCGCCAATGCTACCAATTCTTCCGCTTCGGCCAGAGTGGGGGCAAAAGGCTTTTCGCACAGGACATGCTTTCCCGCCAGTAGGGCCGCCTTGGTCTGCCCATAGTGAAGGGCATTGGGAGATGCCACGTAAACCATGTCTATCTCCGGGGCGGAGAGCATATCTTCCATTGAGGTATAAACCGTTTTGATTCCAAACTCATCTGCCAGTTTCCGTCCCGTTTCCTCCCGTCGGGAATAAACCGCCACGCAGTTCAGCACATCGCTCTTTGCAAATTCCTGCAGCATACTTTTGGTAATGGCACCGGTTCCGATTGCGCACAGATTCATAACACAGCCTCCTCATACTAATTCTTAATAAAAACGTTCCGTTTTATCAAGAACTGCTATCAGTAAATTCTTTTTGCGTATTCACTGGGGGAAATATGATACTTCTGGTTGAATGCGTTGGAGAAATAATGGATGGAGCTGTAGCCCAGCTTCAGGGAAATCTCGCTGATGGTATACTTATTCTCCCGGAGCATCTGGCAGCTCTTTTCCAGCTTCATATCGCTGATGTACTTCTTTGGGGACTGATTGACAGAATTTTTGAACAAAAGCTGCAGCGACGACCGGGAAAGGGAGAACTGCTGGCAGATCTCCGCGATGGTCAGCGGCTCACAAATTTTGTTTTCCACATAGGTAATGATTCGCTCGAACAGCTCGTCCTGATAGTTCTGCCGCACCATTCGGGCAGGCTTCTCGGTAGGCTGCGTGTATTCCCCCTGCAGCAGCCGGATGACGGTCTCCGTCAGGAGGCAATGCATCAGACTGTCCATATATGGCGCGCCGGTGGTGCTCTCCTGCACCAAGGTCTTCATCAGGGTGTAGATCTTCTTGTGATAAGGAAATACCTTGTTGATCAGAACATCGTACCAGTTGCTCAGCAGATCCGGAGAGATATTCTCCATGTTGAACATAATGGTCACATAGGTCGCCGAATTTTCATCATCGGTATACTGATTATGGAACTGGCCGGGACCGTAAATGATCAGCTCTTTCTCGTTGAGCCGGTAGGTCTGCCCCTCCACGTCGGTATACAGCGTGCCGGTATCCACATAGGTAAGCTCAAAGAAGTTATGCTTCTCACCGCGAAACCGATAACCCGGGGTCCTTACACGGTAATAATAGCCCAAGATATCCATGATTTGAATTTTGGGCAACAAAGGCCGGTATTCATAGGGCGTAGACAATGTGGTCACATCCAAGGAATAATCCGGGGCGACGTACAGGTCGTATGTCAGTTCCGGGGTCGTGGCAACCACGGCAAAATACACATTGGGTTTGATATGGATTCGCTGATTCATGCCGAATTTTTCGATCGTTGTGTTCTCCGGATCGTTAGAAACCAGCAAAACGCCGATACCGCTCTGCACTACAATATATACATCACAGCTATAATGGGAGAATTGATTCAGATACCGCTGTGCAGTCACCTGCTGGGTTTGACGGAGCAGTTTTTCCTCATTTTCTTCGCTAAATTTCTTAAAAACAGAGCCATATTCCCAGAAAGCCGCACTTGCAGTTTCGTTTTGCACTTCTACCACCTCCGATTGCAATAGTATAGCACAACTTATACACTTTGACTAGTGGATTCTGTTTTTTCGTCATTTTGCATCAAATATGGACATAATGTGAATTGACTATTTATGTTAAATAACATACTAAAAAATGTAAAGACAACATGAACAAAAATCACTATAATCAAGGTACGCTGAATTGGAAACTCAGTCAATAAAATCAAGGAGGAGATTCCCATGCCGAACATTGTTTTGACCCGAATCGACAATCGTCTTGTCCACGGTCAGGTTGCTACCCAGTGGTGTGGCTCCATCGGTGCTAACCTCATTCTGGTTGCCAACGATGAAGTCGCCGGTAACAAGCTGCGCCAGGGTCTGATGGACATGGCTGCCCCCAGCTACGCAGCAATGCGTTACTGGACCATCCAGAAGACGATTGAAACCATCCACAAGGCCAGCGACAAGCAGAAGATCTTTATCGTCTGCGAGACTCCCACTGACGTCCTGCGTCTGGTCGAGGGTGGCGTTCCCCTCAAGAAAGTGAACATTGGCAATATGCACATGGCCGAAGGCAAGCGCCAGGTGGCCGGCTCCGTCGCTGTCGATGACAAGGACGTCGCTGCATTTGCCAAGCTGCGCGAGCTTGGTGTGGAACTTGAAATTCGCCGGGTTCCCAGTGAGCCCTCCGAAAGCATCGAGAAGCTGTTCAAGTAATTGCTTCCCCTTGCGCAAAAAATTTGAATAAAGGAGTAACTCTTCATGAGCTTTAATGCGATTCAGATCATTCTGGTTTTCGCTTGGGTGTTCATCATCGCAATCGACCAGTTTGACTTCCTGGAATCCCTGTATCAGCCCATCGTCACCGGCGCTGTCATCGGTGCGATCCTGGGCGATCTGAAGACCGGTCTGGTCGTCGGCGGTACCTACCAGCTGATGACCATCGGTAACATGCCCGTTGGCGGCGCTCAGCCCCCCAATGCTGTTATCGGCGGCGTTATGGCCGTTGTCTTTGCTATCGGCTCCAAGCTGGAAACCGGCGCTGCTGTCGGTCTGGCTGTTCCCTTTGCTCTGATCGGCCAGTATATGGTCACCTTGCTGTTCACTGTCATGTCCCCCATGATGTCCGTGGCTGACAAGATGGCTGAAAAGGGCGACCACAAGGGTATCGTTCGTCTGAACTGGCTGGCTATGGCTGCTCTGGGTCTGCTGTTCGCTGTTGTCTGCACTCTCGGTATGATCGGCGGCGAGGCCATGGGCAAGACCCTCGAATCCCTGTCTAAAGCTCAGCCTTGGATCATGAGTGGTCTGAGCGTTGCCGGCGGTATGATGCGTTTCGTCGGTTTCGCTACCCTGCTGCGTATTATGCTCTCCAATGATCAATGGGGCATCTACTTCGCTGGCTTCTCTCTGGCCACCATCATCGGTTATGTTGCTGATCTGACCAGCATCGTTCTTACTAATGCAGGCTTCACCAACACAATCCTTGATAAGGGCGAAACCATCATTAACCATGGTATTGAGGCAACAGAACGCGTTGGTAGCATCGCCAATGTGAGCGGTTCCGCTTTGCTGCTGATTGCTTTCATCGGCATTGCTCTGGCTCTGAACGACTTCCAGACCAACGTTGCTCTCAAGAAAGCTGGTTCTAACGAAAATGGAGGCGACGACGATGGCATCTAAGCAGATTCAGACTACTTATAACAACCTGACCCCCGCCGCTGCTCTGGATAAGAAGACCCTGAACAAGATGGTTTGGCGTTCTCTGAACCTGCAGGGTTCCTTCAACTACGAGCGTATGCAGGCTAACGGCTGGCTGTACGGCATCCTGCCCGGCCTGCTGGCAATCCACGGTGAAGATTCTGACGACCTGAAGCTCTCCATGGCTCATAACCTGGAGTTCTTCAACACCCACCCCTTCCTGGTCACCTTCGTTATGGGCATCATCCTGTCCCTGGAACAGCAGAAGACTGACATCAACACCATCCGTGCTGTCCGTGTTGCTGCTATGGGCCCCCTGGGCGGCATCGGCGACGCTATCTTCTGGTTCACTCTGGTTCCCATCGCTGCCGGTATCGGCTCTAACATGGCTATCCAGGGCAACATCATGGGTCCCATCATGTTCCTGTTGATCTTCAACGTTGTTCAGTTCGCTGTTCGTTTCTTCCTGATGCACTGGTCCTACAGTCTGGGCACTAAGGCTATTGAGGTGTTGACTGCCAATGCTAAGGAGTTTACCCATGCAGCCTCCCTGCTGGGTGTCTTCATCGTTGGCGCTCTGACCTCCAACTACGGCGGCACCACTCTGTCTGCTAATCTGGCACTGGAGAATGGCACTACCATCCAGTCCATTCTGGACGGCGTCCTGCCCAAGATGATCCCCTTGGGTCTGACTCTGGGCCTGTACTTCCTGATGAAGAAGAAGGGCTGGACTCCCATTATGTGCATCGGTGCTCTGCTGGTTCTGGGCCTGCTGGGCGCTCTGGTCGGCATTTTCTAATCACAGCTTAAACTGTGTACGCGGTTCTTCTTGACTTTAATGGAACTATGATTTTTGACTCAAGCCTCCACTCGGAGGCTTGGTCGAAAATCTATCGGGAACTATATCCCGACGATACATCCCCTCCGGATACGCGACTGATCTGCGGGCCTAACAATGAGTCCATTTTGAAAAAGATGGCTCCCTGGCTCAACGCGCAGGAGCGTATCCGATACTCTGAGTATAAAGAGAGCCTGTATCGCGATGCCTGTAAAGCCAAAGGCGAAAAATTGCGTCTTGTTTCCGGAACCGAAGAATTTCTGGAATATCTGCGCCTTCGCGGCATCCCCTTTGCCCTTGCAAGTGCCTCCATTGAATCCAATATCGACTTTTTCTTCGAGACTTTCGGTCTGAACCGGTGGTTTCGGAAAGAAGATGTTGTATATGATGACGGTAGCTAC
>JAGKTU010000043.1 GCA_021153265.1 Clostridia bacterium
GACCCCAAGAAGACCCTCCTGCGGATTCTCAGCTACCTGAAAAAGTATATCCCCGTTCTGATTCTGGTGCTGGCGCTGGCCGCCGGCGGTGTCTTCTTTGTGCTGGATTACATGAATTCCAAGGCCTATGACGATGCCACCGCCATGCTGGAGGCCGGCGACATCAACGGCGCTCTGACCGCCTTTGAGGATCTGGGTGATTACGAGGATTCCGCCAAGATGGTGAAGAATCTGAAAAAGTACCAGCAGGCGATGACGAAGCTGGATGCCCACGCATATGACGAAGCCCGTGAACTGTTCGAGGATCTGGGCAAATTCCACGACAGCAAGACCTATGTGGAGTTCGGCGTGGAATACCACAAGGCCAATTACCTGAAGACCTGCGCCGACAAGCGGGACCCTGCCGGTCTGGCGCTGACCCCCTATGGCGATGCCGCAGTGGAAAGCGGCGACGACAGACTGATTTCCTACGATCTGTATCTCTCCGCCGCCCAGCTGTTTGCAGATCTTGACGACTATCAGGACTCCGCCGATCTTGCCAGCACGTGCTGGTACGAAGCCGCTCTCATCGATCTGGAGCGCGGTAAAGTGGAAGAAGCCCTGGGGCTTCAGGAAAATCTGAACAGCGATGATTCTGCCGCCCTGCAGGCCCAAATTGAGGCCAGCTCCGCCGATGTCACCGTGCTGGATGACCTGCAGGAGGCTCTGAACATCTGGCTGGATGAGGCCGATCAGTACACTCTGGAAGAAGAGCTCCGGAAGGCCTGTGATCAGCTGAAGCAGTACGAAGGCCGCTACTTCATGAACGCCGAGCTGGAGGAGCTGTACGGCGACTTCATGGATTCTCTGGAAGCCCAGATGGATGCCGTTCAGTCCGGCGACGAGGTAGAGGACTGGGTCGCCCTGTATCGGGGCTGGGCAGACATGTTCTATATCTGCGAGCAGTTGCATGAGAAGTACGGCTTCCTGGAGGGTTCTGAGTTGGAGGAGCTCTTCATCGGTGCCTACGAGTCCGTTTCCAAGTATCCCGCCATCGAGGCTTCGCTGGAGAAGCAATTGTCCAATGTATCCGCCCCTTGGGACGATGTCAACAATTACTACTACGCTCCCTATACCAACAATACCGGCTATGACTTTACGCTCAGCGTTGTCATAGATTTCTATCAGGGCAACACCATGGTGGAATCCGGCAAGGAAATAAGCTTCACCGTGAAAGCCGGCGAAACCATCCAGATCCCCCTGATTCCCCAGAAGCAGGATATCGCCAATTTCGACGGCTGGAAAGCCACCTGGGAATTTTCCCCCATCTAAATCTCCACGCTTTGTCCGGGACGGCAGTGCCGTCCCGGACTTTTTCTGTTTTCCCCCTTGCATCTGTGTACCATTTCCATTATACTTAATTGTAATCCATCTTACGCAAGCATTTCCATAAGAAAGGATCGTGTTATTCATGGCATTTTGCATTCAGTGCGGCAATCCTCTCTCTGCGGATTCCCGCTTCTGCGCCCGCTGCGGCGCCCGGGTAGAGCCTCTCGCCCCTGTGGTGGCCGCGCCTGCCGCGGAAGAACCCTCCGTCCAGCCAATCTATTCCCCGGTGGCCTCCTCCGTGCCGGTTTCCGCGCCCGAAGAGCCGGTTTTCACCCCGGAGCCTCAGGTCGAACCGGTTTACTCCGCCCCTGTGCAGGAAGAAGTCCAGCCGGAAGTCCCCCAAGTCGAACCCGTCTGGCAGGCTGCCCCTGAGGAGCCTGTCTACGAAGGCCCGGTCTACGCCGACCCCCCGGAGCCTGCTTACATCCCCCCCGTCAAGCTCGAGAAGAAGCCTCTGGTGGCAAAAAAGCCTCTGAGTCTGGGCAAGAAGATTCTGGTGGTCTTCCTGTCCATCTTCGCCTTCATCTTCGGCACCGCCACCGTGATGGCCCTGTGCCTGCGCTCCACCATCACCGCAGACAATGTGGCCGCCTTCATCAACCAGCTGGATGTTTCCGAGCTGGAGGCATCCACCGTCATCACCGATGCGCAGGACAACGACACCTTCTCCGATTACCTCATCAAGCAGCTGGAAAGCTACGGCGTGGATTGCTCCATGCTGACCAACGATGATGTGGACGCGTTCCTTGACGAGTGCATCCTTCCCTTCGTGGCGGATGAAGCGCAGGAATTCGCTTCCGCCCTGCTCACCGGCAAGGGCAGAGCTTCCATCACCATGGACGAGCTCCGGGAGCTGGTAAACGACAGCCGCCGCTACCTCCTCGAGGAGCACGGCGTATACATCTCCGATGAAACCGCAGATTCTCTGGTGATCTGGCTCGACGGCTTCGGCATCACCGAGATGGTCAACACGAAGTATCTGGAGAAGGAATACGGCGACATTCTGGACACCGCACGGATGGTGCTGAGCTGGGCCGCTGTGGCAGTCTTCGGCTTCCTGACCTTCCTGATGCTGCTGTTCATCTGGCTGACCAACAAGAGCATCATCCGGAATCTGAACACCACCGGCACCGTTGCGACTGTGATCGGCGCCATGTTCGCAGTGTTCACCCTGATCCAGCTGGCTCTGCCCGACCTGCTGCTGACCATCTGCGGCAATATCGACCTGCTTTACAGCGCCGTGAGCATGGTGATCACCTCCGGTACCGTGGTGATCCTGTCCACCTTGGGCGCAGGTGTATTCCTGCTGCTGCTCAGCCGCCTGCTGCAGATCAAGGTCAGAAAGTAATTTCACACTTTTCCAACAGGAGCGACATAAAGTCGCTCCTGTTTTGTTTTTTCCGTGATCCATTGTAGTTTCGCCGGCATAGGCCGGCGGCTAAACTGCAATTTACCACAGCATTGACGTTACCGAGCGGGTCTGGGAAGTAACGATACGTACCGCACTATGCACGTACTGGCCGCCGCACCTGCTAAGTCCATTCCCCACAACCGCAGTATCGTCACCGAGCGGGTCTGGGAAGTAACGATACGTACCGCACCAAGCACGCATTGGCCGCCGGTCCATACCGGCATCCTTAATTTTTCATGAATTCTCCCGGAAAGGGTGGAACTTTTCATATTTCTATGCTATAATGCCCATAAGTATACCTATATTGGAGAGAGAAGATTATGTTGGAACTTTTGGCCCCGGCTGGGTCCATGGAGGCCCTGCGCGCCGCCGTCCAGAACGGCGCGAACGCTGTCTACTTAGGCTGCGGCACCTTTAACGCCCGGCAAAGTGCGAAAAATTTCACCCCCCAGACCCTGACCGAGGCAGTCAAGTACTGCCATGTCCGTGGTGTTGCGGTGCATCTGACCTTAAATACGCTGGTTTCCGACCGGGAGATGAACGAGCTGTGCGAACTGATCCGCCACGCAGCCAACAGCGGCGTGGACGCCTTCATCGTCCAGGATCTGGGCGTTGTCCAGCTCTGCCGCCAGATCGCACCCCATGTGCCGGTCCACGGCTCTACCCAGATGACCATCCATTCCCTGTCCGGCGTCCAGCTCTGCGCCGCCATGGGCATGACCCGTGTCGTCCTAAGCCGGGAACTGAGCCGGGAGGAGATCCGCCATATCTGCGCAAATTCCCCCATCGAGATCGAGGTCTTCGGCCACGGCGCCCTGTGCATGTGCTATTCCGGCCAGTGCTATATGTCCGCCATGATCGGCGGCCGTTCCGGCAACCGGGGCCGCTGCGCCCAGCCCTGCCGCCAGAGCTACGGCTATACCCATTGGGAAAATAAATACCCCCTGAGCCTGAAGGATAACTGCCTTGTCCACTACGTCAAGGACTTGGAAGCCATGGGCGTGGCCTCCATCAAGCTGGAAGGCCGCATGAAGCGGGCGGAGTACGTCGCCACCGTCACCGCCATCTACCGCAAGGCCATCGACGAAGGCACCGTCACCCCCGCCATGGAACAGGCCCTTATGATGGCCTTCAACCGACAGGGCTTCACCGACGGTTACTATACCAATCACGTCGACCGGGATATGTTCGGAATCCGACTGGATCAGAAGGAAGACCCCAAATTTTTGCAGGCCGCCCGGCAGTCCTATGAGACCGTCGACACCCCCCTTGTGGACATCGCCTTCCGGGGCGTGGTCTCCACCGCCGGCAGCAGCCTTACCGTCACCGATCCCGACGGCAATACCTGCAGTGTCTCTGGCCCCATGCCGGAGATCGCCCGGAATCTGCCCCTGACCGGCGCCATGCTGGCGGAGCGTCTTGCCAAGACCGGCGGCACCCCCTACCGCTGCGTGGAGGTGCGTACCAATGTGGAGCCGGGCCTGATCCTCTCCGCCGCCGCCATCAACGCCATGCGCCGGGATGCTCTGAATCAGCTCACCGCCCTCCGTGCCCGCCGGGAACTGCCCCCTCTGGGCAAGCCCCAGCGGATTCCCGAGATCAAGGGTACCGGTCTGCCCGGTCTGACCATTCAGGTCACCACCCGGGAGCAGCTGACCCCCCGTCTGCTGGGTTCCGAGACCAGTATGCTCTATGTGCCGCTGCACATTCTGATGGAGGATGAAAAACTCCTGCGGACGCTGATCCACCGCGGCCGTGTGGCCGCCGTTCTGCCCCGGATCGCCCACGACGATGAGCTGACCGCCCTGCAGGGCAAGCTCCATTTCCTGCGCCAGCAGGGAATTAAAGACGTTCTGGTCGGCAATCTGAGCCATCTGCTGCCCTGCCGGGAGGCCGGCATGCGCATCCACGGCGACTTTGGCCTGAACATCTATAATTCCCGTTCCCTGCATACCCTAAAGCAGCTGGAATTTGCCACCGCCACCTTGAGTTTCGAAATGACCCTGCCCCAGATCCGGGACCTCAGCAAACTGATGCCCACCCAGATCATCGCCTACGGCCGCCTGCCGCTGATGGTGACGGAGCATTGCCTCATCAAGAATCGAACCGGCGAATGCACCTGCCACTTGGGCGCCACCAAGCTGACGGACAAAACCGGCGCAGAATTCCCCATCATCAAAGACGGCAATTCCTGCCGCAGCGTGCTGCTCAACGGCAAGAAGCTTTCTTGGCTGGATCGTCAGGATGACCTCAATAAGCTGGGTCTGTGGGCCATCCGCTTAAACTTCACCACGGAAAACGCCCGGGAAGTGGATCGGGTTCTGGAGGACTATCTGAACCCCGCCCCCTTCGATCCCGGTGCCTGCACCAGAGGCTTATATCTGCGCGGCGTGGAGTAACCGCGCCCAATACCTTCCCCCCGGGGGAAGGTATTCCCTCAATCAGAAAGGATACTCTATGAATCTCATTCTCGCCTCCGCGTCGCCCCGGCGGCAGGAGCTTCTGAAAATTTTCGGTCTGCCCTTTACTGTCCGGGTGGCCGATATCGACGAAACCATGGATCTTTCCGCCCCCGCCGCTGAGGAAGTAGGTCGGGTAAGCTGTTTAAAAGCCATGGCCATCCCCCACGAAGATGACGACATCGTCATCGCCGCGGACACCATCGTGGTCTGTGAAGGTAACATTCTGGGCAAACCAAGAAATGAAGCCCACGCCGCCGAGATGCTGCGCCTTCTCTCCGGACGGGACCATCAGGTCATGACCGGCTGCACCGTCCTGCGGGGCAATCGCCGCGTCACCTTCACCGAGATCACGGACCTGCACTTCCGGGAGCTTTCCCAAAAGGAGATCGCCCGGTATATTGCCTCCGGCGAGCCCATGGACAAGGCCGGCTCTTACGGCATTCAGGGCGGCGCCGCCCTGTTCTGCACCCACATGGTGGGAGATTATTACAATGTGATGGGACTGCCCCTTTGCCGGCTGGGACAGGTCCTTAAGGAAATCGCGCCGGACATGATGGAGGCTCATTTATGAGAAAATTGTTCACAACAAAGCTGCGAATCATTCTGGTTCTGGCACTGCTGCTCACCGCAGGTCTTGCGATCCTCAGCAGTGTCTCCGGCCAGAGCCTGCCGGATATGGTGGTTCAGGGCTTTTTGGCCCCCTTCCGGGCCGGT
Organism: Clostridia bacterium; assembly: GCA_021153265.1. Lineage (GTDB taxonomy): Bacteria > Bacillota > Clostridia > Oscillospirales > Oscillospiraceae > Faecousia. Next base: position 5,956 of record JAGKTU010000043.1, read on the forward strand.
GCCTCGGCACTGACCCAGCAGGCGGAGCAGTTCTACAGCTATATGTTCCGCTACGAAGCCCTTGCCGCCGAAAACGAGCAGCTGAAAGAGCAGATCTCCCAGATGGAGGACGAAGCCCGACAGGCCGACTCCATCACCCGTGAAAACGAGCGTCTCCGGGAGCTGCTGAATCTGACCGGTGTTCACGAGGACTATGTTCTTGTAGATGCCAACATCATCGCCTGGTCTTCCACCGACTACACCAACACCATGACCATCAACCGCGGCACAAAGGCGGGCATCGCCGAGGGCATGTGCGCCATCACCGCCAACGGTCAGGTGGTCGGTCTGGTCACGGAAGTTGGCCCCAACTATGCCGTGGTCAAGACGGTTCTGGACTCCACTCTGGAAATTTCCGCCACCATCGCCTCCTCCGGCTACAACGGCATGGTGCAGGGCGGCTACATCGACGGCCACAAGACTTTGCTTAAGATGGACTACCTGCCCTCCGCCGCCATCATCCGGAATAAAGACCAGGTGGTGACCTCCGGTTCCACCGTCTATCCCCGAAACCTGATCCTTGGCTATATCGTGGACGCAGGCTTTGACGACACCGGCGTGGCAAAATTCGCCATTCTGGAGCCTGCCGCCGAGATCGACCGCTTGGAGCAGGTCTTCATCCTCACCGCTTACAGCACGGAGTGATACCATGGCAAGAAAGAAGTACGATTTCCGGCCCGATGCCAACCACAACCGGTTTAAGGGCCTCCATATGACCCGCCTGCAGCGGCTGAACATCCTCAAATGGCTGCTCTACGCCGTATTGTGCATTTTCCTGCTGGTGGTTCAGGATGTGATCATGAGCCGGGTCCGCATTTTCGGCGCGCCCACGGATCTGCCGGCTGCGGCGATCCTGCTGATCACCGTTCTGGTGGGCTCCAACCACGGCAGTGTGTTCGTGCTGGCGGCATCCACCTTTTATTGGTTCTCCGGCTCCGCACCGGGACCCTACTGCATCGGTCTTATGACCTTTTTGGGCGTCATCGCCGCGGTTTTGCGGCAGGTATGGTGGCGTCGGGGACTGCGCTCCACGGTGATCTGCGCCGGCTGCGCCCTGATCCTCTATGAGATCGCAATTTTCGTCATCGCTCTTGTTTCCGGCCTTGCGCCTTGGAGCCGGGTGGGCATTTTCCTGCTCACAGCCCTGTATAGCTGCGCCATCATGGTGCCGCTGTACCCTCTGGCCTGCAAGATCGGCAAAATCGGAGGTGAACCATGGAAAGAATAAGCAAATTCCGGGCCTTTCTGCTGATGGCTCTGTTCCTGGTGGTTCTGGTTCTGTTCAGCTTCAAGCTCTTCGGCCTGCAGGTGGGCCAGACCAACACCAACATTTCAAACGTCACCACTTACTCCACCATCACCCGTGTTAAGGCCGCCCGCGGCGACATCACCGACCGCAACGGTAACATTCTGGTTGGCAACCGCGCCTCTTACGACCTGGTTTTCAACCACTACGTTATCATCAGCTCGGACAATACCAACGAATCTCTGGTCAAACTCATCGACAAGTGCGGTGAGTTGGGTATCAAATATAACGACCATTTCCCCGTGACCCGCACCCGTCCCTTTGAGTACACGCTGGACAACTATTCCGCCGCATGGCGCGGCTATTTCCAGTCCTTCCTCTCCGACGACTGGTGCGGACTGGACTCGGACATCACCGCCCCTCTGCTGATCCAGAAGCTCCGGGAGGTCTACAAGATCCCCTCCGACTGGTCTGACGAGGATGCCCGGGCCGTCATCGGCCTGCGCTACGAGCTGGACCTGCGTAACGTCACGAATCTGTCCAGTTACATCTTCATCGAGGACGTATCCGACGAGCATCTGGCAGTCATTCTGGAGCTGAACGTCCCCGGTCTGATGGTCGAGGCATCCACCGTCCGGGAATACCACACCAAATACGCCGCCCATATCTTAGGCAGTGTGGGTGCTATGGACACCGCGGATTGGGAATACTATAAAGAGAAAGGCTACGCCATGGACGCCTACATCGGCCAGAGCGGCTTCGAAGAGGCCTTCGAGCTGGAGCTTCACGCCGTGGACGGCACTCGTCTGGACGTGGTCGATAAGGACGGCACCATCATCTCTCAGGAATATGTGGAGGGCGAAGAGCCCAAGGCCGGCAACAACGTGGAGACCACCATCGACCTGAGCCTGCAGATCGTGGCTGAGGACTCCCTTGCCGACTTCATGGAATACATGGTCGACCCCGCCCGGAACACCACCGGCGAAGGTCTGGATGCCGAGGGCGCGGCCGTCATCGTCATGGAGGTCAAGACCGGCGACGTGCTGGTTTGTGCCAGTTACCCCACTTATGACCCTGCGGATCTGCTGAATAATTACGATGCCATCGAAAATGCCGACTTTGACCCCCTGTATAACCGCGCCCTGCTGGCAGCCTATCCCCCCGGATCCACCTATAAAATGTGTACCCTGATCTCCGCCATGGAAAACGGAAAATACCAGTACGGTGAGACCATCTATGACGAGGGCGTCTTCACCAAGTACGATAACTTCCGCCCCACCTGTCTGGCCTGGTCCAGCAACCGTAGAACCCACCAAGAGGTGGACCACGTCAAGGCGCTGGAGGTTTCCTGCAACTACTTCTTTTACGAGCTGGGCGACCGGCTGACCATCCAGCAGCTGGACGCCACCGCCAAGGCTCTGGGATTGGGCGAGCACACCGGCGTGGAGCTGTACGAGAACATCGGCCACCGCTCCAACCCCGAGTCCAAGGCCGCCCAGTATACCGGCTCCACCGCCCAGTTCTTTACCGGCGACCGAATCCTGACCGCCATCGGTCAGTCCGAGAACCGTTTCACCCCCATGCAGCTGTGCGTCTACGCCTGCACCCTTGCAAACAAGGGTACCCGCTACGCCGCCACCTTCTTAAACCGCGTGGTGGCTTCCGACTACAGTAGCCTCATCCGTGAAAACCAGCCCCGGATCATCTCCAATCTGGACATCAGCGACACCACCTACCGTGCCTACATGGAGGGCATGACCGCCGTTATCAACAACCCCAGAGGCACTGCCCGTGACGTCATGGGCGGCCCCGACGACTCTGTCTACGACGATGACGGCCTGTGGCCCTACCCGGACATCAAGGTGGCCGCCAAGACCGGTACCGCCGAGACCTTCAAGATCTTCTCCGATAACGCCGCCTTCATCTGCCTGGCTCCTGCGGACAATCCCCAGATCGCCATCGCAGTCTACGGCGAGAAAGCCGCCCACGGTTCCTGGATGGCCGGCATTGCTGAAGACATCCTCCGCGCCTACTTCTACGAAGGCGCCGCCAGCGACGTTGCCATTTACGAGAACAAGCTGGGCTGATACTCCCACCCACTTCCGGGGCGCATTTTCGCGCCCCGGATTTTTTATAAAGGTAAATTGTAGTTTAGCCGGCGAGGGCCGGCGGCCAATGCGTGATTGGTGCGGTACGTCTCGTTACTTCCCAAACCCGCTCGGTAACGTTACATTTCCTTGTTTATGCCGTTTTTTGCCGCAATTACGAACCGGGAGAGCCCAATGGCGCAACGAATGTTACCAGTCTTCCAGGCTCGAATTGTCAGCGGCGACTCGCCGCGAAACTACAATTTATCTCCCCAGCCCCTTTCCTAACCCTGTTAAGTGTGATAAAATAACGGAAAACCACTCCAAGGAGGCCCCCTATGGGCAAATGCATCATCTTCTGCGCCGCTGATTTCGATGGTCTGATCCAGCCCATCGCCCCGGACGATCTTGTCATCGCCGCCGACGGCGGCCTGCGCCATACCCAGAAGTTGGGCCTGACCCCCGACGTAATTTTAGGCGACTTCGACTCCCTGGGCTACACCCCCAACTGCGCCCAAGTCTTCCCCGTGGAGAAGGACGACACCGATGCCATGCTGGCAGTGCGGCAGGGACTTGACCGGAGCTTCCGGGAATTCGTCCTTTACGGCAGTCTGGACGGCCCCCGGCTCGACCACACCGTGGCCAACTTCCAAACCCTTCAATTCCTCGCCGACCGGGGCGCAAAGGGATTCCTTGTGGGTCTGAACAGCATCGTTACCGTGGTAAAAAACAGCGAAATCACCTTTCCTGCCCACTTCCGGGGCAATTTTTCCGCATTCTGCATGGGCGCAGATGCCCAAAACATCACGATTCAAGGCTTGCACTACCCTTTGGAAAACGGAACCCTCACCAGCGGCTTCCCCTTAGGGGTCAGCAACCACTTCACCGGCAAAGCCGCCGCGGTTTCCGTGGAAAACGGCAGCCTGCTCCTGATCTGGGACCGGGCCAACGGCCTGCCTTAAGGAGGTATCCCCATGGGCAACTCGCCAACCATATCCCCTAATTCTCCCCACCCGGAGCAGGGCCTGAGCCATGCGGAAGCCGAAGCGCGCCGGGAGGCCGGACTGTGCGCAGGCATCCCCAAAGCCGCCGGCCGCTCCAAAGGGGAGATCATCCTGCACCACAGCTTTACCTTCTTTAATCTGGTGTTCGTGATCCTTGCGGCGCTGCTGCTTTTGGGCGGCTCCTCTGTCAAAAATATGGGATTCCTGCCCGTGGCCGCCTGCAATACCCTCATCGGCATCGTTCAGGAGCTTCGGGCCAAGAGGGCGGTGGATAAACTGACCCTCATCGCCGCCCGTCCCGTCCGCATTCTCCGGGAGGGCCAGCTTCTGGAAATCCCCCAGCAGGAGATCTGCCGGGATGACATCGCCGAGTTCGTCAGCGGCGACCAGCTTCCCGCCGACGGCATTCTGCGCTCCGGCGAATTACAGATGGATGAGTCCCTGCTCACCGGTGAAATCGACCCCATTACCAAACTTCCCGGGGACAAACTCCTCTCCGGCTCCTTCGTCCTCGCCGGCACAGGCCGGGCGCAGCTCACCGCCGTGGGTGAGAAAAGCTACGCCGCCGCCCTGACTTTGGAAGCCAAAGCCGACCCCAAGGCGAAAAAATCCGAAATGATGGCATCCCTCGACAAGCTGATTCTCATCCTCGGCATCGCCCTGATCCCCGTGGGCATCCTGCTGTTCCGGCAGGAATATTGGGCGCTGCGGCTCTCGATGCGAGCGAGTGTGGAGGGAACGGTGGCCGCGCTGGTGGGCATGATCCCCGAGGGACTGTACCTGTTGACCTCCATGGCCATGGCGGCCTCGGCGTTGAAGCTGAGCCGCAGCCGTGTGCTGGTGCAGGATATGAACTGCATCGAGTCCCTTGCCCGGGTGGATGTGCTGTGCGTGGACAAAACCGGCACCATCACCCAGCCGGAGATGGAATTTCAGAAGATAATTCCTCTGGACGGCGCGAGAAAACGGGAAATCGGCGCCATTCTCACCGCTCTGTATTCGGACATTCCGGCGGAAAATGACACTTCCCGTGCGCTCATTTCCGCATTTTCCGGAAAAACCGACTGGGTCTGCACCCGGCGCATCCCCTTCACCTCGAAAGCCAAGTGGAGCGGCGGCGTGTTCGCCAACCGTGGAGCATATTTGGTAGGCGCGCCGGAATTTATGCTGGGCAGCCGCACACGCCCCTACGAAAAGCAGCTTCGCACCCACGCCCAAGCCGGGAACCGGGTGCTGCTTCTGGCAAAATACGACGGCGAGCCCAACCCCGGCGCGCTGGAAAGCGAAAACCTCACCCCCTTGGCGCTCCTCCTGCTGAATAGCCCCATCCGCCCGGAGGCGGCGGAAACCTTCCGCTATTTCCGGGAACAAGGAGTGTCCATCCGGGTCATCTCCGGCGATGACCCCCGGACAGCCAGCCGGGTCGCCGGGGAAGTGGGCATCGAAAACAGCCACCTGTTCGTGGATGCCTCCACTTTAAAGACAGATAAGGACATTTTGTCCGCAGTTAAGAAGTACACCGTCTTCGGCCGTGTGACACCGGAGCAGAAAAAGTCCATCATCGCCGCCCTGCAAAAACTGGGCCACACCGTGGCCATGACCGGTGACGGCGTCAATGATTTGCTCGCCATGAAGCAGGCGGACTGCTCCGTGGCTATGGCATCGGGTGCGCAGGCTGCCAGTCAGATGGCTAGTCTGGTGCTGTTAAACTCGGATTTTGCCGGAATGCCGGATATCGTTGCCGAGGGTCGCCGGGTCATCCACAATATCCAGCGCTCCGCCGCGCTGTTTCTGGTGAAAAACATCTTCTCCCTTGGCCTTGCCCTGTCCGCGCTGGTCACAGGCCTTGCCTATCCGTTCATGCCGCTGCATCTGACGGTGATCGGCGCGCTGACCATCGGAATCCCCTCGTTTTTCTTGGCTTTAGAGCCGAATTACGTCCGTGTGCAGGGATCTTTCCTCAAAAATGTTCTGAAATCCGCCCTCCCCGGCGGCTTGACCGACCTGATCTGCATCCTTTTGACCCAATTTGCCGCCTATCACATGGGCTTAAGCCACGCCAACACCGCTACCCTCTGCGCCGTGGTGGTGGCTGTGACGGGCATCTCCGTGCTGTTTACGGTAAGCCGTCCCTTCCGTCCTTTCCGGGCGGTGCTGGTGGCTGCCATGGCAGCGGCGCTGGTGGGAAGCTTTACCCTGCTGGGCGGCTTCTTCGACCTGACCCTCACCGGGGCGGATGCCTACTGGCTGCTCATCGGTGTGATTTTGACAACCGTCGCGGTTTTCTTCGGAATTTCCAAAATGTTCAGCCCGAAAAAGGTGATATTATGTTAACCTACGACCTGAAAAAGACCCCATCTGTGCCGCTATATGAGGCGCTCTACCGCTGCATCCGGGCGGATATCCTGTCGGGGCAGTTGGCACCCGGAGAAAAACTGCCCTCCAAACGGGCGCTGGCACAGAATCTGGAGGTCAGCAAGATCACCGTGGAAACTGCCTATCAGCAGCTTCTGGCGGAAGGCTACATCTGCTCCCGGGAAAAGGTGGGCTATTTTGTCGAATCCATCCGCCGGGCTGCCCCGGTGCAGCCCGCCGCCGCGCCGACGCAGGAGATCGAAAATACGCCCATGCTGGATCTCACCGCCGGCGGCAGCGAGGGGTTTCCCTTCTCCGTCTGGTCGAAACTCCAGCGGGAGGTCATGCTGGACTACGGCGAAAAACTGCTGCTTCCTCTGCCAAATCAAGGTCTTTTCTCTCTAAGACAGGCGATTTCGGAACATTTGCGGGCATTTCGCGGCATGCGCGTTGACCCAGAAAATATTCTGATCGGCGCGGGAACGGACTTTCTTTACAATCTTTTGATCCAGCTTTTGGGTCGGGAGAAGACCTACGCCGCGGAAGAGCCGGGTTACGGCAAGATCCGCAAGATCTACGCCGCCGGCGGCGTCCGGTGCGTGGGCATCCCCATGGACGAAAACGGTGTCATCCCCGCATCTTTGGGAGATGCGCACGTGCTGCACATCTCACCCAGCCACCACTTTCCCACAGGGCTTGTCACCCCGGTGAAGCGGCGCGCGGAGCTGCTGAACTGGTCGAAAACCGGGGAAAAGTGGATCATTGAGGACGATTATGATTCGGAATTCCGCTTTGACGCCCACCCCATGCCCACCATGTATACCATGGACGGCGGCCACCGGGTGATCTACATGAACTCCTTCTCCAAGACCCTCGCCCCCTCCATCCGCATCAGCTATATGGTGCTTCCGAGGGAGTTGATGGAGCAGTTTCAGACCCGGCTGGGGTTCTACGGCTGCACCGTTCCCAGCTTCGAGCAGTACACTTTGGAGCGGTTTCTGCGCCGGGGACACTTCGAAAAACACATAAATCGACTGCGAAAATCCTATAAAATCAAGCGAAATCAAGTGATTTCTCAGCTGCAAAGTTGCACATTTTCGGACAAACTGGCCATCGAAGAGCAAGACGCCGGCCTGCACTTCCTGCTGCGGCTGGACACCGCCTACACCGACCGGGAGCTGGTCAAACTTCTTGGCGATGCCGGCATCCGCGCCCACACCCTGAGCCACTATTACGCCGGGGAAGTGCCGCCCTCCAGCCGAAGGTGTCTGGTGATCAACTATTCCGGTCTGTCCATCGACAGGCTGAAGCAAGCGCTGGAAAAACTGGCGGAATTTCTGTAACAGACTACATTTGCCAGATTTACCCTTGCCTTTTGGGACAGTGGGGGCTATAATTGTGATACACTTTTCAATGTAAGGAGGAATTTGCATGGCAGTACCCCAACTGATCTATCGCGGCTGTCTTTTAGGGCTGGCAGTGGGCGATGCCATGGGCTACACCGTGGACAACCGCAGCCTGGAGCAGATCCGGGAAGACTACGGCCCCAATGGGCTTCTGGGCTACGATCTGATGAACGGCTACGCCGAAGTCACCTCCTACACCCAATTGACCGCCTTTACCTGCACAGGACTGCTGCTGGGACTGACCCGGGGGCAGCTGCTGGGAAGAATGGCGCCCTTTATTCGCTATGTCGCCCTTGCCTGCCGGGAATGGGCTGCCGGACAGCGGCCATGGGGGAAACCTGAGCGGATCCACTGCTGGGTGATGCACAGCGAGGAGCTGTGCCGCCGGCACTGCATGGATACGTGGATGCTGGAGACTTTGAGCCGCAACAGCCTCGGCACCCCCGAGGAGCCGGCGAACAACTATACAAACAGCGGCAGCATCACCACCGCCATCGGCGTGGGACTGTTCTTGGACCCGGACGAGGTTTCCTCCTCGGAGATCCTTCGGCTGGGCGCGGAGACCGTGGCGCTGATCCACGGAAGCCCCATTGCCTTCCTCTCCGGCGCAACACTGGCCCACATCATCTGCCACAGCCTCCGCTCCCGGGAGAAGAGCCTCCGGGAAATCGTTCAGCAGGCAAAGGATGCCATGCTGGACGAGTACGGAACTGCCTATGGACAGGCGGACGAGGTTGCGGCTTGGGTAAAAATGGCCCTGCAGCTTGCCGGGGATGACTCCATCACCCCCATTCAGGCCATGGAGCGGCTGCGGTGCGAAAACGCGGCGCAGGTTCTGGCCGGCGGCATCTACGCCGCCATTTCCTGTGAACATGATTTTGACGCCGCCATGATCGCCGCGGTAAATCACTCCGGACGCAGCGCAGCGGTGGGCGCCATCACCGGCGCGATTTTAGGCGCCCGGATGGGCGAGGCTGCACTGCCCGAATTTTACTTAGAGAGTCTGGAGTGTCTGGAACCCCTCCGGGAGCTGGCGGATGACCTGTATCAGGGCTATCCCATGATCGTGGGCGGCAAGCTCTTCGACGGCGACTGGGAACGCAAGTACCTCCACGGCGGCATTTAGGAGGAATATCCATCAGAAAGACCAAATCTACCCAAATTCGGGCGGCACTCTTCGCCGCGCTGACAGCCGTCTGCGCGTGGATCAGCATTCCCTTCGGGCATATCGCCTTCACCATGCAGACCTTTGCCGTGATGCTTGCGCTGTTTACGCTGGGCGGAAAGTGGGGTACGGCTTCCATCTGCGTGTACCTGCTGCTGGGCGGCGTGGGTCTGCCGGTCTTCTCCGGGTTTCAGGGAGGCTTGGGGGCGCTGCTGGGGGTCACCGGCGGATATCTGTGGGGGTTCGCCGCCACGGGACTGATCTACTGGGTGTTCGAGAAGTTATGTAAACCACTGGGGGCGGTTTTGGGGCTGCTGGCATGCTACACACTGGGCAGTATTTGGTTCTGCCTGTACAGTGGCGGCGCATCCTTCGCCGCGGCGGTGGCAAGCTGCGTGATGCCCTATGTGATCCCCGATGCCGGAAAAGTGTATCTGGCGTGGGTTTGCGGCAGACGAATTCAAAATGGGCTTACGAGGAACGGGTGAACCGTTCCTCTTTTTGCATAAGGTGGGAATTTCCATGGATTTCGGGAGGGGTTTTGTCCCTCTCGTGCAGCAATACAGAAATATTGTCGATTTATTTCGTAAACTCGGAAAATTTTCCACAAATACAGGGGTTCTCCTGTTGGAAACAATCGGTTTTCCGGGAAAATGGGGAATGATTTCGGAGTGGGGGTGTGGTTTTTACATGGTCATATGACCACGTCTTATCATTTATTGATTGCGTTTTGCGTTGTTTTGCCATTTTCTTTCTTTTATTTCTCAGGAATGGGTTAAAAATTCGGATCACTCCCTTTTTCTCTCGTTTTTACCGCAAAATCATTCCGTAAACTGCCGTTTTTGCGGATTTTGTCAATTGACCTATATGCATTTTTCTGATAAACTGTTGGTACAACCCAATCAGAGAGGAGGTAACGTATGAATTGGGATATCATAATCTGGCTGGGACTGATGATCGTGTTCCTGATCGTGGAGGCTTCCTGCCCCATCCATCTGGTCTCCATTTGGTTCGCGGTGGGTTCGCTGGTCGCCGCCGTCGCAGCTATGCTGGGCGCTGAAATTTGGCTGCAGATCACGCTGTTTGTGATCGTGGCCGCCGGACTGCTTGCCTGCCTGTGGCCTCTGACCAAGAAATTCCTGAACCCCAAGGTCACTGCCACCAATGTGGATTCCGTCATCGGCTCCCGGGGACTGGTCACCGACGCCATCGATAATCTGTCCGCCAGCGGTCAGGTCAAGCTGGGCGCCATGGTCTGGACTGCCCGGAGCTCCTCCGGGGAACCCATTCCCGTGGGTGCCAAGGTGCAGGTGGATCGGATCGAAGGCGTGAAGGTCTTCGTCAGCCTCTGTCCGGTTGCAGCAGAAAGTAAGTAATTTGTACATTTTTTAGGAGGTAGAATTTATGCCCGAGTTACTCATTCCCATTGCATTCGTTGTGATCCTGTTCTGGATCGTGCTGTCCAACATTTACGTCGTTCAGCAGTCCCGCGCTTACGTCATCGAGCGTCTGGGCGCATTCCACGGCGTTCAGGGTGTCGGCATCCACTTCAAGGTGCCTTTCCTGGATCGTGTCGCCCGCCGCGTGAGCCTGAAGGAGCAGGTGCTGGACTATCCCCCCCAGCCCGTGATCACCAAGGATAACGTCACCATGCAGATCGACACCGTCGTGTATTTCCAGATCACCGACCCCAAGCTGTACACCTACGGCGTGGAGCAGCCCATGATGGCTATGGAGACCCTCACCGCCACCACCCTGCGTAACATCATCGGCGACCTGGAGCTGGACCAGACCCTGACTTCCCGTGACGTGGTCAACACCAAGATGCGCGCCATCCTGGACGAGGCTACCGACCCTTGGGGCATCAAGGTCAACCGCGTTGAGCTGAAGAACATCCTGCCCCCCGCCGACATCCAGAGCTCCATGGAGAAGCAGATGAAGGCTGAGCGTGACCGCCGTCAGGCCATCCTGCAGGCTGAGGGCTCCAAGAAGTCCGCTATCCTGCTGGCCGAAGGTGAGCGCGAGTCCGCTATTCTGAGAGCCGACGCTGAAAAGCAGGCCGCTATCCTCCGTGCTGAGGCTGAGCGTGAGTCCGCTATCCTGAAGGCCGAAGGTGAGGCTGAGGCCATCCGTGCCGTCCAGTCCGCTCTGGCTGAGTCCCTGGCTATGCTGAATGAGAAGGCTCCCAACGATCAGGTCATCAAGCTGAAGTCCATCGAGGCTATGCAGAAGATCGCCGACGGCAAGGCCACCAAGATCATCATCCCCAGCGAGATGCAGGGATTGGTCGGCATGGCTTCCGGTCTGGTGGAAGGCGTGAAGGAGAAGTAAGATGGCAAAGAAAGAACTGATCACCACAGGTTTGATCGCCTTGGTGCTGGCTGTACTGATCGCACTGACATGGAATACCATTCTGAGCGTGATGCTGGCGATGATTCTGCTGCTCGCGGTACCCATTCGGCTGATCCAGCACTTCTTCATCGACCGGGAGGGTAACGACTATCTGGACGACGAAAACGGCTGATCAGTTCTGTGTCTGAATACGCAAGCAACCGCCCCGGTGCAAACCGGGGCGGTATGTTTCGTAACTTCCCTGTGAATCAATGTATGATTGCCACCGGCAATCATTTGGATTTCGGATTCGCTGCGCGGAGCACCACCGCTCGGTAAC
>JAGKTU010000003.1 GCA_021153265.1 Clostridia bacterium
CTCCGTAGGCGCCTCGGTAGGCTCCTCCGTAGGTTCCTCGGTGGGCTCTTCCGTGGGTTCCTCGGTAACATCCTCAGTGGGTTCTTCCGTGGGGTTTTCTGTGGTGGTGGGTTCGGTCACGGTATCGGCAGGTTCGGTTGCGGTATTGGTAGGTGCAGTGCCTGCGGCGCAGGGGCAGGTGCATTTATGAGGCTGCAGCACGATGATCAGGATGACCACCAGCAGTACCGCAATGAGGATCAGCATAATGCCGTTAAAATCCAGCTTATTGTCTTTGTTCATGGTTCTTCCTCCAGTCTGGGATCAGATCTGTTTCTTCTCTCCCCGGCGGCATGTGCCGCCGGGGATTTTGTTTTGCATTACTTGCTGTGCAGGTAAGCGTGGGCAGAGGTGGCGAACTTCATGATCATCTCATAGAGCTCGTCGCCGGTATTCAGCTTGGCACGGGCTGCGTAGCTTGCCATGCTGTCCGTCACCTGATTGACCAGCTTGCCGTCGGCATTGTAGATCTTGCAGGTGATGTTCTGGTAGGCATCCGCGATGACAGTCTCTTCAATGGTGAACACATAGTAGCTGCCGTTCTTCTCGAACTCGCTGCCCGGGATGGTGATCAGATGCTCCTTGCCGTAGTGATCGGTGAAGGTCACTTCGGCGTTCATGGTGGGATCGATGTTGGCGAATGCCATCATGAACTGGATGTTGCTGACCAGATAGACATTGGCGCGGTAGTTATCGTTGCGCTTGCTGGTATCCACATAGGAGACGGTGGTGGTAGCGTAGGCCTTCTGCTCATCGGTCAGCAGGCTGTTGGCCAGATTGTCCAGATTGTACTCGAACTTCTTCTGGGCTGCTGCGCCGTAGTTGAGCATATCCACGACCATGGTCTGGGACAGCTTGGTGACACCGGTCTTGGCCAGGTTACGCATAGCCTGAGCCTGAACGCTGTCCTCCCAGACGGTGCTTGCCGCCACGCCATCGGGAGAATAGATGGTGACGTAGAGCTTATCGGTCATTTCCTTGGCGGCAATGCCGGTGAAGGTGACATAGTGATAAAGCTCGCCATTGATGGTGGTAGTCTTCCAGTCCTCGAAGAAGATGTACTGGGTGACGCTCTCACGATCCTCGTACTCCTTGACGATCTCGGCGTAATAGCCGGTCCAGTCGGAACGATAGGCCTTCAGGAACGCGAAGTTCATGTCCAGAGAGTTGGCCATGGTCATACTTGCGAAGGAGATGCTGAACAGATCATTGGAGTAGGTGACGGAGATGGTGACCTCGCATCTGGGCTGGATGTAGCTGTAGGTACCGTCGCCATTGTCGGTGATGGCCACGGGTGCGCCTTCCACATCCACCACATTGACACTCAGCAGAGTCTTGCCGGGGTTCAGAGCCACGGTGAAGGTGACGGGAGTTTCCATAGCCGCAGCGGCATGGCTGGAGGTGATGGTGCCTTCCTCGGGCTGGATCAGGTGGATGGTGTAGAGGATGGGTTCGCCGCAGTAATCGCAGTAGCCGTCCTCGTTGGGATCGGCGCAGTCGCTCATGCGCTGGCCGCACCAGTCACAGATGTGATCCTTATCTTCATCCAGGCACTTGCTCAGTTCCTTGCCGCAGATGTCGCAGAGGTGATCCTTAACTTCATCGACGCATTCGCTGATGACCTGACCGCAGGTATCGCAGAGGTGGTCGCTGGTCTCATCGGCGCATTCGCTGGCATCCTTGCCGCAGTAGTCGCAGCGGTGAGTGCCTTCGGCGGGGGCGTGAACACCCATGGTGCCGCCACAGATATCGCAGGTATGGTCGGTGTTCTTGTCCACGCAGACGCTCCAGACAACACCGCAGAGGTCACACAGGTGATCCTTATCTTCGTCGTCGCACTCGCTCAGAGGCAGGGCGCAGACGTCGCAGCGGTGATCCTTATTCTTGTCCACATGGAGGTTGGTCTCGCCGCCGCAGATGTCACAGAAGTCATTGTGGTCGGCGTCGACACAGTCGGTGAGCTTATCGCCGCAGGTGTCGCACAGGTGGTCGCTGTTCTCGTCCAGACACTTGCTGATTTCCTTGCCGCACAGGTCGCAGAAGTGGTCGCTGTTCTCATCCACACAGACGCTGTTGGTAGCGCCGCAGATGTCGCAGGCGTGGTCCGCATTCTCGTCGATGCACTGGGTCAGGACGAACTCGCAGAAGTCACAATCGTGGTCATTGTCCTCGTCGGCACACTGGTGCATATCCTCGCCGCAGAGGTCACAGAGCTGATCGACGGGATCTTCGTCCACGCACTGGGTCAGGCGCTGGCCGCAGATGTCGCAGAGGTGATCCTTTTCATCGACGCAGGTGCTGATCTGCTTGCCGCAGAGGTCGCAGAAGTGATCATTGTCCTCGTCGGCGCATTCCGTCAGGGGCTTGGAGCAGATATCACAGTTGTGATCCTTGTTCTCATCAGCACAGGTACTCAGTTCCTTATTGCAGATGTCACAGCTGTGATCCTTATTCTCGTCGGCGCAGGCGCTGACAGGCTCGGAGCAAATATCACAGTTGTGATCGCTGTTGTCATCGACGCAGGCAGTCAGGACAGCACTGCAGAGGTCACACTTGTGATCCTTATCGTCGTCAGCGCAGGTGCTGGTCTGCTTACCGCAGATGTCGCACTTGTGATCGTTATCGCCGTCGGAGCACTCACTGAGAGGCTTGGAGCAAACGTCACAGTTGTGGTCGCTGTTCTCGTCGGCGCAGGTGGTGATTTCCGTGCCGCAGAGGTCACACAGGTGATCCTTGGTCTCGTCGGCGCACTCAGTCAGGATCTTGCCGCACTTATCACACTTGTGATCCGCATCCTCGTCGGCGCACTCGCTCAGTTCCTTGCCGCAGAGGTCGCAGAGGTGGTTGGAATCGTTGTCGGCGCAGGGAGTCAGGGTTTCACCGCAGGTGTCGCAGCGGTGATCGCTGTTTTCATCGGCACAATCGTGGACGCCCAGTTCCTTGCCGCAGATATCGCAGGTATGGTCGGAATTTTCGTCCACGCAGGGGGTCAAGTGCTTGCCGCAGAGGTCGCAGAAGTGATCCGCAGGAGCGGTGTCGGCGCAGTCAGACAGCTTCTTGCCGCACTTATCACAGTTGTGGTCACCGTTTTCGTCGGCACACTGGCTGAGTTCGACGCTGCAGATGTCACACAGGTGGTTGTTGTCTGCATCGGCGCAGTTGGTGAGCTTAGCACCGCAGTCATCGCAGTTGTGGTCCTTGTTCTCGTCCACGCAGTTGCTCAGATCCTTGCCGCAGATGTCGCACTTGTGATCCTTGTTTTCATCCACGCACTCGCTGATGGTCTCCTTGCACAGATCGCAGAGGTGATCGTTGTTTGCATCGACACATTCGGTGGCAGGTTCGCCGCACTGGTCGCACAGGTGATCCTTATTCTTGTCGTAGCACTCGGTGAGACGGATGCCGCAGATATCGCACAGGTGATCCTTGTCCTTGTCGGCGCACTTGCTCAGCACCTTGCCACAGATGTCACAGTTGTGGTCATCGGTATCGGCGCACTCGCTCAGTTCTCTGCCGCAGATATCACAGTTGTGGTCGTCAGCATCGAAGCAGGTGGAGATCTTCTCGCCGCAGTAGTCGCAGAAGTGGTTGCTGTTCACGTCCTCGCACTCGCTGACTCTGCCGCCGCAGTACTCACAGATGTGATCGGCGTTCTCATCGACGCAGTCGCTGAGCTTATCGCCGCACCAGTCGCACAGGTGGTTGTGGTTTTCGTCAGCGCAGTCGCCCTGCTTGGCGCCACAGTAATCACAGAAGTGGTTCTTGTCATCGTCATAGCAGGTGGACATGACATAGCCGCAGACGTCACAATTGTGGTCATGATCCTTATCATCGTGGGCGGTGATCTCGATCCGGTCGCCGCAGGAGCATTCCATCCAGTGGTTCTGGTCGTCATGCTTGCGTTCGCTGTGGTAGTGGGTGAACTCCACGGTGACGAGATAATGGCCAAAGACCTCGCCGGGGAATGTCATCGTGTTGGTTCTGGTGTTCCACTCGGTGACGGCTTCGCCGTTGACGGTCCAGCCGGCTACGGTGTGGTTGGGATCGGGGTAAGCTGTGACGATCACGTCTTCGCCGCCGATGGCGTAGGTCTCGTCATAGGTGTTGGCGGACACGGTACCGTGGATGTCAGTGACAGCCTCGCCATTGACCGTTCCCACGATGGTGATGCCCACATAGGGATCGGTGTTCACATTCAGCACGATCTCGCCGGTGCCGGTGGTGCCGTCGGCATTGGTGTAGGTCGCGATGACCTTCATGATGCCGTCAGTGCCCACTTCCACGGGAGAGACGGTCAGAACGCCGGTGGTGGGATCCAGATGGGTGGCCCGGAGGTCATTGCCCCACAGGGTCCAGACTACGTCGGTGGCGGTGGTGCCGTCATCCATAGTCACAAGGGCCTTGAACTCCCAAACACCGGGCTGGGCATCGGGCTGGACAGTATGGACGGTGTAGGAGCCGTCTTCCTCAGCCTTAAGCTGGTCGTTGGTAATGGTGATATCGCTGACTGCGTTGCAGACAGTGATGGTGGCGGTCGCCGCACCAAGGGCATCGTTTCCGCTGAAGGAAGCCGCCTGAATGGTGTAGGTCTTGCCAACCTTGGCGTCCGCAGGCACAGTGAAGGTGTAGCTGCTCTCGGCGCCGACCTGCACGCTCTTGCCATCAACAGACCACTGGTAGCTGCTGGGGGTGGTGCCGGTGAAGGCGGTGGTCAGCGTGACACTCTGGCCGCGGCTCAGGGTCACAGTGGTGGGTGTGACGGACAGGTCGCCGGAGATAATGCTCTTGGCGGTGAGCTTCATCGTCACATCCAGGTTGTGCAGAGCACCGTACTGGTCCTGCTGACGGAAGCGGATGGTGTAGGTGCCGACAGGCATCTCTGCCAGTTCTGTTTTGCTCAGATCCAGCTTCAGGTCAGCGGATGCGCCGTTGTTCCGGTAGCAGCCCTGATAGCCCGCAGGGATCTCGTCGCCCAGTGCCAGCTTCCAAACGGTTTCCTCGCCGGCGCTGTTGATCAGCAGAGCAGAGGTATAGGTGGTGTCGCCGTCGGTATCGGTCTTCAGGCCGATCAGATTGCCGTCCACAGCCATGTACTTGACGGTGAATTCCTCCACCTGGCCGTCTAGGGTCTCCTTATCGGCGGTGACGCTGTTGGGGGTGATGGTGCCGTCGGTGGTGTCGGCATAGACCTTGACGTACTTGGCATCGGAAATGGTTCCCGTAGTCAAAGTCGTGGAGGTGGTGCCGTTACTGCCCTCGTCGATGTTCCAGCCCTGGCCGTAGCTCAGTGCGGTGTCGCCATCGTAGAAGTTGATCTGGGTTCCGGATGCTGCGCTGACGGCGTTGGTACCGGAGAACAGGATCAGAGCCTTCACATCATGCAGGTTGATGGTATCAGCCACCAGGGCACTGGTAACGGGAGCGCCTTCGGCATCGGGGATGATACGGGAATTGACGGTGAGGGTGCCGGTACCGTCGGAATACAGGTTCAGGGTACCATCGGTGACCAGAGGCTCATTGGCCATGCTGATCAGATAGTTGTCGCCCTTCAGATAGACGGGGGTGCTGCCCACATCGATCGTACCTGCAGTGAGGTGGTCCAATGTCAGGGTTTGCACGCTGCCGGAAGTTGCGATAGCACCGTTCAGCGAGCTGGTGTCGCCACCGCTGAGGGAGTATTCGAGCACTTCGTCAGAAGAACCAATGTCAGCCTTGTAAGCATCAAACGGTTCACCAAGTTGCTGTGCTCTGTACTCAAAGGTGATATCTGCGGTCGCCAGGGTGGTATAGACGGGAGATGCCTGGGTATAGGCCACTGCCAGCCAATGCTCGTTCTCCATTTCCTCGCCGAACTTCTTACCATTCTCCAGAATCGCCGTCTTCAGCGTGGTATCATTCAGGTCATTCAGATCGATGTAATAATACTGATAGGCACTTCCGCCGCTGATAGGTGCGGAATACTCCTTACCGTTGTAGGTAACGGTCAGCACCACGGAGCTTGCATCGGGTTCGGAACTCAGGGGGCTGAGTCGGAAGTAATTGCACGTTGTGGTGGCAAAGAAGAGCTGGACCAAATCGTAATCCGTAAGCAGATAGTCGGCTTTTCTGACGACTATGGACTTAGCTTCGCTACCATTGCGTTCGGTATAGCGCTTCATATAGCCGTTGGTATAGTAGGCCAACCAATAGACTCCGGAGAATGCGGTTTTGCTTTCTTTCTCGCTGCTCAGCTCCACAACGCCGTCATAGGTGTACATACAGTTGCACACGATGGCGGCATCGATGCCTCTTACCAGCAGTTCGCCGTTGTACTGCTCGATGTCACCGGCATAGATGGGGTCGCGGTTGGCGTTGCTGCCGGTCTGCTGGATTCGGAGGCTGGGTTCTGTGGTGCTGCCCTCGATACCCATGCACAGTTCATTGGCATTAACACCGCCGGCTTCCGTGGAATAGATATTCACATTGCAGTTACCGGTGAAGGTGACGGTATTTGCCGCAATGGCATAGCCGTTGCCGCTGTTGTACAGATTCAGCGTACCGTTGCCCCGGATGATCAGAGATTCGTTGGAGGTATCGCTGACCGTGAGGATGCTGCCGTTGGTCCGGGAGGTGATGGTATTGCTGCCGGAGAGCACCACGGAGCAGGTCTCACCGGAGGCGGTGATCACATTGGTGGCAGTGCTGCTCAGATTCAGATTTTCCAGTGTTACGGTAGCCGCAGTATCCAGCAGGACGATCTTCAGATTGTCCACGCCGCTGATCTTCACGCTGCCGCTGATGATCAGGCCGGAGCGGCTGAGGGTCAGGGTCTGGGTACCGTGGTCATAGACCCAGCCGGAGCCATGCATGTTCACCAGATCCTCACCGTTCACGGTAACGCCCACTTCCTTCATGGTGACGGTGATCACCTGATTCTCCTGAATGTTGGAGATGGTGTAGACGTCGCCGGAGACGGTACAGTTACCGGCATTGGCGCTGCCGGCGGCTACAAAGGGAACGCCGTTGGCAAACACCTGATCCACCAGAGCCATGCCCGGGCCGGTGAGTTTGAACTTGAAGCTGCTGCCGGAGCTGACGCTGGACAGATAGCCGTTCTCGGGGGACAGGGTGATGGAATTCTGATCCGCGCTGATGGTAGGCCAGGAGATGGTATTGTAAGTAGTGGAGGAGAAGATGGGCTTGAAGGTGTAGCTCTCCCGGATATCGGGAATGGTGTACTTCAGGCTGGTTGCCCGAACCTTCACGCTGTCGCTCATGGATGCGGCCTTGGCCTGCCAATAGGACACGGTCCACTTCTGCTCCGGGGTAACGAGAACGGTCAGGTCATCGCCGTCGTGGACGAGGATCCGCTTGACGTTGTTCGCACCCACAGACTCCGCAGAGCCCTCAGGCAGGACCAGCTGGTAGGTGCCGAAGCCGGAGATATCCTCCATATCCACATAGTGGTGGGGCTTCTCTTCCAGACGGACGGAAATCGTCGTATCCTGATTCAATCCGGTAATCCGGTAGTTGTTGCTCTCGCCGTACACGGTCACCTTCTCGCCGTCCCAGCGGACGATGCCGGTAATGGGAGCGGTAAAGTAGCGGGCCACATTGGCATTATTGATGGAAACGGTGTACCAGTAAGCAGTGCCGGCTTCCACGGTGTCGCCGAACTTGACTTCCACGGCCGCCTTATTGACTTCCTCGGTGGCGGTGAGGCCGGACTGGCCATCCACCCAGCCGATCAGGTCATAGTAGCCGGGGTATTCCACATGGATATGGATATCGCTGCCGCCGGGAACATCCTCCAGGGTCACGCCGGTGGCCTCTTCGATGTTAAGGCTTTCCTGCTTTTCACCGATGGTGTAGATCAGCTTGGTTCCCTCGGGGAAGATCGCATCCTGCTTGACGGAGAAGTCCAGCTTCACGTCATAGCACTGGCGGTTGGTCACTGCGGTGACATCGGTATCCTCGCCCAGCTTCAGGGTGTAGGTGCCGGCTTCGTAATTGGCCTGACCCTGCGTACCCTTGCTGATGAAGGCGTA
The DNA here is from genome assembly GCA_021153265.1 of Clostridia bacterium. Classification (GTDB taxonomy): domain Bacteria; phylum Bacillota; class Clostridia; order Oscillospirales; family Oscillospiraceae; genus Faecousia. The sequence goes on from JAGKTU010000003.1 coordinate 8,067, forward strand.
TTCGGAATCCAGATCATAGCCGGGCGCAGCCTCCACCACGATGGTGGTATCGCCCTTGACCTTGTCGCCGGAGCGGATGGTGATCTTCTCAATACCGGAGGTGGTATCGCCGGAAGCATTGCCCATGTACCAGGCAGTCATGCCGACACCATTCATACGGTCGGAGTAGGTAAAGGTATAGTGATCCCGCTCAAAGACAGCATAGACAGAGCAGCTTGTAGCCGGCATCAGCAGGTCGAAGGTGCTTTCCATCACGCCGTTTTCCTCGTCGTTGTACACCGTGCCCTTGCTCTGCTCGGTGTAGCGCCACTCCTTGAAGTGGTAGCCGGGATTTGCCTTGGCGGCGAAGGTAAACAGAGCATTTGCCAGCACCACGGAGTCGGAGGTAAGCTCAGAGTCGGAGCAGACGATGGTGCCGCCGCCCACATCACCGGCAGTGCCGAAGATCAGGCTGTTCTGCTTGATGGTGAACTGGACTTCCACGGTGGTATCCTCGGCCAGCAGCACATAGCTGAGGGAGGTGGCTTTGGTTCCCTGTGCCACACCATTGATATACCAGTCATAGATCTCGTAGCCCTCGTCGGGAACGGCGGTGAAGACCATGCGGGTACCGGTGGAGAAGGACTGCACCAGCTTATCCGCAGCATGGACGGGATTACGGGTGCTGCCGTACTCGGGAGACATGGCATGCAGGGTGCCCACGCTCTGCTCCTCGAACAGGCGCACGCCGATGGACACATCCCGTGTCGCGCCAATGACGGTCAGAGAGCCGTCCAGAAGCTTAATGTCGTAGTTGGGGTACCTGCTTGCATTTACGGTGCCGCCCCAATCCCGGACAACGTAATAACCGCACTGCTTGATGACTTCGGTGCCGGTGTAGGGAGAGCCTGCGGTATTGTAATAGTGGAGGCTGATGATCTGGTCAGCCATGGTGCTGTTCAGCTCACCATTGACCAAATCACAGGGCGCCCAGGTGCCGGAAAGCATCTGCATGGAGCCAAGGGTGACATAGGGTGCGTGATCCACGCCCTCGCCGATCTTCTGTGCAGGAAGCTGCAGGGTGATCTGACGCTTGAGCACATTGACGGGAGCATAAACCGCCACGCCATCGGTGGTCATCTTCACCGCGTAGCCGCCGGCAGGCAGATTTTCCGCCAGACGGTACTTGCCGCCGTTGTTGGTGTAGGTCAGATAGGCATCTGCGGTGCCGTAGGTCACATACAGATCCTCCACCGTGATCTTGCCGCTGTGGGTGGCGGTGAAGTAGTAGCGGATGCCCTCAAGATCGATCCAGTAATTGGTGCCTGCGGAGACACTCTCGCCGGTCTCGATTTTCGATGCGCCGCGCAGCTGCTTGGTACTGAGGGCATCGGCCTTGAGCAGCGTGAAGCTCTGGGGAATGGCTTCCTTGGTCTGGGTGAAGCCATTGCTCTTGGTAACAGTCCGGTAGACCACCTCTGCGCCGTCGCCGAAGACAACGGAGGCAGGTGCATCCACGTCGAAGCCCGCGCTGCGCTGGGACAGATACAGTGTCTGGGCATCGGAAGACTTGAAGATGAAGGAACCGGAGTAATAAGCCGTCACGGAGTACATACCCTCGGGCAGCATGGTCTCCCGGATGTCGGTGGCGATGCCGGCAGGGTTCAGCTCCACGAAATACTGGTAGTTCTGACCGGTGAGGTTGTTGGTCAGATTGAAGGTGACGGTGCCGCCGGGGATGGAGGCGCTGTCGGGATGGGCGTTACCCACCTTGGCATACAGCTCCACGCCGCCGGACACATCCTTGACGTACAGTTCCTCAATGAAGGAGGTACGCTTGGCATGGGTCAGGCTCACAGGATCGGTATATGCCGTGATGGCGGTGGCATCTGCCTTGGTCAGTACATTGACCCGGCATCGATACTCGCCGGCGGTATCCACGCCGGCGCTGGCGAAGGTCAGGGTCACGGCCGTTTCATTGATCAGGTCTGTCCACGCGCCGTTTTCCTTCTTCTGCCACTGGTACTGCACGGTTGTGTAGTAGCTGGAGGCACTTTCGCCCTTGGGGCCGGTGACGCCAACTGTCAGATAGGATGTCTTGTCGGGGTAGACCTTCAGCAGACCGTCATGTTCTCCGTCGGACTCCTCCATGGTCATCACGGGGTTTCCGTTCGCCGCCTTGGTACGGGCGGTGAGCAGTCCGGAGATTGCGCTCAAAGGAGGCACCGGTGCTTCGCGTTCCACCTGGATGGCGTACTGATACTCCGCATAAGGAGCCAGGTTCAGATCCTCGTAGTAGTACTCCTTATAGGGCTTGCCGTTCTCGTCATACTTGAGGGTGTAGTTGGGGGTGCTGGAGGGGATTTCCGCCACTCGCTGCAGGCCGCCGCCTACGGGGAAATCGTAATACTTATAGATGTAGAAATCGGAGAAGCTGCCGTCGTAAGTCCAGGTCAGGACGTTCTTGTCGCTGGTGGTGCGGTCATAGTCCTGCTGGAAATCCTCGGGAAGCTGGGGAGGCTCGGAAACATCGCCAACCACATAGGAAACAACGGGGATGGAGGTTCCGTCTTCGAACTTATAGTTATAGGAGAAGATCTTCCAGGTGTAGTAGTAGCCGTAGTCCTGGAACTGCAGAGGCATGTTTGTGACGGTACCGGAGATGGTGGTACCCTCCATCTTGATGTCCGTCCAGCCGCCGGAGGGGTTCAGCGACCACTGGACACCGCCGGTGGTATCAAACTCCTGGCCGAAGATATTCACACCTGCGCCGCCGCCAAACTGGAAGTCCCATGCCGCACCCATATTGTAAGACTCAGCATCCTCGGTGGTGACACTGATTTCCTGGGTGATGGCGCCGTTGCCGAAGCTGACACCGGCAGGATCCTTGTCCCACTGGCTGATGACGCTGTAGCCGGAGGTGGAAGTGGGATAGGAGCTGGGGTCACCGGGGGTGGAGGTAATGGCCTTGCCGCGGACTTCGGGCAGACCGGGGTAGTTGCCCCGGATGGACTCGTAGTAGTCCAGAGTCAGCACCTGATAGCAGGGGGTGAAGGTGTTGCTGATGATGTCGGTCTTTTCATCATAGCCGCCCTTACCGTTGGGGGTGTAGGTCTTATAGACATAGTTCTCTGTGGGGATGCAGTAGAAGGCAACGGCATCCTCATCCTGGCTGGTTTCGAAGGAAAGGGTATACTCCGTGGTGGTGGTAGTATCCTTGGCCCACTCCAGCGTGAAATTGACGCTGGTCTCCAGCTCGATCTTACCGCCGCCGACTTCGGTCTCGGTGGAGAGATAGATACCGCCCTCGAAGTCCACCTGCACGGTGTCTCCGTGGCCGCCGCCGTTCATCTGGCTGTAGGAGGTGGTGTTCTGCCATGCGTAGTCATAATCGCTGATGATGTCCACGTCCTCAAAATAGGGCGCAGCAGCGATGATGGCCAGAACCTTGGGGTCGGAATAGGTCAGATAGTGGACACCGGTGTACTCCATGATCACGGTATCCACGTCCGCATCCACCATAGCCAGCGCAGCGGTGGTCAATGTGGAGGGAATTCCATCAACGGATAGATTGGCAGTACCGCTGGCCTTGGAAGCCAGTGCGTCGCCGGTGGAATACAAGGTGCGGTAGGAAGCATAGTGCCGGCGCACATCCTGTTCCGCAGTTTCTCCCTTCTGATAACCGGAGACTGTAACAAACATGTTGGTCATCAGGGTGTCATAGCCTTCGCCGTTGATATCCGCCGCTACGACGCCGTATTCGACATAGTTCGTGCTTATCGCACCTGCCAGCACCGGCGACCACTTGTCGCCGCCCAGCGCAGACTGTCCGTCATAGTTGCCGTCATCCAGACTCATCTTCAGCATGAGCTGACCTTCGGTACACTCATACAGGCAGCTGTCCAGATACAGGAAGGCATAATCATAGCCCTTGGGATGGAACACGGCTGCGTTGGTGCGCATCAGCGGATCGGAATAGTAGTTTTCGTCAAAGCCGTTGTTGCTCTGCCACTGCTTTGTCTTGTTGCCGTCCTCGTCTTCGGCATCGATGTACTTGCCGTCCACGGGCTTATACAGGCCGGAGGAATTGATCACCAGACCCTTGTTATAATCGTAGAGATAGGTGATGACGGCACGGGTGGTATTGGACTCAGCCTTGTTGCCGCTGTAATACTTCTCCACATCGGAGATAGGCTGGCCGGTGGCGATCAGTTCCTTGGCACCGTCGCCGTCCAGGTCGCCCACCGTCAGGGACACACGGGTCAGCTCACCCAGTTCGCCCTCGTTCAGGCTCACCGCGGAGTGGGTCTGGAGCATATTGCTCTTTGCACCCCAGAGAATGACAGCCTTGCTCTTGTCGATATCCACAGAGGTAAAGGGATTGCCGTAGGGAGCCAGACGGCCATAGGAGATACCCAGATCGTCCACACCGTCCTGGTTGATATCCGCGCTGACCAAGCTGACCATGTTGAAGATCTCATTGCCGGTATTGTTGACCACATAAGACCAGACCCGGTCCCAGTTGCTCAGCTTCATCCAGTCGTTCTCGCCGGACTGGGAGGTCTGCTGGTACTTATAGATGTCCACACGACCGTTGCCGTCCTCGGGGACATAGACCGCGATCTCGTAACGGCCGTCGCAGTCATAGTCGCCTGCGGTGACCTGCAGCAGGTTCTGCCAGGCATAGTCCAGCCGGGAATAGGCGGTGCCGCCGGACTTGATGACCTGGGCGGGATTGATACCCGTGCCGATGGTCTTCAGATCGCTGATGGAGTTTTTCTTGGCATCGTAGATCTGAAGCTGCAGATTGGCGCGTTCAGAGTGGGAATTGTACTTGATGCTGTCAAAGCCCACGTAAACAACTTCGCCCTGCAGGCCGTCGCCGTCAAAGTCCGCAGCCGCAACGGAATACATCTCCATACCGATGCCCGCGCCGGAGCTGGGCATGCCGGAAATGCCGCCACCGCTGACGGAATTGTTGTTCTTACCATAGACATTGGTACCGCCGGAAGATGCCACAAAGGCCTCCCACACCTGATTGCCCAGAATGGTATTTCGACCATAGGGGTTCTCGGTGGTGTCGGGGTCAAAGCCCTCCGGCAGTTCGGTGGTGTCGAAGCCCAGTGCGGAGAATACGTCCGCATCCTGGCCCTCGAAGCCGTTTTCCATGTTGCTGGCCGCGTGGGCATGCTGGTGAGGGAACGCAGGCACAAAGCCCAGAACCATCGCCAGTACCAGCAGCAAGCTCAGGAAGCGGCTGAGAACGGGTGTTTTCTTCATATGATTTCCTCCTTTGGAGAAATGAATGTCATATTTCACGACATTGTGGCTATTTCTAGCTTCGCACATTACATTATATAGGAAAAGTTGTAACTTTTCAACAGTTTTTTCATCTTTTACCCATGTATGACCGTAACAAACGCAACCTCGTCCGCAGTTCACAGACGAGGTTTATCTTGCATTTCCGCTCAGTCTTCGATAGAATAAAAGAAAATGCGTGAGGTGGACTGTATGCTGAGTCTTTGCAACAACTGGGAATTCACGGAAAGCTGGTTCGACGGTTTTGCCGCCGGCGAGGGCGGCGGCGAAATCGTGCGCCTGCCCCACACCGTGAAGGAATTGCCCCTGCACTATGCCGACCACAATGCCTATCAGATGGTCTGCGGCTACCGCAAAACCCTTGTATGGGAGGAAAATTGGGCCGGGAAGCGGCTGTTTTTGCAGTTTGACGGCGCAGCGCATATCGCAACCGTCTTTGTCAACGACAAGGAACTGACCTGCCACCGCTGCGGCTATACCGCCTTCCGGGTGGAGATCACCGGGGCGGTGCAAAAAGGCGAAAACATCCTCGCTGTGAAGCTGGATACTACCGAAAACCCGGAAGTGCCGCCCTTCGGCTTTGTCATCGACTATCTGACCTACGGCGGACTGTACCGGGAGGTCTGGCTGGATATCCGGGAGCAAAATTATATCGAAGACATCTACATCACCACCCCCACGGTGACATCTCTGGAGTTGAAGGTGGCAACGGAAAATGCGGAAAACCACTTCTGCCGCATCGAAATCATCAACGGAGAAAATAAGCTGGTGCAGCTTCGCACCGTATCCGCCACCGCCTTCCCCATCACCATCGAGCATCCTGCCGCCCGGCGTTGGCGCATCGACCGCCCGGCTCTGTACATCTGCCGTGTCAAGCTGATGGACGAAAAGGGGCAGATTTTGGATGTGCAGGAGGAAACTTTCGGCTTCCGCACCGCGGAATTTAAGGCCGATGGTTTCTATCTCAACGGTAAGAAGACCTTCCTGCGAGGTCTGAACCGTCACCAAAGCTATCCCTACATCGGCTACGCCGCCCCGGCAGCTTTGCAAAAAGAAGATGCCCGGATTCTCAAGGAAGAACTGGGCTGCAACGCCGTTCGCACCAGCCACTATCCCCAGAGCAAGCACTTTATCCGGGAATGCGACCGGTTAGGATTGCTAGTCTTCACCGAGATCCCCGGCTGGCAGCATTTAGGCGGCGAAAACTGGAAAGAACAAGCCGTGCAGAACACCCGGGAGATGGTGCTGCAATACCGCAACCACCCCAGCATCGTGCTGTGGGGCGTGCGGATCAACGAAAGTCAGGACGATGACGAACTTTACGCCCGGACCAATGCTGTGGCAAAGGAGCTTGACCCCAGCCGGGCCACCTCCGGCGTCCGCTTTATCGAGAAGAGCAGCCTGCTGGAGGATGTGTACGCCTACAACGATTTCTCCCACACGGGAAACAATCCCGGCGTAAAGCCGAAAAAGGACGTGACCCCGGACATAGGGAAATCCCTGATCATTTCCGAGCACAACGGCCATATGTTCCCAACCAAGTCCTTCGACAACTGGCAGCGCCGGCAGGAACACGCCCTGCGCCACGCCCGGGTGCAGGACGATGCGGCGGCGGACGGCGGCCACGCCGGCTGCTTCGGTTGGTGCATGTTCGACTACAACACCCACAAGGATTTTGGCTCCGGTGACCGGATCTGCTATCACGGCGTCATGGATGCTTTCCGCAATCCCAAATTGGCAGCCTACGTCTACGCCAGCCAGCAGGACCAGACTCCGGTGCTGAGTGTGGGTTCTTCTATGGACATCGGTGACTACCCGGCAGGCAGCATCGGAAATGTGCCGGTGTTCAGCAACGCGGAGGAAGTGCTGCTGTACAAGAACGGCGCATTCGTCACCCGGCTGAGCAGGGGTGCGTACAAGGGTCTGCCCCATCCGCCTTTTGTTTTGGATGATACCATCGGAGAGCTGCTGGAAACCCAGGAAAATTTCCCCAAGAAGAAGGCGGACGCCCTGAAAAAGGCTCTGAATTCCGCCGCGAAATACGGTCTTGCCGGAATGCCCCTGACGGACAAGCTGGGCATGGTCAAGTGCATGCTCCAATACGGTCTGACGCTGTCGGACGGTGTTGCGCTCTACGGAAAATACGTGGGCAACTGGGGCGGCGAGGCCACGGTGTGGCGTTTCGATGCCCAAAGGGGCGGCGAAGTGGTGGCCTCCGTCACCTGCTGCCCCAGCTGCAAGCTCCATTTGGAGGTCAAGGTCAGCCACACCGGGCTGCAAGAAGCCGCCACCTATGACATGGCGGCGGTTCGGGTGCGGATTCTGGATGAATTCTGCAACCTCGTTCCCTACGCCCAAGTGCCGGTACGGTTCCGTGCCGAGGGCGCGGCAGAAATCGTCGGTCCCGATGTAGTCACCGCCGAAGGCGGCATGTGCGGCGGCTTTGTCCGCACCACCGGCGCACCCGGCACAGCTTCCCTCACCGTCACCGCAGAGGGAATGGAGCCGGTAACGGTCGCATTCACCGTCAAATAACAAGCAAAAGCCCCATTCGAAAGGATGGGGCTTAACTTTATGTATCCAGCAGGGCTTCCAGTTGGCTCAAATACTCGATCTCGTGATCCGGGTGGATATGATCCGGACAAGGCAGATGCTGAGGGTTGACCCAGCAGGTGCGGATACCGGCGTTGATGCCGCCTGCGATGTCCGAGGTCAGGCTGTCGCCCACGATCATGGCCTTGGCAGGATCGAAACCGGGAATCTGTGCAAAGCAGGCGTCAAAATAGGCTTTTGACGGCTTATTGTGGCCAATTTCCTGGGAAACGAAAACTTTTTCAAAAAAACGGTACAGATTTGCGCTGGTCATGCGGCCCTTCTGCACCACGGCGGTGCCGTTGCTGGCTAGGAAGAGGCGGTACTTTTTACTCAAGCGATCCACCGCCTCCTCGGCGCCGGGGAGGAAATAATGGCCGATGGAGAGATTGCGTTCATAGGTCTTGGCACAGACCTGCACGTCCACATCCAGACCATACTCTGCAAACAGCACCCCAAACCGCTGGGTCAGAACCTCCGCCCGGGTCAGTTCGCCCCGTTCCAGCATCTCCCAATGAGCCTTGTTGATCAGGTGGTAGCGGTGGAGAACTTCTTCATTGGGTTCCAGTCCGAACTGGGAGATGGTCTTGGAAAGGGCGATGCGCTCGGCTTTATGAAAGTCCAGAATGGTGTCATCCAAATCGAGAAACAGAAATTCGATCATCTTTGTCCTCTCATTCTTGCGATCTCGTTGGCGATCCGGGCAAAGTCCGGGATGGACAGGGTCTCGCCACGGATATTGGCATCAAAGCCGGCTTTTTCAATGACTTCCGCCGCGCCGGTCTTGCCCAGTTCCGGGAAACCGGCGGCAAGGCCGTTGCTCAGTTTCTTGCGCCGCATAGCAAAGCTTGCCTTGACGGTACGGAAGAAAATTTTCTCGTCCAAGATATCCCAGGTTCGCTCTTTCCGCACCCGGAGGGTGATCACCGCGGAGGTGACTTTCGGCTGGGGCAGAAAACAGTGGGCAGGCACGTCGAAGAGCAGCTCAGGCTCTGCGTAATACTGGCAGAACACCGTAAATGCGCTGTAATCCGGGCTGCCGGGAGCTGCGGCAATACGCTGTGCCACCTCTTTTTGCACCATGACGGTGACGGCTTCAAAGCAGTCCGCCTCCAGCAGGGCGCTGAGGATGGGAGATGTGATATAATAGGGCAGGTTGGCACAGGCCATGGGACGAAGACCCTCGAATTTCTCCCGAACCAAACCGGGAATGTCCTGGTCCAGCACGTCGCCCCAGAGGATCTCCAAATTATCGAATTCGCCCACGGTCTTCTGGAGGATGGGCGCCAGCCGGGTGTCCAACTCCACGGCGCAGACCTTCTTCGCCCGGAGGGCCAGCTGCTGGGTCAGAGGGCCGATGCCCGGGCCGATCTCCAGCACGCCCACCGTCTCGTCCACACCGGAATCCTCGGCAATGGACTGGGGCACCCAGGGGGCAATGAGGAAATTCTGGCCCTTGGCCTTGGAAAAGTGGAAGCCATGCTCTGCTAACAGAGGCTTCATCACCTGAATGTCGCATACATTGATCATAAGTTTACCGCCTTAAATCGAAAAAATCGCCTTTCTGCCGGTATTATACCAACAGAAAGGCGTTTTTGCAACTGATTATTCTTCGCTGCCCAAGAAGTAGATCGTGCTCTGACGGCGGCCGAACTGCATGCACTCCCGGTAGGAGGGGAAATACAGGTCGATGCGCTCGCCCTTGATGCCGCCGCCGCAGTCTTCTGCCGTGGCGATGCCGTAGACGTAAGAGCCGTCATTGGTGACGATGAACATCCTCGTTCCGTAGGGAATGTAACGGGGGTCAACCGCCACCGTGCCGATATGCACGATGGTGCCGGTGGCGGTGACATAGTCACAGCCCTCGTCGGTATGGGTATAGGCAGTGGCCAGAACCTCCCAAGTACCGGTGTAGGTCAGCACCTCGCCGGTGGGCAGGGTGATGGTACCGTCGCCGATAACCGGACGGGCATTGGGATCAATGGCCGGCACTTCACCGGTGCCGATGGCGATGACCTCGGTGACCGGCGCAGCAGTGATCGTCTGGCTATGTACCGTACGGCCGGTCTCCTGCCCGTTGACATAGGTCACAGTGGCACTGCAGAGCATTTCACCGTCCGCGCCGGGGGTGATGACCGTTTCGCTGCCCTCCGGCAGAGAAGAATCGTAACAATAGGTGGTTTCGTGGGGAATGATGCCGCAGTAGGTCTGCTCTTCTTCCAAAACCCGATCCACCCGAAGAGTCATACCGTCGTAGGTTTCCGCATTCAGAGGCTGGGATACCACCACACTGTCATCAAGGGTGATGTTCAGACGGTTCAGCAGCGCCTCCACCGTCTCCCCGTAGGAAGTCACATGGGTATACGTGCCGTGATACATAAGGTCGATTTCCTGACTGCGCTGCACCCTGATGGCCGTGGAGCCGTCCAGCGTGTAGGTATCATCCTCGCTGAGCCGCAGGCCGGCCTGATCCAGAATCTCCTCCGGGTCGGTGGCGTAAGTTGTGTAGGTAAAGGTGTGGTTGCCGTCGGTGATCACATAGGTGTTCTGGGCAAAGACAGGCTGGGAAACCAGCGTCACCGCCGTTATCAGCGCCGCGGCGATCAGCACAAGGCGCAGCATCGGCAGTTTCTTTCGTGCCTGATATCTCATTCGCTTTTGCATCGGATTTGAGGCCTCCTTCCGGAACAGTTACAACGTTTTCATTCGCTTTCCCAAAAGTATCAAAAGGTTACAAAATGTATGTATGCACCCTTGGATGGATATTATTATATCAAATTATCACAAAAAGTCAAGCCTTTATTGGTTTTGCGCTCATTTCGACAACTTTTAGCATGAAATATGCAATTGCATTATGTTAACCTATACACTAGATGTTGGTCGAACAAAGTTGTATTTTACGAGATATTGTAGCAAAAGGTTACATTTGTTTACATAACGAACAATGTTATGTAACCATTCCCGATTTCTCCGTTTGGGGTGTTATGACACCCAATCGGTGTAGTTTTTTCTTGGGGGATTGACTTTTTTTCTAATCTGTGGTAGATTTTTTCTATTAAAAGCTGTGACGAAGACACGCGTTCCCGGTAAGATTCCCAGAGAGGGTGCCGTATGGTGAAAGGCATCTGTACCCCTGCCGCGAGCGATACCACTTCCGAGCCGCCGGGAGGAAATTCCCGGACGGGTGCGCCCGTTAAAGCGTCAATGAGTGACGGCTGTTTGCCGTAACCAGGGTGGAACCGTGGAATACTTTTGTATCCCACCCCTGATCTTTTCAGGGGGTGGGTATTTTTTATACCTCTCCCCACATTAAAGGAGGTAAACAAAATGGAAAACGAAAACCTGTACACCTTTGAAAACCCCGAGTACCGTAAGACCTACTGGCACACCAGCTCCCACATCATGGCCCAGGCAGTCAAGCGTCTGTGGCCCGAGGTGCAGCTGGCCATCGGCCCCGCCATCGACGAGGGCTGGTACTACGACTTCGACGCCCCCTTCTCCTTCACCCCTGAGCATCTGACCAAGATCGAAGGCGAGATGAAGAAGATCTGCAAGGAGCGCATTAAGCTGGAGCGCAGCGAAAAGCCCCGTGCCGAGGCCATTGCCTACATGGAAAGCAAGAACGAGCCTTACAAGGTGGAGCTGATCAACGACCTGCCCGAGGATGCGGTCATTTCCTTCTACACCCAGGGCGACTTCACCGACCTGTGCGCCGGCCCCCATCTGGACCACACCGGCCGTGTCCGTCATAACGGCTTCAAGCTGACCAAGAGCTGCGGCGCTTACTGGCGTGGCGACTCTAACCGCAAGATGCTGCAGAGAATCTACGGCATCGGCTTCCCCAGCAAGGACGAGCTGGATGCCTATCTGGAGCGTCAGGCTGAGGCTCTGAAGCGCGATCACAACAAGCTTGGCCGTGAGCTGGAATTCTTCACCACCGTGGAGGAGATCGGTCAGGGTCTGCCCATCCTGCTGCCCAAGGGCGCAAGAGTCATCCAGAAGCTGCAGCGCTGGGTTGAGGACGAAGAGCAGAAGCGCGGCTACCTGCTGACCAAGACCCCTCTGATGGCAAAGCGTGACCTGTACCGCATCTCCGGCCACTGGGATCACTATCTGGACGGCATGTTCATTCTGGGCGACCCCCACGATGAGGAGAAGGAGTGCTTCGCACTGCGCCCCATGACCTGCCCCTTCCAGTATCAGGTCTATCTGAACCGCGCCCGTTCCTACCGCGACCTGCCCATGCGTTTAGGCGAGACCTCTACCCTGTTCCGTAACGAGGACTCCGGCGAGATGCACGGACTGATCCGCGTCCGCCAGTTCACCATCTCCGAGGGCCATCTGGTGCTGCGTCCCGATCAGCTGGAGGAGGAGTTCAAGGGTTGTCTGGAGCTGGCTAAGTACTGCCTCGAAACCGTGGGCATGCTGGAAAACTGCTCCTTCCGTTTCTCCCAGTGGGATCCTGCCCGTGCCGGCATCAAGTACGAAGGCACCCCCGAGCAGTGGGAAGAGGCTCAGCGTGTCATGGGTCAGATTCTGGACAATCTGGGCGTCAAGTACGAGATCGGCATCGACGAGGCCGCCTTCTACGGCCCCAAGCTGGACATTCAGTATAAGAACGTCTTCGGCAAGGAGGATACCATCGTCACCATCCAGATCGATATGCTGCTGGCTCAGAAGTTCGGCATGGAGTACACCGACGCCGACGGCCAGAAGAAGACCCCCTATATCATCCACCGCACCAGCTTGGGCTGCTACGAGCGGACTCTGGCTTACCTCATCGAGCGTTACGCCGGTGCTCTGCCCCTGTGGATGATGCCCACTCAGGTCAAGGTCATGCCCATCACCGACCGCGCCCACGAGTACTGCAAGGGTCTGGTTGAGGAGTTGAAGAACGCCGGCATCGGCGCCGAGGGTGACTACCGCAGCGAGAAACTGGGCTACAAGATCCGTGAGGCTCAGATGCAGAAGATCCCCTACATGCTGGTTGTCGGCGACCGGGATATGGAGAACGGCACCGTTTCCGTCCGTACCCGTAAGGGCGAGGATCTGGGCGCCATGACTCCCGCCGAGTTCACCGCAAAGTGCCTGCTGGAGATCGCCACCAAGTCCAAGGAAGTTTAAGTTTTTCTTACAATGCAAGCCGCCCTGTCCGGGCGGCTTGTTTTCTTTGCCCGGATGTGATAAAATGCCATTACAAACGTAACATGTTACCCCACACAGGAGAAATTCCATGGCTGAAAAAAAGACCGGCGGCAAAGCCGCCTCCACACAGAAAAAGAAAACGCCGTCCAAGCCGGCGGGATCCGGTAAAACCGGGACTTCCCAAAAGACGGCAGCATCCAAGAAGCCTGCCGCGAAAACGCCTGCGAAAAAGACTTCGCCAAAGCAAACTCCAGCCAAGAAAGCACCGCCGAAGAAGGCTGCGCAGCCGAAAAAGTCCCAGCCGGTCAAAAAGCCCGTCGCGCCTGCCGCGCCTCAGCACCGGACCATCGCCGACCGGAAGGTGGCATGGAGCAAGGTGGACAAATGGAGTCTGGCAAGGTGGCTGATGCTGATCCCGCTGGGCTTTTTCGCCTTCTCCTTTGGCTTTTTGTATGTCGGCTGCAGCTTCACCGCGCTGGTGTGCTGCGCGATGATAGCCGTGCTGCTGTTTTACAATGTCTGCGCCATGCTGGAAAAGACCTACCCCCATCCGACTAAGGTGGTGAAGCGCGTGTTTACCGTACTTCTTTGCATCGGCATTCTGATCCTTGGTGTGACGGAAGCGCTGATCATCAAAGCCAGCTTGGGCGATCCCGACCCGGGCTGCAAATATGTGGTGGTGCTGGGTGCCAAGGTGCGCCACGACGGCCCGTCCGTGTCCCTGCAGAACCGCATCGACGCGGCATATGACTATCTCACCACCCACCCGGATGCCATCGCAGTGGTCTCCGGCGGTCAGGGCGAAGATGAGCCCATGACCGAAGCGGAGTGCATCTACCGCGCGCTCATCGGCCGGGGCATCGACCCGGAACGGGTGTGGATAGAGGACAAGGCCACCTCCACATGGGAAAATCTCCAGTTTTCTCTGGATCTCATCGAGGAAAAGACCGGCCTTCGCCCGGAAACCATCGGCATCATCTCCAGCGAGTATCACCTCTTCCGGGCAGGGCTGTTCGCCGATGCCTGTCAGGTGGAATCCGTGGGCATTCCGGCGAAAACCACCCTGAAATCCCAGAAACTGAACCATTTTTTACGGGAAGTGGCCGGTGTCTGGCACTATATCCTGTTAGGAGGTCAATATGAGAACTGACCGCGAAACAGAACGCAAAGCCGCCATGGCCATGGGCATCGCGGTGAGCATTTTCGGCATTTTCTTTGTTGTGATCTGGTGTGTGATCGCCGCATCCATCGGCGCATGGTTTATGATCCTGTTTGCGATCCCCGTTGTGGGATTTTTGGTGCTCCGGCTGGTGTTCATGCTGCGGCAGCCGAAGCGCGACCCATGGGACATCCCCCATCGGCGCAGCCCGGATCCCGCCTCTGTGCATTCGGCGGTGGAAGATGTGTTCGAGCGCGCAGCCAACCGGGGCAGTGAAGACGCCCGATCCGGAGGTTCTCCCCGGTTCTGCCATAGCTGCCGCAACTGGGTTCACAACGATTTCCAGTTCTGTCCCAAGTGCGGCAGGCGGATCTTCTAAAAGGAGGATCGACCATGCAGACGCAAACTCAAAACTCCAAGAAAAAATCTTCTTCCAAATCCATCATCGGCGTTGCAGTTGCCCTGTGGCTGCTGAATCCGGTGCTGTTGATACTGGCCGGTATGTGCTACGGTGTTTACCTGCTTATTAAGCAGATCGCCAACGCCACTCCCCCTGTCCAGTACCCCACCAACGCCGCACCTCCCGTCCGGCATTCCACCAACACCGCACCTCCCGTCCGGCATCAGCCTGCTTTTGACGATTGTCCCACAGGATTATTCTGCTTCCACCGGGATAAGGGCGAGCATCACGTCCGCCACGGCCGGGAGATCGATCCCTGGGATCGGCCCGACATTGACATCAGCCGATACCAGAGAAGACGCTAAATAAAAGAAACCGACCTGTGATATACACAGGTCGGTAATTTTTTAATCCTGACGCACCGCCACCACCACGAAGCGGCCGTTGCGCTGGCTGTATTCGCAGGTGGACAGGCAGATGAGCTTGTCACCGTACTCCGGCACGATGCCGGTATCATAGAGAGAGAGCTCCCGGCAGGTGGCGACGAAGGCATCAAACTCCTCCGCATTTGCCGCATCGGCGAACTTGTGGTAGGGGAAGCCCTCGTCGATGGTGGCCGTGGTCTTGAACACGGCGAAGATCTCGTAGGTATGATGCTCATAGAGGGTGTCGAACTGGATATTGCGGTGATTTTCCCAGTAGGCCTGCTTTTTGTACCGCTCCAGACCGCCGAACATACTGCCGTCTTTCATATTGTGGCCGTAGATGGTCACATTGTCGGAGGGTTTGTTCACGTCGCAGACTTCCCGGACATACAGACAGCCACGGGAACTTTTCTTCTGCTCGAAACTGCGTTTCAAATAGTAGTCCACCGAATCCGGAGTCTGCATGACGGGGTAATTGATCTTGGTATCGGGAATGGTGATCCAGCCCACCAGATGGTTGTTCAGCTCGTACACAGGCGCGTACTCCGGCAGGACGATTTTTTCCTCCACCGTGCCATCGGGCGCCACCACGACCTCACCGATGACCGGGTCTTCGTAGTATTCCTCTTCGTTGTAGGTAGGATCGTTGCGGACACTTTCGACGATATCAGCAAGTTCATCATACTGTGCCTGCTGTTCCTTACCCTCAAAAAAATAGCTGCCCACATAATATGCGCTGAAGGCAAACACCGCGATCAGCACCACGATGAGCAAAAAATACAGCACTTTTCCAATCTTCATTTCAGAAAACACCTCCGGGTGAGCAATTTCTATTCATTATACCGCCCCGGAAACCCGGTGTCAAGTGACGGAAAATCGGGAGACCGGTTTGGTCTCCCGATGAACTTATCCGTGCATATAATGCATACCCAGCATATCACGCATATCGTAGTAATTCTGGCTGGTGCGCCAGCCGCCGCCCGTAGAGGACTCCTGATTGGTCACAAACTCGGTATTGGGCAGTGCCTCACGCACCGGCACACGCGCCTCCATGCTCAGCTTGCACTTGCTCCACCAAAGCCGCTTCAGCCAGGTCATCTGCATCAGCGGCGTGGCATCCCGGCCCTGCGTATAGCCGATGTTCAGATCCTCCAGACCTGTCAGGGTGGCCAGAGGGGAATAATCCTCGATGGGACACAGGAACGCTTCCAGATACTTAAGGTTTGTCAGACCCGTCAGCGGTGTCAGATCCGAAATCTCCGTATCTGCGATAACCAGATATTTGAGGTTCGGCATAAAGGCAACAAATTCGCAGTTGGTGATCTCGTTATGTCCCAGATCCAGGCAGATCATATCCGTGCAGTAGCGCAGGTTGTAAGCCGCCTCGTCGTCCAGATAGTACTTGTACTTGTATTTGTAAACGATAAACTCCGTCAGATCCGTGCGGACGGTGATGTAAGGGCCAAGGGTCACATTCCAGATGAACCGAACATCCTCATGCCGGCGGTTCAGGGCATCCATATCCTCGTTGGGAACGCCGCAGTCGCACATCGTGACCTTCTTGAGTTGGGGCAGGTATCCCAGTTTATCCTCTACTTCGGACACATCCGCCACGGCGATGCCGGAAAGATCCAGTTCCTCGATGTCCTTCGATACCACCATGCCGCAGATTTCCACATCCCAGTCAAATGTTACATAGGAATAGACTTCCTGCAGTTCGAAGAGCACTTCCACGGCAGGCAGTTCGCCGGTAAGCTTCAATCCCTTAAGTTGGGGCAGCAGCTTCAGCGCGATCTGAAGATCTTCCGCGGAAATATCGGCAAACGCCGCCTCTGTGGCATCGGCAGGCAGGTTCTGACCGCCCAATTCCACCACATAATCCACCTGAAGCTGGGGATATTGGGTCATCAGGCCCAGAAGCCCGGCATAATCCCGGCAGGCGGTGGCATCCAGATGGGTCAGCTTCGGGAAGTAGGCAAGTTCCGCTTCTTCGGTGCCGGTCAGCTCCGCCACGGTCAGCGCGGTGGTGTCCGCAGGATAGGCCTTGCCCTGGAACATGGGTGTCCACGTAATCTGACAGCCCGGCAGCATGGCCGTCAGCTTGTCATAAGTCTCGCCGTTGATGCCGGTATTGCAGACATTCAGGGCTTTCAGCTGAGTGAATTGCCCCAGCACTTCCACATTCTCCAGCGGTGCGCCGGATAAATCCAGCTCCACGGTATCGATGGGGTATTTCGTTTCGCCGATGGTGACTTTTTCCTTGCAGCCAGCCAGCAGCAGGAGCATGCACAGCAGCAAGATAGGCAATCGCTTTCGCATGGGTCAACCTCCTAATTTTTCCTTTTCTCCTATTATCGGGAAAAAGGGTGGTTTCGTCAAGCCTAAATTCGACAAACGTTGACTTCCCCATCAAAATATGGTAGCATCGAACCAAAGAATTTGGAGGTGACCAATATGATCGCCAATTACCATACCCATACCCCCCGGTGCCGCCACGCCAAAGGCAGCGAGCGGGAATACGTGGAAAGCGCCATCAAAGCCGGACTGCAGGTGCTGGGTTTCTCTGACCACAGCCCTCAGGTCTTCCCCGGCGGCTACTACTCCACCTTCCGGATGTACCCGGAGCAACTGGAGGATTATGTGCAGACCGTGCTGGCGCTGCGAAAAGAATACGCAGGTCAAATCCAGGTCCCTCTGGGACTGGAGCTGGAATACTACCCCGCCCTGCTGCCGTATCTTATGCCCATCCTCCGGGATCAGCCCATGGACTACCTGCTGCTGGGTCAGCACTTCGTGGGCAACGAATATGACGACCATTACACCGGCTACCCCACCGAGGAAAAGCGGCTGCTGGAAAAATACTGCGACCAGACCATCGAGGCCATGCAGACGGGACTGTTCACCTACTTCGCCCATCCCGATCTGGTAAATTTCCGGGGCGACACCGCCACTTATGTCCGGCAAGTCCGGCGCATCTGCCGGGAGGCAAAAGGCTGCGGCATTCCGCTGGAATACAACCTGCTGGGACTGAGTGAAGGAAAGCACTACCCCAATATCCGGTTCTGGGAAGTGGCTGCCGAGGAAGGCTGCGACGTGATTTTGGGCCGGGATGCCCACTGCCCGGAGGCTCTGCTGGATGAAAAGCACCCCAAAATGGCTATGGAAACGCTCCGGAAACTGGGGCTGACACCACTGGAGCGGCTGGATCTGGCAAAATAAAGAAAAGACGCAAAAACTTCGGTTTTTATGGAAAAACCCTGAATTTATCCCACTTGCAACGGCTGTTAGCGCAAATGTTAACGCCCGTTGACAGATTGCAAGGGGTAATTGGTGGTCTTTTTGGCGTGAAAATCATACAATATCTCCATCAAGCGAAACACACAAAATCAATTTTGAGGAGAAAACGTATGAACATCAAATCCACCCTTCACAATCTCAGCCCCTTCAATCATGAAACCAACATGCACCCGGCCGCCTACGCAGCAAAAAAGATGCTGGCCTTCTTCCTTGTGTATATGGCAGCGGCCGTCATCTTTGAAATCATCATCATCGCCGGTCTGACCGCTATGGGCTACGATCCCACCCACGGCGTGATGCCCGCAGGCCATGTGGCCGAACTGCTGCAGTATTACGGCTTCGCCGGTTTCGGTCTGGCAACGATTCTCTATTGTGTAATTGTTGAAAAGAGAAATCTTCGCAGTCTGGGCTTCAGCGGCAAGATCTTTGACTATCTGACCGGCGCGGTCATCGCGATCGCCCTGCTGGCTGTCATCGTGGGCGCAGGTCTGGCCACCAAGGTTCTGCGCTTTGACGGCATGATCGCAAGCGCAAATACTTCTTACTTAGCACTCCTGTTCGGCGCATTCGTCATCCAGAGTCTTGCTGAGGAGATCCTCTCCAGAGGCTTCCTGCTGCCCTCTCTGGCTAAGAAGACTTCCCTGCCCGTTGCAATCCTCGTCAGCTCCACCGCCTTTGCCCTGCCCCATCTGGCAAGCGTGGTGGAGGCAGAAGGTGCCTTCGCCGTCATCGGTGTGGCGAATCTGTATCTGGTATCTCTGGTCTTCTCCATGTTGTTCCTGCTCCGCAGCAACATCTACATCGTGGCTGGTCTGCACTGCGTGTGGAACTTCATCCTGTACGGCGTGATGGGTCTGGCGGTCAGCGGCAGCGAGGCTAATCCCGACGCTCTGATGGCCTTTGAGGTCACCGGCGAGAACCTCCTCAGCGGCGGCATCTACGGTCTGGAAGCCAGCATCGTCACCACCGCCGTCCTCGGCATCGTGTCCGTAATTTTGGTAACACTCTATCGTAAAAGAGGAATGAAACATGGAATTTAACAACCGACTGTATCAACTGCGCAAGCAAAAGGGCTTCTCTCAGGAGGAGCTGGCAAACAGATTGAACGTATCCCGGCAGACGGTCTCCAAGTGGGAGGTGGGCGACTCCACCCCGGATATGGAGAAGCTGGTGGCCATCAGCGACCTGTTCGACGTATCGTTGGATATGCTGATCATGGGCAAGGAAGCCCCCGCGCCGGAGGCCGCCCCGGCAAAATCCGAGCTGGTGGATGTGATCAACCAGAAGGTTCTCACCCCCGACAACAAAAAGAAAGCCAAGAGCGCGCTGAAGACCGCCGGTATCATCGCCGGTATCATCCTGCTAATCGACTTCATCTCTGCAATCATCTTCTTCGCGCTGAACGGTTTTCCCATGTAACCAAAATCCTCTGGCGTAAAAGCGCATCACGGCTCCCTCACCAGAGGGAGCCGTTAAAATCTATTTGATGTTGGGCCGGAAGCTGGCCGTTGCACGATCTGCGTTTGTGCGATAAAATGTTAGTAAACAGTTCGCAAAACTTGAATTTAGCGGCGAGTCGCCGCTGACAATGCGTGCACGGCTGGTCTGTATTCGTTACTGCCCTGACCCGCTCGGTATCGTTACTGCAGAACAGTTAAACAAACTTGAATTTGTCTAACAGTTTCGACGGGAATGTAGGGGCGACTATTAGTCGCCCGCGGGCGGCAGATTGCCGCCCCTACAATGTTAATTGTTAAGCAGTTAGAAAATTCCAATTTATCGAATAGGTCAGCCCAGCCGCCAACGAGTACGTCGGCGGCTGGTTTACTATACTGAGGTCATCCCGCTTGATTTCCGGGCGGTTTGGGGGTATAATTGTCTGAAAACAGGCGTGTCAAATACATTTGACAGGGCGAAAACCGGCCTTTGTCAAAGCCTTTTGATGGCAGAAAATCATCTTTTCGATTAGCATGAGCATGCAAGGAGGTGACGAGATGGAACTCGGAAATCAAATAAGAAAACATCGCCAGAAAGCACAGTTATCCCAAGAGGAGTTGGCCGATCGCGTTTATGTTTCAAGGCAAACCATCTCAAATTGGGAAAATGATAAAAGCTATCCCGATGTGAACAGTTTGGTATTGCTGAGCGAAATCTTTCAAATCTCTCTTGACAGTCTGATCAAAGGAGATATTGAAGTTATGAAAGAGGTAATCCAAAAAGAAGAAATTACAAAAATGAATCGCTACGGGACGATCTACGCCATGTTGTTTATTGCTACCATTGTATCGGCGGTTCCGCTATTCATGTGGCTCGGTACTTGGGCATTCATTCCTTGGCTGACCCTTTGGGCAAGCGTTATGTATTTTGCCTTTAAGGTGGAAAAGGTAAAAAAAGATAATGATGTTCAAACCTTTAAAGAAATCGTCGCATTTTCTGAGGGGAAGCGTTTGGACGATATTCAAAAGCAGCGAGAGATCGGCAAGCGCCCATATCAGAAGATCCTTTTGGTCATTGGTAGTGCTGTGGTAACATTTGTTGCTTGCATGCTGATCGGCTTACTGATGCACGTTTTCTTGAACTAAGAAAGACAGGAGTATCCAAAGTGGAAGAACATAACGAAAACAAAAGCACCATCAAGAAGACCGCCAAAACCGGCATTTCCTTTGGCTGCGCTTTGGCAATGGTCATCAGTTACACTAACTGGCACTCCGTGGGCTGGGCCATCATCCACGGCTTAATGAGTTGGGTATATGTGATCTACTACGTACTGCAATACTAAAAAGAGCAGCACAGCCGCTTCCGCAAACGGAGGCGGCTGTATCGTTTTCCGATTGCGGTCGATGTCCTGCGGCGATGCCCGGAATCGTACCCCGGCGGCAACGCTCATCCGCGTTGCATTTAGATGGGTTCGAGTCCATCCGCAGACGAAAAAATAAAAGCCACGGAGAATGTATCATTCTCCGTGGCTTTTATTGGCATATACTACACTTTTTTGTACAATGCAACGCAGTTCGCCCGAGCGTTGCACTTTTGCGAAAAAGGGGTGTTTGCGTTGCATTCGCTAAATCACCAATAGGTTTCACCGCTGCTCTGCAAAACCTATCTTTTTATTGGCATACCACCATTCATTGCGCCCACAGCAAAAAAACCTCACGCTCGGTATGATCCCGGGTGTGAGGCTTTCTTTATTCTAGCTTTTAACTACAATGTCTGTTAGAACAATTTATAAACTGCAAACCATCAGCTTATTGATTCTGTATCTCCAAAAGCATCGAAGTATCGGTTCTCCATAGGAATCCAATCCTCAAAGAACCGTTTATGAAGAAATGCCAGGCGCTCCAGTATTCTCCTCCGCTGGGTTTCTTCGTCCACGGTTAGCAGGATTTTCAGATCGTAGGGGTTGTCGAAATAGGGATGATGGCAATATGTGCCTTCTACGATGTTCAGCTTTTTAGGGGTAACAGCAACAGGGGCGGCAAGCGTAAAGGTGCTGCAATCAAAGGGCCGGTATGAAAAAGACTTTCTGGCTTTCAACGGAAGCAGAACTTCCTCCTGGAATCGCTCATAGTCCACATTGCCTCCAACCTCTGCAAATCGCTCCGGTGTTCGCTGTTCCGGACGGAGAAAGAAGTCATCCATGTGAAATACATTGCAGTCATAGATCTCTGCTAGTTTGGAAGCTAGGGTAGTCTTGCCGGAAGTACATTTACCATCGATAGCAACAATCACTAAATTGTTTTCCTCTAGCAATGTATCAATCTGCTTTTTCAACATTTCCAATATTTTATTCATACGGCTACCCCCCAGCATTTCCACTATTGTAATGCGAATGGTTCTTTACCACAACCCCCACCGGGGGATGTTGATAAAAAACATCAAAAATATCCCCCCACCCGGCTTGTGGAAGTGTATCAGAGCCTTTATAATTTTCAACAAGAAAGATGCCCCGGCATAGCTGGCACTACACCGGGGCGTTGCCGACCCCAATCCCAAACAATCAAGGCAGGCATCGTTATTATACAATGTTCTGCCAGAAAAAGAAAGGACGAAAACCAAAATGAAGAAACTTTTTGCACTGCTTCTGGCTGCCCTTATGGTGGTTTCTATGTTCGCAGGCTGCTCCAAGGAAGAGAAAAAGTCTACCCTGGTCTACGGTTCCGGCGACTACGATTCCATCAACCCCATTATGAACGAGCACTGTGAGATCAAGCATCTGCTGTTCGACTCCCTGGTGAAGCTGGATAAAGACGGCAAGCCCGTGGCAAGCCTGGCTGAGAGCTGGACCTATGACGATGCTACTCTCACCTACACCTTCAAGCTCCGCAGCGATGTGAAGTGGCACGACGGTGAGAAGTTCACCGCTGACGATGTCAAGTTCACCATCGAAGCCATCATGAATCCCGACAACGGTTCCGAGAACTACCCCAACTACATCGAGATCAAGGAGATCAAGGTCATCTCCGACACCGAAATCGCATTCGTTCTGTCCGAGCCCAACTACGCATTCCTGGACTACATGACCATGTCCATTCTGCCCGAGCATAAGCTTCAGGGCGAGGATATGTGGGAATCTGCATACTTCAAGAACCCCGTGGGCACCGGTCCTTATAAGCTGGAAAGCTGGGATGTTGGTCAGGCTATCACCATGGTGAAGAATGAAGATTACTTTGCTGGCGCTGCCAAGATCGACACCATCATCTTCAAGATCGTCACCGATGACAATGCCAAGGCTCTGCAGCTGAAGGAAGGCACTCTGGATCTGGCACAGGTCACTCCCAAGGATGCCCAGAACTTCAAGGACTCCAAGGATCTGACCGTTTACGATATGAATACCGCTGACTACCGTGGTATTCTGTACAACTTCTGGAATCCCTACTGGCAGACCAATGGTGATCTGATCCCCGCTATCAGCTACTGCATCGACCGTCAGGCCATCGTGGATGCTGTCCTTCTGGGCGAAGGCTTCGTAGCTTACAGCCCCATTCAGCTGAACGAGTACAACTACGAAGGCGTGGAGAAATACGACTTTGATCTTGCCAAGGCAGAAGCCGCATTCAAGGCTGCAGGCTGTGAAAAGGATGCGGAAGGGTATTGGTGCCGTAACGGCGAGCGCATCTCCTTCACCATCAACGCAACTCCCGGCGATCAGGTTCGTATCGACATGGCACAGATCGCTGCCCAGCAGCTGCGCTCTGCTGGTCTGGATGTTAAGGCCAATGTTCCCGCTGACGGCATTGACTGGGGCGGACAGGAGTGCTGCATCATCGGCTGGGGCTCTCCCTACGATGCTGACGACCACACCTACAAGGTCTTCTCCACCGACGCAGGCGCTAACTACTCCGGTTACTCCAATGCAGAAGTTGATGAGTGGTTGAAGAAGGCTCGTCAGACCGACGATCCTGCCGAGCGTGCCGAGTGCTACAAGCAGTTCCAGATCGCTATGGCGAAGGCTCCTGCCTATACCTTCTTTGCCTACATCGATGCTATGTTCATTGCTGACAGCAATATCAAGGGTATCGACGCCAATACCGTTCTGGGTCACCACGGCGTGGGCATCTTCTGGAATGTCACCGAGTGGACCATCGAGTAAAATATTAGACGCACCATATAAGGGGCTGGTTTCCAGCCCCTTATTACGCATTTTCTTCATAGACAGATGAAAAGGATGCTCCTTGTTATCTGTGTGCGAAGAAATTTTCAGAAGAATAGAGATAGGACGATCTATATGGACGAATTACTGAAAATTGAGAATCTATCGGTTGGAATCAAATCTCCGGCAGGCAAAGTGCAGGCTGTCCGGGATGTCAGCCTTGAACTTCACCCCGGTGAGGTGCTTGCCATCGTGGGCGAATCCGGCTGCGGAAAGAGTATGCTCTGCAAGACCATTATGAAGCTGCTGCCCAAATCTGCCAAAATCGAGAGTGGAAAGATCATTGCAAACGGTGTGGATATTACAAACTACTCCGATAAGGATATGCGCCGTCTTCGTGGCAAGCTGTTCTCTATGATTTTTCAGGACCCCATGACGGCCCTGAACCCCACCATTCCCATCGGCAAGCAGATTGCGGAAGCTATTTTAGTTCATGAGCCTAAGCTGCCTAAAGAGGAAGTCTACAATCGGGTCATTGCGCTGATGGAACTGGTAGGTATCCAGCAGCCCCATGAGCGTTATAAACTGTATCCCTACAATTTCTCCGGTGGCATGCGCCAGAGAAGCATGATGGCCATCGCCCTGGCTGCCAACCCTAAGGTTTTGCTGGCAGACGAGCCTACCACTGCCCTGGATGTGACCATCCAGGCGCAGATCCTGGATCTGCTGAAAGAGATCCAGACCAAGCTGGGTACGGCGACAATCCTTGTGTCCCACGATTTGGGCGTGGTGGCAAGATGCGCTGACCGGGTGGCCATTATGTACGCAGGCAAGATCGTGGAGATCGGCACTGCCGAAGAAGTATACTACGATCCCCGACATCCTTACACCTGGGGACTGATGCAATCTCTGCCCGCTCTGAACAAGGGCGCAAAGGAATTGAAAACCATCCCCGGTATGCCGCCTACGCTGATCGATCCCCCTGTGGGTGATGCCTTTGCCTGCCGGAACGAATACGCTTTGGAGATCGACTATCACGAACAGCCGCCTATGTTCAAGATCACGGACACCCACTATGCGGCAACCTGGCTTCTTGATCCCAGAGCGCCCAAAGTAGAATCACCGATGGGAGGGAAACGCAATGTCTGATATTCTTTTGGATGTGCAGCACCTTTCCCATGTGTTTAAGCTGGGCAAACACGCCGTGATTAAAGCGGTGGATGATGTGTCCTTCCAGCTGAAGAAGGGTGAGATCTTCGGCCTTGTGGGCGAATCCGGATCCGGTAAGTCTACCGTTGCCCGGTGCATCATGAATATCTACAAGCCCACCGCAGGCAAGATTCTCTACACCGGCCTCGATATATGCGATAGGCTTGAGTTCCGTAAGTACCATAAAATGCTGGAAGCAAACCGCCAGATCATTTTTCAGGACTCTACTTCCAGCTTGAATCAGCGAATGACGGTGGCAGACATCATCGCAGAGCCGATGCACATCCACCATATCAAGCCTCCCAGAGGAAGCTTACGGGCGGAAGCGGAGTTTCAGCTAAGCTATGTGGGAATGGACAGCAGTTATCTTGATAAATACCCCACGGAGCTTTCCGGCGGTCAGCGGCAGAGAGTTGCCATTGCCCGGGCTCTTTCCATGGAGCCGGAATTGCTGGTAGCTGACGAACCCATTGCATCACTGGATGTGTCCATCCAGGCGCAGATCATCAATCTGCTGCGGCATTGCAACCGGGAACACGGCTGCTCCATGCTGTTCATTGCCCATGATCTTTCCATGGTGGAATACCTCTGCGACCGGGTGGGTGTCATGTACCACGGAAAGCTGGTGGAGATTGCGCCTACCGCTGAACTTTACGCAAATCCCCAGCACCCCTACACCAAAACGCTGCTGTCTGCCATTCCCATCCCCGACCCCATTGCAGAGCGTAACCGGAAGCGGATGGACTTTGACGAAATTACCTTTGACCGTGATGGTGTGCTGACGGAGATCGCACCCGGCCACTTCGTATTGCGAAAGGAGGACTTGGAATGAAAAAGAATCCTTTCGTTTATTACGGTAAAAAAGCGCTGGTATTTTTACTGAGTGTGTTTATCCTCTCTGTGGCGGTCTTCTATATCTCCCGCCTTGCTCCCGGCGATCCGCTGATGAGCTATTACGGCGAACGGGTGGAGAAAATGTCCGTAGAGGAAAAGGAAGCCGCCCGTGACAAGCTGGGTCTGAATGATCCCATCCATATTCAATACATCCGATGGGTGGAAAACGCAGCCAAAGGTGATTTCGGTATTTCCTTCAAGTACAAGCAGGATGTGATGGAAGTTATCGGACAGCGGATTGGATTTACCCTGATTCTGGGCGGTATCGGTTTTGTCCTCACCTTTGTGGGAGCGTTGCTCCTTGGTGTTCTTTGCGCTTGGTATGAAGATAAATGGGTGGATCGGATTCTCTGCAAGGGTGGCACTTTGCTCAGCTGCATCCCGGAGTTTTGGCTGTCGCTGGTACTGATTCTTGTCTTTGCGGTGACGCTGCACTGGCTTCCCAGCTCCGGCGCTTATGACATCGGCTATAAGGACGATGTTCTGAACCGAATCGAGCATCTGATCCTTCCGCTGATCATTGTGGTGCTGCAGCACTTGTGGTACTATGCTTACATGATCCGCAACAAGCTGCTGGAGGAAACTCGCGCGGACTATGTGCTGCTGGGCAAGTCCAAGGGCCTGTCTAAGAAAGAAATCATGTTTAAGCACTGCCTGCGGAACATCCTGCCTTCCTATATCAGCATCATGGCCATCTCTGTTCCCCATGTGGTGGGCGGTACTTACATTGTGGAGACCGTGTTCAGCTACCCCGGTATCGGTGCGTTGTCCTACGAAAGCGCCCGCTATCATGACTACAACCTGCTGATGGTGCTTTGCATGATGACCAGCATACTGGTGATTTTCTGCAATCTGATCGGACAGATCATCAACGAGAAGATCGACCCCAGAATCAAGGCAAACGAAGTTGTGGAAACATCGGAGGTGACCAAAGTATGACAGAAAAGGAACTGTTTACAATGGTCGGCATCCGACCCGAACCCGCTGCTCCCAAAAAGAAAGTCAGCCGTCTGAAAGGCTTTCCCTGGATCTCTGTTGTACTGATGTCTGCAATCATATTGTGCTGTCTTTTTGCAGAAGTGCTGATGACCAAAGATCCCAGCTACCTGGACCTGAAGAACTTCAATATAGCGCCAAATGCGGAGTTCCTGTTCGGTACAGACACCCTTGGTCGAGATATTTTCTCCGGTATTTGGTACGGTGGCCGCATCTCCATTACTATCGGCTTCCTGGCAACCTTGATCTCCACCTTGATTGCGGTGGTCTACGGCTCTGTCAGCGGTATTGCTCCTGCGTGGCTTGACACCTTGATGATGCGCTTCACTGAGATTTTTCTCAGTGTCCCGGGTCTGTTGCTGGTTCTGTTTTTGCAGGCAATTTTCGGCGAAGCTAATGTGCTGACCCTATCCATCGTCATCGGTGTGACCAGCTGGGCCAGTATCGCCAAGGTCATCCGCACCGAAGTCCGGCAGATTCGTAACAGCGAATATGTGGTAGCATCAAAGTGCATGGGCGGCAAGTTTTTCCACATCTTGCGTAAGCACCTAGCTCCCAACTTTATCGCTTCCATCATGTTCATGGTGGTTATGAATGTCCGTGGTGCCATCGGCTCTGAGTCCACCCTTAGCTTTATGGGCATGGGTCTACCGCTGGAGATCATCTCCTGGGGCAGTATGCTCAGCCTGTCTGAAAAAGCACTCCTGACGGATAGCTGGTGGATCATTATCATCCCCGGTGCGTTTCTGGTGACGCTTCTGATGTGCCTGACGAACATCGGCAACTACCTGCGCAAGGCTGCCAACCGGAAGGAGAGCAATCTGTAATGGAAGAATTACGAGCTATTTTGATCGCTCACACAAGGCGGTATCCGCTGATGCAGCCGCGTGACGCAGTAAAACTGATCTACCAGAATGAGTTCGGTGGCGGACACCTGATCCGGGACGAAGAAGCCTGCCTGAACTACCTTCGCCGGGAATACGCTGACCTGGAGAAAGACCCAACAGCACCGCTGTATGAGAATATCGGAAACGGCATCGTCCGGGTCAATCTGGCGGCGGTAAAGGAAGAAGACTTGGAGCAGCTTGGACAAGACTTCATAGCCTCGGCTGTAAAACATAAAGGAACGCTGGATAGCTTCTTGAATAAGCTGGAAGTGCTGCGAAAGCTCACAGCAGAAGGTGTATTCACCTTTGACACGAATGTGTTGAACGCTTACCTATCCGAATATGAAGCAGCTGGCTACCCGGCAGTATCCCATAGCGAACAATATCGGCAAGCTTACAAGCCGGCTTACCGCATCCTGTGTATACAAGAATCTAAATAATGAGCAGACACCGCTACAGATGCATTCCCATCAATAGCGGTGTCTTTTTTATTTCAGTTCCTTCATCAATTGGAATCCATACTTGAGGCCATCTACGAAGGCTTTGTGTTCATAGGCCACGCAGATCCGGCAGCAGAGGTTGAATACCTCATTATTGTCATCCAGAGGCAGGACTTCCAAATAATTCTCCAGTTCTTTGAATCCTTCCTGGATGCCCGGCGGATCGTTTTCGTGGGATTCTGCGTAGGCTCGGTACAACTGATCCAGCACCGTTTGGCAATCCGGGTCGCCGGTGTCAATGGTGTGGTCTTCCGCGCATCGCTTCAGCAGTTGCAATAAAGTTTGCATTGTCATCACCTCCCAAGTGTGGGTGTGATGTTAACTCTGCTGTCGAAAGTATGCAAGTAGCTAAATTTCACAAATAATAGGCGCTATTTTGTGTAATCGGTAAGATAACGAATAGCGGTATTTCAACGAATTAGAAGCGCAATATGTAGGGGTTGGGCAATCCCAGGAGAGGGTAAAACCACAATGTCATGGCAACGGAAAGGAAAATGCGTTGCAAGGTTTAAGAAAATACCCTGTTTTGGGGTAAAAGTGCAAATAAAAATACCTACCCTTGCTGATACGATTGTATCAAATAAGGGTAGGTATTATGGTGCCGGTGACCGGACTCGAACCGGTACGCCATCGCTGGCGGCGGATTTTGAGTCCGCTACGTCTACCATTTCATCACACCGGCAGGTGCGAAGGTATTATACACCATCTTTTCCAAAATAGCAAGCACAAAAACACACATAACGCAGGATTTCCATGCCGGAATGGCCATTTAGCCTCGCAATACCGCCTGTGCAATTTCTTCATCGGTGGCCGGGGTCGTCCACTTGCCGAAGGCCCGGGATTCCATAGACCGGATATACCCCATGTCCCGATAACCCAGTTTCGTCAGCAGTGCCATGCTGGGCGCGTTTTCCGGCTCCGTGAAACTGATGAAATCCCACTCCGGGTATCGCCGGTGGAGCAGCCGGATCAGCGCCGTCAGCGACTCAAAGGCATACCCCTTTCGGTGGTGTCTGTAGGAAAATGTGTAGCCCAAGCTGATGGTGCCGTCCTCGGGCATGACCACGATCTCGCCCACCAGCTCATCGGTGTCTTTCAGCGCAACCGCCACCATGCACGGCCCATCCACAGACAGTGTATCACCGCCGCGGCGTGTAACCAATTCCGCAATACCTGCATAATCCTTCGTCTGCCCCCGCTGATACCGGGCGCAGATGTCGTTATTGCGGTAGTCGTGGATAACAGGCACATCTTTTTGCGCCACATTTCGCAGAATCAGCCGCTCAGTTTCCAGAAAAGTCACGAGATTCGTACCACGCTTTCTTTTTGTATTCGTCCCAACTGACAACTACGCCGTCAAAATCAAATTCCATTTCAAAGTAGGGTTCGATCCCGCCGCCACCAAGAGAATAGCCACGATCTTCATTCTTCACAAGATGATAAACCGTGATCTCGTACTGCAATTCTTCTATAATTCGGTCAATTGCGTCCTGACCGCTGAACACGACACACGGACCAACAGGATGGGATTTTCCATCCTCACCGATTACCCACTCTCTTCCCGGCTCATAGGTAGCAGTGTGAACGTTCTGGAATGTGATCTGGGCGGAAGCGATTTCCATATCGCAGTCAAAAGGATTCTGTGGCGCATCCTTGTGGACATTCACCATCGAAGCAGAAACGACCAAGTCTTTCCCATCGAAACTGACAAACGAAAACATTGCGTCATGGAACTCAAACAGACTCAGATCATTCTTTGCACAATATTTCATCACAATCCCTCCTTTTTATTACTCTATCATGCGAAAAACCATTTTTCAACCATCAAAATGAATGGTCAGATTACTTCTCTCAAGCGCAGATGCCCTTGGGTACACCGGGCAGTCAGATTGAATTGTTCGAGTCCATTCCCGCGCGCAGCGCGAAACAAAGAAGAGGATACCCGTATGGGTATCCTCTTCTTTGTTTGTATTGAAGCGCATATTTTGATGGAATCCCCGGGGAGGGGGTTCACTCACACCCAAAGGAGTTCATATTTTACCTAGGGGGTTCACCTACATCAAATAGCAGATATAATAGGTCTATCTCTTGCTGATTAAGATTCATATCGCGTGCTACATAGGCAACATTTTCCTTGCCATCAACGGTAATTATGCTCGGGTCAAAACTAATTTTGATTTGATACATTCCGGCAATTGATCCCCCGACCTTATCATCCGTTGTTTGAAAATCTCTATAAGAAAAGAAAAATTCTTCTCCACCTTTCATCGAGAGTTTCATCTCTATACCCCAATTATCAGGGCCACGCCGATCATGGTACGTACGCGTATAAATTCGAATTTTCTCAACATCCGAATGGCTATATTCAGCCGTTTTCTCATTAAAGCAGTTATAGACTAAGATGCTTCCATCGTCATATAAGCATTCTCGTGGCGGTAGTCCCAGCATTGCTACGAACACAACAGTAACAATGAGCGCAAGCGCGCACAATCCACCAAGCACCATACGCTTCTTGTTAGAATACAGAGCAAACCAAAATTGTTTGCTCAGCAGAGGATAGATGGGTTTCCATTGCGGTGGTCCATATTTAACATCGGACTTCCCAAAAATCGGCTGTTTCTTTCTCCTAAGCCAATCAAAAGCAAGTGCAAAGCCTCCACCCATAAACAACCCGAAAAAGCCAAGGATTACAATGCCCGGGTTACCTTGCGCCAAGATATGCGTGTCTTGAAAAATTGATCTGCGAAAGTTGCCGATTATAGCAGAATACAGAAACAGGCCAGCGACACAAGAGAAAGCAATAAGACAATAGTATATTCCCTTGTCCAGAACGGACAAAGATGGAGCTTGTATGCGACGCTTCTTTTTCTTTGCCATTCGATTCCCTCCTATAAAATCTATATCTGCGTGAATTATACGAAAATCTACTGCAAAAATCAATCATATATCAATAGTACGTCGTTTTCTTCGAAATGTATTTATGTTAAAATATGCGTCCATGTTTCTATAAGGGCGTATATATTGCGGAGTGATATCCAGTCAAGTTGAATAAATACACCGGAAGGGACTCGTTTGCATCTGCTCCCTTTAGGGAGCAGATAGATGTTCGCCTCCGTCGAGCCGTCGGCGGCAACAGTCCGCCGGACTGTTGCATTTAAATCTTCGAGTCCCTCCCCGCGCGCAGCGCGAAACAAAAAAGAGGATACCCGTATGGGTATCCTCTTCTTTGTTTGGTACACCGGAAGGGACTCGAACCCCCAACCCTCGGAACCGGAATCCGATGCTCTATCCATTGAGCCACCGGTGCATGCTTAACAGCCTAGCTATTATAGCAGTATTTTTTCAGTTTGTAAAGGGGGGCGCAGCGAAAATTTTTCGCTGCATCTCTCCCGTCTTCGACACAAAGTGTTGTTTTTCCGAAAAAACTATGGTATAATGTTTAAAATATGCACAAGGAGGATTTCCCCATGGCAGAACAGAAGTCTTTCCGTTCCGCGTTCAACGGCTTCAACCGCGAGGACGTGGTTCACTATATCGAATACCTCACCGCCAAGCACAAGGCTCAGGTCAATCAGCTCACCTCCGAGGCCGCTTTCCTCAAGAGCAAGCTGGCAGAGGCGCAGGACGCCCCTCCGGCAGAGTCCATCGATACCGAGGAGCTGGAGCAGATGCGCCAGCAGAACATTTCCCTGCTGGAGCAGGTGGAGCTTTTGAATCGGGAGAAGTCCGAACTGGAAGGTCAGCGGGATGCGGCTCTGGCAGAGAATGCCCGTCTGCAGAGCGAAATTGCAGAAGCTCTGGCAGCTGCCGCCCAGGCAGAGATCGGCCGCAGCGATGCCCTGCAGCAGCTGAAAGTTCAGAGCAGCAACGCAAATGCTGAACTGGAAGCCTACCGCCGGGCAGAGCGCACCGAACGTCGGGCAAAGGAGCGAGCTCAGCAGCTGTATCAGCAGGCCAACGGCGCTCTGGCCGATGCCACCGTTAAGGTCGACGAGGCCGCCGGTCAGATCAGCGAACTGACCGAGCAGTGCATCAACCAGCTCCAGCAGCTGCAGGCAGCTGTGGCAGGCAGCAAGGCCGCCCTGAAGGATGCCGCTGAGACCATGTACACCATCCGCCCCGAGGGCGACGAAGAATAACACCTCCGGGAGCGCTGGATTCTGCGCTCCCGCTTTTCTTGGGAGGATCTATGAAACTCTGGAAACCCCATTATTATGACATTTTCACCTGCATCGCCTCTGATTGCCCCGACAGCTGCTGCAAAGAATGGAGCGTCACCGTAGACGAAGAATCCGCGGCGCGCTACCGCCTGCTTCCCGGCGATTTGGGCGATCGCCTGCGGCAGGTTCTCACCGAGGAAGACGGCGAAACCATCATGCGGATCGAAAACGGTCGCTGCCCCATGTGGCGTCAGGACGGTCTGTGCCGGATTCAGGCAGAACTGGGTCACGAGGGACTCTGCCAAGTGTGCCGGGACTTTCCCCGGCTGCGCCACGACTACGGCGATTTTGTAGAGTTAGGTTTGGAGCTGAGCTGCCCGGAAGCCGCCCGGGTGATTCTCGCTTCCGATGCCCAGCCGGGCATCGAAATTGACTTGCCCGGCGGCGAAAATGGCGAGTACGACGATGAAGCCATGGAAATTTTGAAAAAATCCCGGCAGCGGGTGTTGGCGCTCTTGGAAGACCCCAGCTATTCCGTTCCGGAGGCTCTGACGCTGGCACTGCTCTACGGTTACCATGTCCAAGGCGAGCTGGACGGCGGCGAAGAGCTGCCCTTTGATCCCCAAGCCGCGCTGGACGAAGCCAAAGAACTGGCAAAACCGGCCGATTCCCAAGATTTTCTGAACTTTTTCGGCAGTCTGGAAATTCTGACCCCCCGATGGGCAGAAATGCTGCGCAGCGCCCAACCCGGATCGTGGTCGGCGGACTATCGCAAGCTGGCCCGGTACTTCATCGAGCGCTACTGGCTGCAGGCGGTGTCGGATTACGACCTGTACTGCCGCGTCAAATTCATCATCGTGTCCTGTCTGGCGATCCGGCTGGTGGGCGGCGAACTGCTGACCACTGCCCAGCAATATTCCAAGGAAATTGAGAACGACGTGGACAATGTGGAATCCATTCTGGACGCCGCCTACGCAAACCCTGCCTTCACCGACGAAAAAATCCTGGGACTGCTGAACTGATTCTTAATGTGGCGTTCACACTTCGTCTATTTACATTTGCGCCCATCGGTGGTATAATGAGATGCTAGAAAGGAGGCGATGGAATGCGCCGTTTTCTTCAGGAATTGAAGGAATTTCCCAAAAAAGGTGACTGGATCCTGCTGATCCTGTGTCTGGTCATATCGGGCTTCGGTCTGGTTGCCATCGCCAGTGCCACCAGCGCCGATAAATTCGGCGGCAACGGCCTTCGTTACATCATCATTCAGCTTGCCGCCACCCTGATGGGCGTGGCCGCTTACGTCACCATGTCCTCCATCGATACGGAAACTTTCTCCGAGCATCGAAACACCATGGTGGTCTTTAACACGCTGCTGCTTCTGATGCTGATCCCCTTCGGCACCGACAACAACACCGGTAACCGAAGCTGGCTGGACATCCCCCTGATCCCCTTCATGATCCAGCCTGCGGAGATCTGTAAGATCACCTACGTGCTGATCATGGCATCGGTCATGAACTCCTATCAGAACCGGATTTCCCATCCCCGGTCCATTTTCCACATGGCCTTCCATCTGGTTTTGCTGGTCGGTCTGAACATGGTACTTTCCAAGGACGCCGGCGTTTCGCTGATTTTCGTGTTCATCTTCATCGGCATGGCCTTCACCGGCGGTGTCAGCTTGCTGTGGTTTGGTCTGGCCGCAAGTGCTATCGTCGTTGCCGCGCCGATCCTCTGGCAGTTCCTCGGAACCCACCAGAAAAACCGTATCATGATCCTCTTCGATCCCACCATCGACCCTCTGGGTATCAACGAGCGCTACCACACCAAGATCAATCTGATGTCCCTCACCGGCGGCGGCATGTCCGGTCAGGGTCTGTTCAACGGCAACCGTACCCAGTCCGGCTCCCTGTTCGCCCAGCATACGGACTATATTTTCTCCTCCATGGGTGAGGAAATGGGCTTCATCGGCTGTGTGTTGATCATGGCGATGGAGTTTGCCATCATTGTCCGGTGCATCTGGGTGGGTACCCGGTGTCAGGATTATATGCGCCGGCTGGTATGCTTTGGTGCTGCCTCCGCAATGATCTTCCAGGTGATGATCAATGTGGGCATGTGCATCGGCGTGATGCCCGTTATCGGTCTGACTCTGCCGCTGATCAGCTACGGCGGTTCTTCCGTGGTTACCATCTATGCCATGCTAGGACTTGTATCCGGCGCCCACGCCCGACCGCAATCCCAAAGTCACGAGCGATATATCCAGCCCTATCGGTAACGTTTCACCCCCGGCTTTTCAGCCGGGGGTGTTGCTATTTCGAAAAAGAAACCTCCCGATATGGGAGGTTTCTTAGTTACATAAAACTCTTCACAATGGAGATCAGGATATCGCCTGCCACCACACGGTCTTCAGCGGCAAAGCCGTCGGCGAAATTGTCGGAATACAGCACCTGTGCGCTGGGTGGGAATTCATCATCGCCCTCCCAGACGAGGATCTGCATCCGGTAGCCGCCGATCAGGCCAAATTCGTAGCCGGCGTCGCCGTGGGTCAGCTTCCGTGCGCCCATTTTCTCGCAGGCGGCCCGGAAAGCCGCCACACGGGTGCCGAAGGTGAAGGCCGCCCGGGTCAGGACCCGACCGGTATAGGGTTTGATATACATCTCACCCCAGGGCATCTCCCGGAAGGTCTTCCATGCACCGGCCCACGCCACCTGCTTACTCTCCAAAAGGTAGCGCAGCAGGAAGGTCTGGGTGGGCAGCGGCGGCACAGCGCCGCCGTCCAAGGCGCGGATGGCGTAATCCGGGTGGGAAATGGCATACTCCCTGCCCAGAAGGTTTACATAAAATTCTTTTCCATCCCATTTTGCGCCGGTACGCGTTGCCGCTTCCGCAGCGTCCAGGCTGCGAAACTGGGCCTCATAGTGGGCAAAGGGGACTTCTTCCTTATGATTTTCGATTTGCATGATTTTGCTCCTGTGTCTAAATTCGGCTACTGCGCCGATGTTTACTCGTGCAGCTCAAGCTGAAGGCCATCCGGATCATAGAAGAATGTCATCAAACCGCCCGCCATGGGGTCCGGACGAATCTGCTCGGTTTCGATTCCCCGTGCATGGAGTTCCGCCACTGCGTTGTGGATATTGTCCGTAAAGAAGCACAAATGCCGGTATCCCACAACCGGGGCAGCAGGCTTTTGCAGCGGGACAGCGGAGCAGAATATCTCCAGTCTGGTATCCCCTTGCCGGCAGTCCAACCGTCGTGTGCCGCTGGGGAACACATATTCTCCAAGCACCTCAAACCCCAGTAGGTTTACATAAAACTCACGCGACCGGTCATAGTCCGTCACGTTTAACGCCACGTGGTGAATCGTTTGAAACATCATCGTTCACTCCTGTACGGAACTGGGGAACAGCCGGGCGTCGGTATGGGGGATGAAGCAGGCGGCTACGAAGGAATCCATATAACCGGGATAGGTGCTCAGCTCCAGATAGGTCATATTCGCCGCCACCTCGGCACACTTTTCGATGGCCTGATCGCTCATGACCATGGCGTAGGCGCCGGTGAGGGAGGAATTGCCGATATACTGGAACTTTTCCAGCTCCACATCCGGGAACATGCCGATATTCACGGCATTTTTCATGTTGATGCCGCTGCCGATGCCGCCGGCCACATAGACCTTGTCGATCATGTCCACGGTCATGTCCACGGAGGACAGGAGGGTGTCGATGGCGGAGAAGATGGCGCCCTTGGCACGGATGAAATTGTCGATATCCACCTCGTTGATGGACACTTCCCGTCCGGTTTCGGACTCGTTTTCAAAGGCCAGCACGTAGCGGCCCATGTCATGGGCATCCCGGCGGACGCGGCTGCCCTCCCGGATAAACAGACCCTTGGCGTTGATGATGCGGCAGCGGTACAGCTCGGAGATCAGGTCGATGATGCCGGAGCCGCAGATGCCCACGCACTTCTGACCCTCATCGCCGATGATGGAGAGAGTGGGTTCCATGGTTGCGTTGTCAATCGTGACCGCCTCCACTGCGCCGTCGGTGGCGCGCATGCCGCAGCTGATATCGCCGCCCTCGAAGGCAGGGCCGGCAGAGCAGGCGCAGCTCATCAGGAAATCCCGGTTGCCGAAAACCAGCTCGCCATTGGTGCCAAGGTCGATGAACAGGCTCATTTCGTCCTTATCCCACAATCCGGCGGCAAGAGTGCCGGCGGTGATGTCGCCGCCCACGTAAGAGCCGATGTTGGGTGCGATGACCACAGGTGCCAGCGGATTGGCAGGCAGCTTCAGATCCCCTGCCAGCAGACCCTCCCAGCCGAAGAAGCTGGGAATGTAAGGCTCCATACGCACCGGGTCGGCATCCACGCCCAAAGCAAGGTGGTTCATGGTGGTATTCGCACCGACGGACAGGCGCAGGATACTCTTGGCGCTGATGTTCGCAGTTTTGCACAGATTTGCGATGATGGGAGTCAGGGTATCCTTCAAAATGGCATCCTGCAGCTTTTTCTTGCCGCCGCTGCGGCTCTGCTCGATGATGCGGTTGATGACATCCGCACCGTAGCGGATCTGACCGTTGCCGGAAGAACCCTTAGCCAGCAGTTTACCGGAAACCAGATCCGTCAGCACCATGGTGACGGTGGTGGTACCGATGTCAATGGCGCAGCCGACAATAGCGGTATCTTCCGGGCCGCAAATCTCCATGCACCGGAAGGTGTCGCCCTCCAGCAGGCCCTTGACGCAGACGCTCCAGTTGTGTTCCCGGAGGGTATGGGCGAGTTTCACCATGACGCAGTAGGGAATGGTTACCTTTTCCACGCCCAGCTCGCTCTGGATGGCCCAAGTCAGACGCTCGTTGTCGGGCATGGTGTCGTCCAGCGTAGGCTCTGCCATGGTCACGGCAACCGCGCGGAAATGGTTTGTAAATTCGATGCCGCTATGCAAAAGTTCCGCTTTGGCATCCTCGAAAATGGCAATTTCCTTGGGACTGGACAAGTCGGCAGTCTTCATGCGGCTCTGGTAGGCGCTGGCGATGTCCGGCACCAGCACGATGCAATCGCTGAGCACCTTGCAGTTGCAGCTTAGCCGCCAGCCGGCTGCATATTCCTCGTCGGAGATATGGCGGCTCTTGATGGTCTCCAGCTCACCCTCGATCAGCTGGACGCGGCACTTGCCGCAGGAGCCGTTGCCGGAGCAAGGGGCATCGATGGCCACATTGGCGCGACGCGCCAGCTCCAGCAGGTTATCACCGGCGTTGCATTCAATTTGAACGGGGCTTCCGCCCTGGATTTGGAAGGTTACTTTCATGGTTGGAAGTTCCTTTCGGAGATACTATTGTATGGGAGGGTCAATGACCCTCCCATTTTTTCTAAGCAGCAGTATCGAACCGGGCTGACCACCCAATGGTCATGCGGTTTTCACCGCACCGAAGGCTCGAATTGCCAGCGGCGGCTCGCCGCTTACATCAGAGGCTCCATGCCCAGAACGGGATGGTTCTTCTCGGTCAGCCAGGACATCAGTTCCTCGCAGTCGGTGGTGATGGTCTCATCGGCGATGTAATCGGTGAAGTTCTCGATGCCGTAGAGCTCCTTGGCGGTCTTGTTCAGCCGCTCGCCCACGTCATCCTTCAGCTCCTTGGGCATCCAGACGATACGCTCGATGCCGCCTTCAGCGGAGATGAACTTCTTGGAGGAGATGAAGTGACGGCCATGGCCCATGTAGCCGGGGGTCTGGACACCGCCGCCGGTGCAGGATGCCAGCTCGCCGAAGGTCATGCCGGCAGGGGTCATGCCCTTGAACTCACGGTTGACCACGATAAAGCCGTTGCTCATGGGCTCGATGCCGCAAATGCACTCGAAGCAGCCGCAGGAGGTCATGGGGTCTTCCAGAATGGAGTACAGGGTGACGGTCTCAACAGCGCCGTGGGTAGCATCGGTGATGGCCTTGTCCACGGATGCGAAGCGGCCGGTGCGCTCGTCGGTGCAGCCTTCCTTGAAGATGGGCTGGCAGGGGCCGTTGGGATCCAGCTCGTTGGTAGCCTTGGCGTCCAGCCAGCTAACCGCACCGCACAGACCCAGACGCTCGGGGGTGACCACGCAGCAGTGAGCGGGGGCGAAGGACTGGCACAGGATGCAGGTGTAGTAGCGGTCAACAGCCTCGTCGGTCATGGACTCCAGACGGGCATCGCGGCTCTCGTAACGGGGCATAGCCACCTCGTCACGGAACTTCTCTGCCTCGGCAGCATCGGTGATGATGGTGATCTGGCACTTGTCAACAACGGCGTCGAACTCGTCCATGATCATGACGTACAGCACCTCAGCGAAGTGCTTCACGGTCAGACCGGCCTCGAAAGCGGCGTTAGAAACACGGACACGAACCTGATTGCGCTGGCCGGTGTGCATGACGCCTTCCATGTAGTTGAACCATGCGTGGAACTTACGCTCGATGACGGACTCGAAGTCCACCTGCATCTTC
>JAGKTU010000044.1 GCA_021153265.1 Clostridia bacterium
CCCACCGCGGTGCTGATCCCCCAAGTGGACACCATCACCGAGGATATTCTGGCCCTCGCCGGCGGTGCAGGCTCCGACCTCGGTTCCGGCGGCATGGCCACCAAGCTCCGGGCGGCGAAAATCGCCATGGATGCCGGCATCGACATGATCATCACCAACGGCGAAAACCCGGAAATCCTCTATGACATCTTCGACGGCAAGGCCGTCGGCACCAAATTCCTTGGAAAAAGCGAGGTAACCGTATGACGACTATGGAAATTTTGCGGCAGGCCAAGGCAAACGCCCCCCTGCTTGCCGCCGCTGATACCGACTTAA
Organism: Clostridia bacterium; assembly: GCA_021153265.1. Classification (GTDB taxonomy): domain Bacteria; phylum Bacillota; class Clostridia; order Oscillospirales; family Oscillospiraceae; genus Faecousia. Next base: position 316 of record JAGKTU010000044.1, read on the forward strand.
AAAACAAGGCGCTGAACGCCATGGCAGACTGCCTTTTAGCCAGCTCCGACGCCATTTTAGCCGCCAACGAACTGGATTTAAATGCCGCCACCCACATCTCCACCGTCATGCTGGACCGCCTGCGCTTGACCGCCGCCCGAATCGAAGCCATGGCTGAGGGCATCCGGCAGGTCGCCGCCCTCCCCGACCCGGTGGGCAGAGTTCGCCAGCAGGTTGTCCGGGAAAACGGCCTCATCATTGACCGGGTGGGCGTCCCCATGGGCGTGGTAGCGATCATTTACGAGAGCCGACCCAACGTCACCTCCGACGCCGCAGCTCTGGCCATCAAATCCGGCAACGCCTGTGTCCTCCGGGGCGGCAAGGAGGCCTTCCGCTCCGCCAACGCCATCGTTGAAGCTATGCAGCAGGGTCTTCAGTCCGTCGGACTTCCCAAGGATCTGTGCCAGTTGGTGCAGGACACCACCCGAGCCAGCGCCATGGAGCTGATGACCGCCGTGGGCTATGTGGATCTTCTCATCCCCCGGGGCGGCGCAGGTCTGATCCGCGCCTGCACGGAAAATGCCCGAGTCCCCTGCATCCAGACCGGCACCGGCATCTGCCACATCTATGTGGATCAGGATGCCGATCAGGAAATGGCGCTGAATATCATTGAAAACGCCAAAACCAGCCGTCCTTCCGTGTGCAACGCCGCGGAGGTCTGCCTGGTTCACAAGGATATCGCCGAAGAATTCCTGCCCAAGCTCCATCAGCGGCTTTCCGACCGGGTGCAGTTCAGACTTGATCCCACCGCCGCCGCCATCATCCCCGGCACTCCTGCCGGCGAGGCGGACTTCGACACCGAATTCTTAGACTACATCCTCGCCGTAGGCATTGTGGACGACGTGCAGGCAGCTGCACGGCACATCGCCGCCCACTCCACCGGCCACAGCGAAGCCATCGTCACCGCGAACGATGCTGCCGCCGCCTACTTCACCCGCACCGTGGACAGCGCTGCAGTCTATGTCAACTGTTCCACCCGGTTCACCGACGGCGGCGAGTTCGGCCTCGGCTGCGAAATGGGCATTTCTACCCAGAAGCTCCACGCCCGTGGCCCCATGGGTCTGGAGGAACTGTGCTGCTACAAGTATGTCATCCACGGCACCGGCCAGACCCGCTAACCCAAGTACACAAAAAAGGCGAGTCCCTTTGGGACTCGCCTTTTTATACCTTATACATGCAAAATCATCTTCGCGAACAGGAAATACACCAATAGACTCAGAGCGTCCACGATGGTGGAAATAAAGGGGCTTGCCATGACCGCCGGGTCCAGCTTTACCGCTTTCGCCGCCATAGGCAGCAGGCAGCCGACGATTTTTGCCACAACGACGGTCACCGCCAGAGCCAGGCACACCACCAGATCCACCCGCAGCGTAATGTTTGTGTTGCCCATCATCATGCGGTCCACCAGCCAGATCTTGCCGAAGCAAACCACTGCCAGCGCCACGCCGCACATCACAGCGGTACGGATCTCTTTCCACAAAATGATGCCGATATCCCTAAATTCCAGTTCACCCAGGCTCAGACCGCGGATCACGGTAACGCTGGACTGGGAGCCGGAGTTACCGCCGGTACCCATCAGCATGGGAATGAAAGCAGACAGGGCAATTTGCGCTGCCAGAGCATCCTCAAAGGATGTCATGATCAGGCCGGTAAAGGTGGCAGATACCATCATCAGCATCAGCCAGGGGATTCGGTTCTTAAACAGTTCAAAGGCGGAGCTGCGAAGATAGGGCTTCTCCGAGGGGGTCATACCACTCATCAGCTCCATATCCTCGGTGGCCTCTTCTTCCATGACGTCCATGGCGTCATCGAAGGTGACAATACCCACCATTCTGCCCTCGCCGTCCACAACGGGCAGAGCAAGGAAGTTATACTTGCTGAACATCCGGGCGACTTCTTCCTGGTCGGTCTTGGTGTTGACGAAGATCAGGTTGGTGAGCATGATCTCCTCGATGGTCATCTCGTCGTCCTCTGCCAGCAGCAGATCCTTGACGGTGACAAGACCGATCAGCTTCCGATCCTTGGACGTAACATAGCAGGTATAGATGGTCTCCTTATCCACGCCCTGGCGGCGGATACGCAGGATCGCCTCCTCCACCGTCATGTTGGGCCGCAGGGACACATACTCCGTGGTCATAATGGAACCTGCGGAGTATTCGGGGTAGCGCAAAATCTGATTGATGGAAGCGCGCATCTCAGGGTCGGCCTGCTTTAAGATCCGCTTGACCACATTGGCCGGCATTTCCTCGACCAGATCCGCCGCATCGTCCACGTACAGCTCTTCCAGCACTTCTTTCAGCTCGTTATCGGAAAAACCCTGGATCAGCAGCTCCTGATCCTCAGGTTCCATCTCAACGAAAGTCTCCGCCGCCAATTCTTTCGGCAGCAGCCGGTACATCAGCGGAATCTGCTTATCCCGCAGGCTTCCGAAGATCGCCGCCACGTCACTGGGATTCATGGTGGCGAGAATATCCCGCAGAGTGGAATATTTTTTGTCCTCCAGCATTTTCAGGAGGGCTTTTTCTACGATTTCAAAACGTTCTGCCATATTTTCCTCCTTAATTCTTCAAAATAAGGGGCAAATACGCAGTCAAAAGGCTACAGACCCGTTATGAATGCGGGTCTAAGGCTACTTCGACCGGGTATATTGCCACTACTGCCAGCATCCATTGCGGTATCCTCCTTTTTTCCATAGTTATATTTATTGTACCCACTTTCTCCGGGAAAGTCAACCAAAACTGCCCCGGTACGAAAAAAAGCGTCCCCTCCCGGCCGGGAGGGGACAAATTCATATTCACTTGACCTTGGCATCCGGATTGTTCCGGGAGTGAATCACCGCCGGGTCGGGCAGATTTTCCACATTGGAGTCCTTGATCAGCTTCTTGGGGCACACCGTGGCACACAGGCCGCAGTTGTCGCACTTAGAATAGTCAATGACCGCCAGATTGTTGGTCACGGTGATGGCACCATTGGGGCAGATGCGCTTGCACAGGCCGCAGCCGATGCAGCCCACGGTACAGCCGCGGGTGGTAACCGCGCCCTTGGCCATGGAGTTGCAGGCAATGACCACATTCCGTCCCGGCTCCACCGCCACGATCAGCCCGCGGGGACACACCTGCGCGCAGGCCATACAGCCCACACACAGATCTTCGTCCACCTTGGCGATGCCGTTGACCACCTTGATGGCGCCGTATTTACAGGCCTTGGTGCAGCTTCCGAAGCCTAAGCAGCCATATTTGCAGGACAGAGGGCCTCTGCCGCCAACCTTGGTGGCAGACAGGCAATCCATGAAACCCTCGTAATTGGCCTTTACTCTGGCGCCGGTGAGGAGGTTGCCGTCCTTGTCGTAGGTCTTTTCGCCGGAGCAGCGCACCAGTGCCACCTTCCGGGTCACGGCTTCGGCCTTGATACCCATGATGGCCGCCATGGCCTGAGCGCACTCATTGCCGCCGGAGTTGCACTTGCCAATCTCAGCCTCGCCCTTCAGCACAGCCTCAGCGTAGCCGCCACAGCCGGCATAGCCGCAGCCGCCGCAGTTGGCGCCGGGAAGGCACTCATTAAGCTGATCCAGCCGGGGATCCGTCTCCACATAGAAGACCTTGGAGGCCGCCGACAGAACCAGACCGAAAATCAATCCCAAACCGCCCAAAATGGCGATCGCAATCACAATTTCAAACATCTCGCCGTCCTCCTTAGAAAATACTCAGGCCGGAGAAGCCCATAAACGCCAGCGCCAGCAGTCCCGCGGTGATCAGCGCAATGGGGAAGCCCTGGAAGCACTCCGGAGGATTGGCCTTGTCCACCCGTGCCCGGATGGAGGCGAACAGCACGATGGCAAGGGTAAAGCCCAGACCGCCGGCTGCGCCGTTGATGACGCTGATCAGGAAATTATATCCCTCCTGCACATTCACCAGCACCACGCCCAGCACGGCACAGTTGGTGGTGATCAGAGGCAGGAACACGCCCAGAGCCTTATACAGCGCCGGGACAGCCTTCTTCAGGAACATTTCCACCACCTGCACGATGGAGGCGATGACCAGAATGAAGGCAACGGTCTGCATATAGCCCAAGTTCAGCGGCACCAGCAGGAATTCATTGACCACCCAGCAGGCGGCGGAAGCCAGCGCCATGACGAAGGTAACCGCCATGCCCATGCCGAGGGCGGTGTCGATCTTCTTGGAAACGCCCATAAAGGGGCAGATGCCGTAGAATTTCACCAGAATGAAGTTCTGGCTCAGGAGCGCGGCAATGATGATACCTAAGATCGCTTCCATTACTTAGCAGCCTCCTTCTTCTTATTTTTCTTCTCCAGATGCTGCATCAGCCACTGAGAACCGGCAATGACGAAGCCCAGCACCAGGAAACCGCCCACGGGCATGACCATCTGCATAGCCGGATACTCTGCAGGAATCAGCCGGATGCCCTCGCCGCCGTTCAGCAGACCGCCGCCGAAGGTACCGGAGCCCAGCAGTTCCCGGATGACGCACACGATGGTAAGCGCCACGGTGTAGCCGATGCCCTGACACAGACCGTCCACCGCAGAAGCCAGCACGCCATTCTTGGATGCGAAGGCCTCGGCACGACCCAGGACGATACAGTTGACCACGATCAGGGGGATAAAGACGCCCAGACTCTCAGCCAGATCCGGGATGAATGCCTGCAGGAACAGATCCACCACGGTGACGAAGCCGGCGATGATGGTGATGTAAGCCGCGATGCGGATCTGGGAGGGGATCACCTTCCGCAGAGCAGAAATCAGCACATTGGAGCAGATGAGAATGATGGTAACCGCCGCGCCCATACCCAGACCGTTAAAGAGGCTTGTGGTGATCGCAAGGGTGGAGCACATGCCCAGAAGCTGGACAGTGACCGGGTTTTTGGTCAGCAGACCTTCCTTGAATTGTTTCTTAAAATTCATACATCTGCCTCCTTAACCCAGACTTACCGCGCAGGCGACAGCCGCAGAAACACCCACGCACACCGCCCGGGAGGTGATGGTTGCGCCGGTGATGGCATCGATGTCGCCGCCATCCTTGTTGACCAAAATCTCGCCGGATTTGCCTGTAAACTGACCCCGGAAAGCGTTGCCGGCCTCGGTTTTGGCAGCCGCCACAGCACCCAGACCTGCGGTTTCGGTGTGGGACACAACGCTGATGCCCAGAACTTTGCCTTCAAAGTCCACGCCCACCATCATGACGATCTCGCCGTCAAAACCGGCAGGTCTGACCTCCATGGCATAGCCGTTTGCGCCTTTGTATACTTTGGTGACCAGACCGTTCTGGTCGTCAAAATTCTCGATGGTTTCGCTGTAACCGCCGGGCAGCACCGTTTCGATGGCCTGTTGGGTCTTCTGTTCGTTGAGCTGTTTGATAATCGGCTCGGTGACCGCGTTGACAGCTGCCAGCGCCGCCGCCACCACCGAGGTGATCAGCAACAGCGTAAAGGTCAGCCGCAGCACATATTTAACAGTGGATTCTTTCTTCCGGGAAGTCTGATTGGCCATTATTTTGCCGCCTCCTTCCGCTTTGCGCTTGCGCCGTACTTGGTGGGGCGACCGATCCGGTCCAGCAGCACCACGGTGAAGTTCATGATCAAAATGGCGTAAGAAACGCCCTCGTTATAGCCGCCGAAGTAGCGGATCAGCACCGTCAGCAGTCCGCAGCCGATGCCGTAGACGATCTGGCCCTTAGCCGTGACCGGGGAGGTCACATAGTCGGTTGCCATGAAGATGGCACCCAGCATCAGGCCGCCGCCGCAGAGCTGATAGGCCATCCACAGCAGCCGGGGCTGGCCCATGGGGAACAGGAACGTCAGCACCGCCACGGTTCCGATGTAAGCAACCGGAATTCTGAGGGTGATGACCTTCCGCCACAGAAGATACGCAAAGCCGATCAGCAGCAGAAGCACGGATGTTTCGCCGATGCAGCCGCCCACATTGCCGAGGAACATATCCAGCAGGGAAACATCGGGCAACAGGCCCTGGTGCATAGCTGCCAGAGGGGTGGCAGCGGTAGCGCCGTCCACTGCCAGAACGGATGCAGTGTTGTCCTGAATGGTAACGGCGTTGTCAAAGCCCACCTTGACCCATGTGGACATGGCCACAGGCCAGCTGAACATAAATGCACGGCCTGCCAGTGCGGGATTCACCACATTCCGGCCGATGCCGCCGAAGAGCATCTTCACCAGACCGATGGCAAACAGGGCGCCCAGCACGATCATCCAGTAATCGATGGTAGGCGGACATACATAGCTCAGCAGGAAGCCGGTGACCACTGCCGACAGGTCATAGGTCTTGCTGTTGCGCTTCGTCAGCTTGCAGTAAGCCCACTCGAAGAACACACAGGACGCCACGGACACCGTGGTGACGATCAGCACCCGGGAACCGAAGAAGATCACGCCGCCCAGCAGTGCCGGCAGCAGGGCAATGATCACGTCACGCATGATGGTCCGGGTGGTGACGGGAGAATGTACATGGGGCGAGCTGGAAATCGTCAGCTCATAGTAATATTTCATCTGTGCCATTGCGATTTCCACCTCCTTACACTTTTTTAGATGCCGCAGCCGCCGCAGCATCCCGGATGCGCTGCTTGCCGGAGCGGAAGCCCAGCACCAGGGGCAGTGCAGCGGGACAATTGTAAGCGCAGCAGCCGCACTCGATGCAGTCCATCATGTGAACGGCATTCAGTTCGTTCACATCATTGGTAAACAGCGCCTTGTACATCAACACAGGCATCAGCCGCATGGGACAAACCTCGATACATTTGCCGCAGCGGATGCACTGGGGTTCCTTGACGGTATAGCGGTTCTTATGGCCTAAGATGGTCACGGCATTGACGCCCTTGGTGGTAGGAACAGACAGGTCATACTGAGCCATGCCCATCATGGGGCCGCCGGAGAGGACCTTGTAGGGGTTCTCGGAATGTCCGCAGGCATCCATCAAATCATTGAAGCTGGTACCGATGGGAACGATCAGATTTTTCGGCTCCATCAGAATATCACCGGACACGGTAACGATGCGCTGGATCAGGGGCATGCCGTCATACACCGCGTCATGGATAGCCTTGCAGGTAGCCGCGTTGAATACCGCGCAGCCAACCGCCGCCGGCAGGCCGCCGGAGGGGACCTGCTTGCCGGTCACCGCCTGAATGAGCTGCTTTTCTGCGCCCTGGGGGTACATGGCCGGGAACACATCCACAACCACGCCGGTGCCGCCCACCTGAGCCTTCAGGGCCCGGATGGCCTCGGGCTTGTTGTTCTCGATGGCGATGTGACCTTCCTTCAAGCCAAAGATCCGCATGATGATCTGCAGGCCGGAGATGACCTTTTCCGGCATATCCCGGCACAGCCGGTCATCTGCGGTGATGTAGGGCTCACATTCGCCGGCGTTGACGATAACGGTATCCACCTTGCCAATGCCGCCGGAGAGTTTGACATGGGTGGGGAAGGACGCGCCGCCCATACCCACGATGCCGGCCTCCCGGATGATGCTGATCAGCTCTTCCGTAGTTAGGGCATCCACCTGCTCCTGAGTGCGGGGCTGAATATCCTCGTGGAGGGTACTCTGGTGATCATTTTCGATGACCACGCTCATCATAGTGACACCGCTGGTGTGAGGCTTTGCCTCCACCGCCTTGACCTTACCGGACACGGATGCGTGAACCGGCACGCACAGGCCCGTATTGTCGCCAATTTTCTGACCTTTTTTCACCAAGTCGCCCTTTTTCACCAAGGGCTTACAGGGCGCGCCGATGTGCTGGGACATCGGGATCACCAAAACATCCGGCTCCGGGTATTCCTGCAGGGGACGGTCGCAGGTGTACCACTTGTTTTCCTCGGGATGGACACCACCAAAGAACGAAAACGCCATGTTGCTTCACCTCTTTTAATAATCGCGGAGAAAATTCGATTCTCTATTTTTAATAATAAACCATCTATCCCGGTTTGTCCATCCCATTTTTGTTACTTTGAACAAATTTTAACCAAAAAGTATCTACGTATCGATATAAAAAGACGAAGAAAACCACCTGCGACCATCGTCACAGGTGGTTGATTCTCAATACAGCACGCGCCAATACCGGTCGATCAGCCGTTTATACACCGGCTTTTTCCGGCAGGCGGCGACAGATTCCGTCACATAGACCTCCAGCGCGGCCAGTTCCCCGTTCGACAGGGTGTGCTGGCTGAATTTCGCCTTCTGGGCGATGGATTCCAGCTCCTTCGGTGGCTTTGTACCCAGCGCCTTCGCCAGTTCCTCGCACTGCCCCCAGAGGGTCAGGCCATAGCGGTTCGCAGGCAGTTTTTTTGCCTTTTCCCGGCAGTACAGGATCACCCACCGCCGCACCGGCAACGCAAGCACCGCCGCACAGCCCAGAATCGCCGCAAAAATCCACTTTTCCGGCTGTTCTTTCGGCACTGCCTGCTGCGGCTGGGCATCGGGCGTGGTCTCCTTTGGTGTGGATGGCTGCGTCGGCTCGGTTGTCTGGGTGGGCCTCGGCTGGGTGGGTTCGGTTTCCTCCCTGCCAGTCGCACCGGGGGTGGACTCCAGCACGATCCACGCACCCAGCCGTGGTTCGTAGTATTCCACCCACGCGTGGGCATCCGCTCCGGTGACCGTCACCGGCTCCCCGGCCTTCGTCGTGACCATATACCCGGTGACATACCGGCTCTCCACCCCCGCCGCCCGGAGCAGCACCGCCGTGGCGGTGGCAAAGTGGACGCAGTAGCCTGTGTCGCTGTCATTTAAGAACCACAGGACGAAATCCCCTTCCGTCTGGGGCATCCTGCCGGTATTGAGGTCATATTCCGCACTTGCCCGGACATAATCCGCCACGGTCCCGGCGATTTCTGTGGCTGTGCGCTCGTTGGACAAAAGCTGAGGCATGATCTCATTCAGCCCATCCCGGGTCACTCTGGGCAAACCCAGATACTTCAGTTCCTCACCGTCAAAACGGGTGCCATCCGCGTAGACTAAAGTCATATCCAAATCCGGCCGACAGGCAACAAAGCTGTAGCTTTTCTCTTTGTCCTCATTTTCCGCGCAGCCGCCCACCAGTTCCATCTCTTCATCGGGATAATAGGGCAGTACATAGGCATCCCGTCCCCACCGGGTGGTGATGGTGATTTTTTCTCCGCCTACCCATTCCTCTCTGGCCACAAAGGTTTCCTCCCGATCTTTCGTGGAAACCCAGCCGGTGCCGGTATACCGGTCGTAATCCCGTTCCCGGAGGTAGATCACGCCGTTTCTTTGCGACTCCACCTCCATCACCGGGTATTCATACTGCCGCATGGGGCCGACCTCCGTCAGATCCACATCCTCCGACTGAGGTACGCCCTCCAATTGCTGTGCAAACCGGTTCGACAGTTCCCCAAAGGTCTCGGGCATCTCGGAAATTTTCTCCATCAGCCACATCCGAACCTCTTCCGGGTGCTGATCGTACCCATCCTGCGGCACCAGCCAGAACATCAACCCCAGCGCCGCCGCCAGCGGCAGCGCCAGCATCGTCGTCAGCCGAATGCTCTGCGCTTCATCCTGTCCTCTGACATATCCGGTCAGCAGCAGCAGCGTCATACCGAAGAAGAGACAGAACAAATATCCCTCCTCCGGCACCGTGTCCGTCACAATCAGACACAGCGCCAGCGGCAGCAGTCCAAGACACACGCAAAGACCGTTCCCCTTCCGGCGGCACACCGCATACGCCACCCACGTACCCGTCAACGCCCCCAGCAATCCCACCAGCTCCCCCACATCTCCGGGAGAACCGTAAATACCGATGCCATAGGCATTGTGATACCGGGTGGTAAGCACATGGATCAGCGCAGAAAGCTGCGCCGTCAGATTGCTGCTGTGCCACAGGTATCCTGTGACCAGCGCCCCCAGTCCAAGGAACCAGATCCCCCAGCCCCGGCTGAAGCACACCGCTCCGATGCTGAAAATGCATAAGTACCAGAACGCCGTCTGTACCGTTTCCACATCCAGACGGAAGGCTGTCGTCAGGCATCCCACACCGCCAAATGCGATCAAAAACGCCAAAGCGGCTCCAATCACGCCATTTTTCAGATTTTCCCACTTCATACCGGCTCACCTCCGATATGATACTGCCAGCCGCAGCTTCCTTCCGCCTGCCGCACATCGCCCTTTCCGGCAATTTCCGCTGACAGCAGGCTGTCCACAGCCGCATCCAGCGCCTTTCGGGAGTGAACCTGCCATTTGCGCAGTCCTTCGCCGGTCATCACCCGAAGGGTGAAGCCCAGTTCCCGGCCCAGCAGATGATTTCCGATCCACAGAAGCCGTCCCATTTTCCGATCCAGCTCCTCCGGCGTTCCCCTAAGGTTCATGGTCAGGGCAAGCTGCCCGCGGATCGGCTCCATAGGCTCCCGAATGGTCAGCTTTCCGGTTTTCGCCGTCAGCTTCCAGTGAATTTGATTCAGGCTGTCACCGGGTCGGTACAGCCTCAGTTCGTGATTCTCCGCGAATCCGCCGCCGGGCTTTGGCCGCCACGCCCGGGCGAGAAATTGCTCCAGTTCCGGCAATTCCGGCACCCGAACCGGCCGCGGCAGCACCAGAATCGCCGCCGGCTCTGCCACTTTGCACTTCAGCGCAAACAGTCCCAGATAATCGTAAACTTTTACCTTCTCAGGCGCTGCCGTGACGCAGCCACAATGTTCCGTCGGTACAGAGATTGCAGCGCTTTTCCGCAGAGTCTCCCCGGTAAAGTTTTGCTTCAGCCCCACATATCCCCGGAAGGGTGGTGCCGGCAGCTCGCACCAGCCGGCCAGTTTCGCTTCTGCCTGCGCACACATGGACATCCGCCGGGGGCACAGAATGCCGGAGCGAAACTTCAGCATGGCCGGCAGGCTCACGGCGAAACTGAACCAGGGCAGCCACAGCAAAATCACCAGCCCAAACCAGGAGAACCACTCCTGATACGCAAGATAAAACACCACACTGACAGCCAGTGCCGTCAGATATATCCACCTGCGCCCTGCCATATCAGCGCAGTTTCGGCATCGGCACCACAGAGAGGATTCCCTGCAGCACCTGTTCCGGGGTCTTGTTCTGTCCCTGTGCCTTGGGCGAGAGGAGCAGCCGGTGGGCCACGGTGTGGGTAAAGACCTCCCGAACATCTCCGGGGATCACATAATCCCGACCGCGAAGCCGCGCCACGGCCTTGGCCATGGACATGACAGAGAGCGTCGCACGGGGGGATGCGCCCCGCAAAATATCCTCATGCTTCCGGGTGGCGCCGATCAGATCCACCAGATACTTGACCACGGCTTCACCCATATACGTCGCCGCCACCGCGTCCTGCATGGCAACCAGATTCTCCCGGCTCAGCAGGGGGTTCAGTTCCTCCAGCGGGTTGCGCCCCTGCCGGTTCATCACCATGGCGATCTCGTCCCTGGCGCTGGGGTAACCCAGAGACAGCCGCACCGTAAACCGGTCCATCTGGCTGTCGGGCAGCAGTTGCGTACCCGCCGCGCCGGTGGGATTCTGGGTGGCGATGACCACGAAGGGCTGGGGCAGCTTATGGCTCACACCGTCCACGGTGACCTGCCCCTCCTCCATAGCCTCCAGCAATGCAGACTGGGTCCGGGAAGTGGCCCGGTTCAGCTCGTCAGCCAAAAACAGGTTCGTCAGTACCGCACCGGGCTGATAGACCATCTTTCCCGTGGCCGCGTCGGGGACGGAATAGCCTGTCACATCCGACGGCAGCACGTCCGGGGTAAACTGCACCCGTCCGTAGTCCAGATCCAGCACCTTCGAGAACGCCAGTGCCATGGTGGTCTTGCCCACGCCGGGGATATCCTCCAGCAGGATGTGGCCTCTTGCCAAAATCGCCGCCAGCACCCACAAAAGCGTTGCATCCTTGCCCACCACCACAGTGCGGACATGGTTCAGGATCTGCTGGGAATGGGCGGTGACGCTCACTTCCTTGGTATACATTCTCCATACCTCCCGGTTTCATCATTTACCTCCATTATAAACATTTTTGGTAAAAAATACAAGGCGAACCCCGGCGAAGCAGACTTTTTCATTCTTAAGATTGTCTTATTTTTGGCATAACCGGTTCTGCCGGCATCACATCTGCGGGAAGGGCTTGGTTCTCCCCAACAATGACCTATGGAATTCATAACAGAAACCACAATTTTTCACCGGAAAACATATGTTTTTCGGTAATAGATATCTATTGAAAAATCCCAAAAATCCGTTATGATATATTTGTGAAATTGTTCCCAATAAGGAGGCCATTTCTTGAACCTGCAATCTGCAACTGAAGAATATGCACTGGCGCTGAAACAGGGCCAGAAGGAATATAAAGAACTCCTCGCTTTGGATCGCGACCCCTACCCCGCCGTTCTGGATGAGATTTTGCCGGACTTTGCCGATATGACCGTGCTGGAACTCGGCGATCTGGAGGTTCCTGCCCAGCGGATCGTGGGCACCAAGTCCGCAGGCCGCACCTCCGCCTTCACCGCCAGCTTCCGTCCCCTGCTGGCGCCGGATTCCGAGTTCGCCGCCAAGTGGATCAGCCTTTGCAGCGACCATCTGGGCGACGAAGGCATCCGCGATCCCATCATTTGCTACGAATACTTAGGCAACTTCTACGTTCAGGAGGGCAACAAGCGTGTTTCCGTCCTGCGCTCCTTCGGCGCAGCCCGAATCCCCGGCACCGTCAAACGGGTGCTGCCCCGACCCAGCGACGATCCCCGGATCGTTGCCTATTCCGAATTTCTCGAATTTTATAAGGTATCCAAGCTCTATACCATCCAGTTCCGCCGCCCCGGCGACTACGCCCAGCTTCTGCGGGCCATGGGCCGGAAGAAGGACGAGGTCTGGACCGAGCAGGACCGCCGCACCTTCAATTCCTATTTCCACTATTTTCAGGACGCATTCGAGCCCCTGAAGGATAAAATGCCCGATGTTCTTCCCGAAGAAGCCCTCTTGATGTGGCTGAAGCTGTATCCTTACGAAGACTTAGGCAAGCTCACCGCTACCGAACTGAAAAAGACTTTAAGCGCCATCACCGGCGATGTGGTGGCATCCTCCCGTCCCGAGCAGCTTCTGGTGCAGACGAAAGCCGATGAGCCCCAGAAGGCAAACCTCCTCACCCGAATCATCTCCGCCACCCCGGACCATCTGAATGTGGCCTTCATCCACCAGTTGGATGCCTCCACCAGCGCATGGGTCCTGGGCCACGAGGAAGGCCGAAAACACATCGAGGCAGTCTTCGGCGAACAGGTCACCACCCGGAGTTATTTCGACGCCAACAATGCCGAAGCTGCGGAAAAGGCCATCGATCAGGCGGTGGAGGAGGGCGCGCAGGTGATCTTTACAACCGCCCCCATGCTCAGCCGCCCCTCCCTGAAGGCCGCGGTGAAATATCCCAAGGTCCGCTTTTTCAACTGCTCCGTGGACCAGCCCTATTCCAGCATCCGCACCTATTACGCCCGCATCTACGAGGCGAAATTCATCACCGGTGCCATCGCCGGCGCCATGGCACAGGACAACCGGATCGGTTTCATCGCCTCTTACCCCATTTTCGGCATGACCGCCTCCATCAACGCCTTTGCCTTGGGCGCCCAGCTCACCAACCCCCGTGCGCAGATCGAGCTGCGCTGGTCCTGCTGCGAAGGCACCCCGCAGGCCGACTTTTTCCGGGACGGCATCCGGGTGGTGTCCAACCGGGACGTCCCCACACAGGATCAGATGTACTTAAACTTCTGCAACTACGGCACTTACCTGCTGGACGACCGGGGCGGACTGATCCCCCTTGGTTCTCCGGTGTGGGTCTGGGGCAAATTCTACGAAAATACCCTCCGGGGCATCCTTTCCGGTCCGCAGAAAGAGGATAAGGATCCTTCCAGCGCGGTAAACTACTGGTTAGGCATGGACAGCGGCGTGATCAGCGTCAATCTGTCCTCCAAGCTTCCCGAAGGTGTCAAGACCATGGCAAAACTTCTGCGTTCTGCCATCTCCGACGGCACCTTAGACCCCTTCGCCCGAAAGATCACGGCTCAGGACGGTTCTCTTAAGAACGACGGCACCAAGACCCTGACCCCTTCGGAACTTCTGCACATGGACTGGCTCTGTGACAATGTGGTGGGCGAGATCCCCACCTATGACCAGATCCTTCCCCGCAGCCGGGCAATGGTTCGGGAATTGGGCATCTATCGGGACAAACTGACAGATACAGAGGAGGGCGTCCGTGAAGATTTTGACCATCTCCGATGAAGAGTGTGACGCTCTGTGGGACCACTACAGCCCCGGCCGGCTCAGCCAGTATGATCTGATCATCTCCTGCGGCGACTTAGACCCGGAATACCTGTCCTTTCTGGTGACCATGGCCCGCTGCCCCCTGCTCTATGTCCACGGCAATCACGACGGCGGCTACAAAAAACGCCCCCCGGAGGGCTGCGACTGCATCGACGACCACTTCGTGGTCTACAACGGTGTGCGGATTCTGGGCCTCGGCGGTTGCCGCAAGTACCGCCCCGGAGACTTCCAGTACACCAACGCCCAGATGCGCCGCCGGATCATGAAGCTGCGCTGGCAGCTGTGGAAGCACAAAGGCGTAGACATCGTGGTGACCCACTGCCCGGCAGAGGGTCTCGGCGACGGCGAAGACCCGGCCCATTGGGGTTTCCCGGCACTGCGAACGCTTTTAGACGACTACAAGCCCCAATATATGCTCTACGGCCACGTCCACCTGCGCTATTCCGACCACCCCCGGGTGACCGAATACAACGGCACCACCCTCATCAACGCCTGCGAGCGCTATGAATTCGACATTCCCAACCGGGATGTTCCGTTCCGGAAGAAGAACATTCTCCAATGGAAGACCTGCCACCGGGAATTTTGACCCCAAAACACCTTATACAGAAAGAGGTGACCACCATGTTCACCGGCTTCACCCCCGAAACCGTGGATTTTCTCTGGGGCATCCGCCTCAACAACAACCGGGAATGGTTTCTCGCCAACAAAAAACAATATGTAGACACCCTGTATGAACCCATGAAAGCCCTGGGCAAAGAACTGTTCCAGCCCTTTCTGGACCACAGCGGCACCCTCCTGAAAGTCAGCCGCATCTACCGGGACGCCCGTATGCACCACCCCCTGCCCTATAAGGAAAGCCTTTGGATCTGCATCCGGCAGGACGTGGAGTGGTGGGCAGAGAACCCCTGCCTGTTTTTCGACATCAACCCGGACGGCATCAACTACGGCTTCTGCCTCTGGCGGCCGCGGGTTTCCACCATGAAGGACTTCCGGGACTATATCACCGCAAAACCCGACGATTTTCTGGAGCTGATCCGCTCCACCGAGGAAGCGGTAGGTATGCCAATCACCGCCGACCTCTACAAGCGCCCCAAACCCACCGACAATCCCGACCTCGTCCCCTATTTCGCATGGAAGGGCAACATTTCCTGCATCATCCACGAGGATTTCAGCGAAAGCACCTTCGGCCCGGAGCTTGCGCACCGGGTACGGGAATTCTTTGAAAAACTGACCCCCATTTACGACTATTTCAGCCGCTTCCGGGTTTGATTTCAGCAACACAAAAGGAGAAACAGATATGAAGAACACCATTTTCAAGGGCATGGCCACCGCCATTGTCACCCCCATGACCGAAAACGCCATCGACTACGAGGCTCTGGGCCGTTTCATCGACTTCCAGATCGAATCCGGCATCAACGCCATCGTGGTCATGGGTACCACCGGCGAAAACGCCACCATCGAGCCGGAAGACCAGAAGGAAGTCATCCGCTACACCGTCGACCGGGTTGCAAAGCGCGTCCCCGTCATTGCCGGCACCGGCACCAACAACACCGAGCACGTCCTGTCCAACACCCGCAACGCTTGCGAGGTGGGCGCCGACGCGGTTCTGGTGGTGACTCCCTACTACAATAAGGCCACCCAGAACGGTCTGATCCAGCACTTCACCGCCGTGGCCGACGTTTCCACCGTTCCCGTGATCCTCTACAACGTCCCCGGCCGCACCGGCTGCAACCTGCAGCCCAAGACCGTGGCAAAGCTGGCTGAGCATCCCAACATCGTGGCCATCAAGGAAGCCACCGGCAACATGGCCCAGATGGTGGAGCTGCGCGCCCTCTGCGGCGACAAGCTGGACATTTACTCCGGCGAGGATGCCCTCACCGTTCCCATGATGGCTATGGGCGCCGCCGGCACCATCAGCGTGCTGAGCAACGTTGTCCCCAAGGAGTCCGTTGCCATGACCGACGCCGCTCAGGCCGGCGACTTCGCCACCGCCGCCGCATGGCAGTGTAAGCTCCTGCCTCTGATCAACGCCCTGTTCAGCGAGGTCAACCCCATCCCCGCCAAGGCCGCCGTGGCCGCCATGGGCTTTGGCGAAGAGCATCTGCGCCTGCCTCTGACTCCCATGGAGCCCGAGACCCGTGAGAAGCTCTACACCGAGATGAGAAAGCTGGGTATCGAAGTATGAGAGCCATCGTATGCGGCGCCAACGGCGCCATGGGTAAGCTGATCTGCGGTATCTTAGGCGACGAAGTGGTCGGCAAGGTCAGCATTGACGGCGAAAACGGCGTTCCCAAGACTTTTGAAGAACTGGGCGCAGTTTCCGCCGATGTGATCATCGATTTCTCCCACCACACCGCCGTGGGCAGCGTCTTAAACTACGCCAAGCAGATCGGTGCAGCCGCGGTCATCGGCACCACCGGCCACGATGACGAGGAAAAGGCCCTCATCGCCGCCGCTTCCGAAGAGATTCCTGTCTTCTTCTCCGGCAATGTGAGCATGGGCATCGCGGTTCTGTGCCGCCTTGCCAAGCAGGCCGCTTCCTTCTTCCCCGACGCCAACATCGAGATCGTGGAAGTCCACCACACCCGCAAGGTGGACGCCCCCAGCGGCACGGCTCTGATGCTGTTCAACGCTGTGAAGGAAGTCCGTCCTCAGGCTTGGGCTAACTGCGGCCGCAGCGGCGAGGGCAAGCGCACCCCCGAAGAGATTGGCATCCACGCCCTGCGCATGGGCAACGTGGTGGGTATCCACGAGGTGCATATCGTCACGCCCAACCAGTCTTTGACTCTGAAGCACGAGTCCGGCTCCCGGGCCATGCTGGCCGACGGTGCGGTGGATGCCGCCCGTTTCATCGCCGGCAAACCCGCCGGTCTTTACAATATGGAAAATATTCTGGAACGGTAAATTGTAGTTTAGCGGCGCAGCCCAAAGCCTTCCCCTGGGGGAAGGTGGCACGGCGTGAGCCGTGACGGATGAGGGTTTTTCTGGGCGTAAAGTTTCATCAAGTCTGAAACAGATCGTAAATCGAAGCATTTCTGCCCGCATTCCTCATCAGTCAAAAATCAAAGATTTTTGACAGCTTCCCCCCGGGGGAAGCCTTTAGGCGCTGCCGCGCCAGT
>JAGKTU010000004.1 GCA_021153265.1 Clostridia bacterium
AGTTTTACATCTTCGGCGGCAGGGACGAAAGCTCTGCAAGCCTGATTCAGGGCATTACCTTTGCCGGAATTCTGCTGGACGAGGTGGCGCTGATGCCCAGAAGCTTTGTGGATCAGGCATGCGCCCGGTGCTCGGTGGCGGGGAGCAGGTTGTGGTTCAACTGTAACCCGGAAGGGCCGAATCACTGGTTCTACAAGACCTGGATATTGGAGGCGGAGAAGAGGAAATGCCTGCGGCTGCACTTTACCATGGAGGACAACCCGTCGCTGACGGAGGATATCCGGGAACGGTACCGGCGGCTGTACACAGGGGTTTTCTATCGGCGCTACATTCTGGGGCAATGGGCCCAGGCGGAGGGAAGAGTGTACGATTTCTTTGGCCCTGAGATGGTGGCGGATGTGCCAAGAGGACAGTTCGAGAAGTGGTATGTTTCCTGCGACTATGGAACGGTGAATCCCACGTCCATGGGGCTGTGGGGGAAGATGGGTGGAAGCTGGTACCGGGTGAAAGAGTTCTATTTTAACTCCCGGGAGGAACAAAGGCAGATGACCGACGAGGAATATGCTGGGGAACTGAAAAAACTGGTGGGGGATCGGAATGTTACGGCGGTGATCGTGGATCCGTCGGCGGCAAGCTTTATGGAAGTGCTGCGGCGGAAGGGCTGGCGGGTGCAGAAGGCGGTCAACGATGTGCTTTCCGGAATCCGGCTGACTTCGGACTGCTTAAAGGATGGCAGGATCGTGATCTGCCAAGGCTGCGAAGACTGCATAAGGGAGATGGACGAGTATGTGTGGGATCTGTCCGCCGGGGCGAAAGACCGGGTGAAAAAGGAACATGACCATGCCATGGACGACATGCGGTATTTTGTGTCCACGGTGCTGGGTAGGCAGCAGGGGACGGAATTTGTCGCCTGCGCGGTGGCGCGGAAAAAATGAAAGGAGTGGAAATTATGAAGTGGAAACGAAAAGAAAAAACGGATGTGGCGGCAGTTTGCCAGCTGAGAGGCGGAAATGTCCATCCCTTTGGGGCGCTGAAATCCTTTACGCCTCTTGGGGGCGGCGAGGAGCGGATGTACCGGGAACTGCGGGAGGCGGTGCCGGTGCTGGATGCGGCGGTGGGGAAACTGATCCGATTGTCCGGCGGGTTTGAGGTGGTATGCCGGGATAAAAACGCCCAGAAACGGCTGGAGGAGTTTCTGAGAACCGTTCCCTGCGGAAGAGGGCAGGTGGGCATCGACAGCTTCCTGACCGGGTATCTGGACAGTCTGCTGACCTGTGGCCGGGCTGTGGGTGAAATGGTGGTGGCAGGCGGCAAGCTCCGGGCGGTATGCTGGGGCGATGTGGCGGCGCTGGAGGTGCAGGAGGGGAATGATATTCTGGACACCGTGCTGTGCGGCATGGATGAGAAGGGCCGGATGCGGCCGCTGCCGTACCCCCATCTGCTGCTGTTCTCCACCCTCAATCCGGAGCCGGCACACCCTTATGGCGTAAGCATTTTCCGGGGGATGCCGTTTCTGGCAGATATTCTGATGAAAATTTACACTGCCATCGGCACCAACTGGGAACGGGCCGGGAATGTTCGCTACAGCGTCATTTGCAAGGGCGCGGAGAATATGGACCCTGCGGTGATCCAGGAACGGGGCAGACAGGTGGCAAGTGAATGGTCCAGAGCCATGGAAGACGGGAAGAACGGCACGGTGCGGGATTTTGTGGCTGTGGGGGATGTGGAGATCAAGGTCATCGGCGGTGAGATGCCCATTCTGGATTCGGCGGTGCCGGTGCGGCAGATCTTAGAACAGCTTGTGGCGAAGACCGGGCTGCCGCCGTTCCTCCTTGGCTTGAACTGGAGCACCACCGAGCGTATGAGTACCCAGCAGGCAGACCTTTTGACCAGCGAACTGTGGGCGCTGCGCAGAACTGTGGAGCCGATGCTGTATCGGGTGTGCCGGACGTTCCTTTCGCTGGAGGGCCTGGATAACCGGGTTGAGATCCAATGGAACGACATCAGTCTGCAGGACATTACCGAGCAGGCGAAGGCGGATCTGTACCATGCACAGGCGGAAAAGTACCGGGCAGAGGCTGGAAAAGAATCAACTTAAGGAGGTAACGTTATGCAGGTTCAAAAGGAAACGGAAGTACAAAGCAGTGGGATGCCCACGGCGGTGCAGCTGGCGGCCATCAATGCCCAGGCGAAAGCCGAACTGACAGGGGAGCAGGTGTATGTATTCTCCCTGCGGCTGTGCGACGATCAGGTGGATCGGGATCACGAGCGGTTTGATACCGCAGCTTTGCCACAACTGGCGAAGCTGTTCATCGGGAAGACCGGGATCGTCGACCACAAGTGGAGCAGTGATGCACAGGTGGCACGGATCTTCGCCGCGGAGGTGGTGAAGGAGGAAAATGTCAGCTTTATCAAGGCATGGGCATACATCCGGCGGGGTGGTCGGGCTGATGAGGTGATCGCGGACATTGAGGCCGGGATCAAGAAGGAAGTATCCGTAGGCTGCGCCATGGGGTTTGCCATGTGTTCCATCTGCGGCGGCGAGTATGGTAATTGCGGCCATCAGAAGGGCGAATATTACGACGGGCAGCTGTGCTGCGCGGTGCTGAAAGAGCCTATGGATGCCTATGAATTCTCCTTTGTGGCGGTGCCGGCACAGCGAAATGCTGGGGTGCTGAAGGGATTCGGCAATCAGCGGTGCTTAAAGGAACTGGCGGAGGAATTTGGTGCGCAGGCAGAGTACCGGCAGCTGTGCAAGATGTCTCAGCTGGGACTGCAGTACCGCAAGGAACTGGAAAATGGGGTGGTGCGGCTGTGTCTGGCTCTGGATCTGGGTGCGGAGAAGGATGTGCTGCAGAATGTGGTGGAAAAGGCGGCTGCGGAGGACCTGATGAAGCTGAAAGGGGCGCTGGAGGAGAAATTCAACCAGCAGATGCCCGTGGTGACCCAGCTGGGTGGCTGCGGCGGCTGGGATGAGGAGATCGAGAGTGGGTTCTTGATCTGAAATATTCCGAAACCCGTGTCAATCGGACGGGGCGTCGAGGGCGCCGCCCCCTACAATTTTAGGTTTTGCCGGGATACCGGTGGCCATATATTTTAAAAATTTTTAGGAGGAAATGTAAAATGGGTTATGATAATCTGCGACTGGAAAAGGGTATGTATCGGCAGGCGGGGAAGAGTTTTTCCCAGGTTCTGGAGTCTCTGGACCCCAGTGAAAACTATCGGGGTACGGCACTGGAGGGTACCGATGCGTTCCAGCGTCAGCTGAAGCGCTTCGGTATTCGTGCCAAGGGTGCCGGCTCTTCTCCCGTGGAGAAGTTCTTCAGCACGGCCGATTCCGCGGTGCTGTTCCCCGAGTACATCGCTCGGACTGTGCGTCAGGGTATGGAGGACAATGACATCCTGCCCCAGATCGTGGCAACCACCACCGTCATCGATTCTATGGACTACCGCTCCATCTACTCCAATGCCACCGAGGAGGATCTGCGCGCCGAGGCTGTGGCTGAGGGCGAGGCCATCCCCGAGACCACTGTCAAGACCAAGAACAATCTGATCAAGCTGTCCAAGCGGGGCAGAATGCTGGTGGCATCTTATGAGTCCCTGCGGTTCCAGAAGCTGGATCTGTTCGGTGTCATGCTGCGCCAGATCGGCGCCTACATCCAGAAGCAGCTGGTTGCGGATGCGGTTCAGGTGCTGATCGAGGGCGACGGCAACGAGAATCCTGCCACTCAGTACAGCGTTGGTACCAGCCCCATTTCCGGAACTGCCGGCACTCTGGGCTATGAGCAGCTGGTGGATTTCTGGAGCCAGTTTGATCCTTATGCCATGAACTGCATCCTGTGCAACAACGCAACCATGACCAAGATGCTGAAGATTCCCGAACTGCAGAATCCTCTGACCGGTCTGAATTTCCAGGGCGCAGGCAAATTTGACACCCCTCTGGGTGCGCAGCTCCATCGTACCGGTGCGGTTGCCGACAATGTGATCGTGGGTCTGGATAAGCGTTTCGCGCTGGAGCTGGTTCGCGCCGGGGATGTGCTGGTGGAGCATGACAAGCTCATCGACCGCCAGCTGGAGCGCGCTGCCATCTCCACCATCTGCGGTTTCGGCAAGATCTGTGACGGTGCTGCCGCCGTTCTGAACGTATGACGCTGAAGGAACAGGTTTTTGCTCAGGCTGCCCTGCTTGCAGGGCAGCTTGAGGGCAGCCGACTGGAGATGCTGGATGTATTATGCACCGCATCGGTGGCATCCCTGACGGCTCGGCTGCGGCCGGGGCTGACTCCGGAGGACTGCAAGGCGGATTTTGTGGCGGCTGCCAGTCTGTATGCACTGGCGGCGCTGAACGAGGTGGGGGACACCGACCGGCTGGAGGAGATTTCTGCCGGTGATCTGACCCTGCGCAAAAGCAGCGCCGATGCGGCGGCGAACTGCCTGAGAAATCAGGCGGAAATTATGATCGTACCGTATCTGAAGGATCGGTTCAGTTTCCGGGGGGTATGATATGCGCGCCATGGTGGACAAGATCCTGCGGCAGTATGGCGTGGGCATGATGCTGACCGGGACGGATGGCACGCGGAAGATCTGGGGGCTGTTTCAGCCGGTGCGGTCCAAGAGTTTCCAGAATATGATCCATATGGAGCGGCCTCAGGGCATGGTGGAGCGTGGGCAGTATGTCTACATCGGCCGTGTGGAGGACGATGTCCGGGAGGGTGACTGCTTGGATGTAGAGGGCAAAAAGTACACTGTGCAGCGCATTGAGCCTTACTACTACGGTGGTGATGCTGTGTACCTGTGGGGATTGTGCGCCCAGAAAGGCGGGGAGGAAGCATGGGAATCTTAGAACGGGTACTACTGAGGCTGCGGGAGGCAGGATTTCCGGCGAAGCGCGCCTACTCCGGGCAAAAACATACCACCGTCACCGAGCCGGTGGCGACGGTACATATCGGAAAGGTGGACAGGGGCGCATACCAGCTTACCGTGGCGGTGAGCATCCTCTGTCCTGCCGGTATGGGCGGCACGGCCTGCGAGGAAGCAGGGCTTCGGGCAGTGGAGGCACTCCATGAGGATGGGGCGGTATGCACCATGCAGGGGTGCAGGTATGACGGTTTGACCAGAACCTTTTCCGTAGATATTCAGGCGGTGTACACCACCATGGTCACCGGGGAAGAGGAGCAGGAAGCACCAGGGTTCTGCGTGAGCATCAACGGAGAACCGCTGCCTTACGCGGTGGAGTTTACGTCGGAGGAGCAGCACAAGCATGAACCGCGTTATGCTATGGGAGAACGGGAGCCGAAAAGCATCAGCTTTGGCAGCGGCAGGTGGGACATTTGCCTTGTGGAACGGATCCCATTCGAGGGAGAAGATGCTGCGGAACAGACCGGGCTTTTTTCGATCCAAGTCACCGGGATGCATGGCAGTGAAAACTACCGGGAGTGTGTATGGACTTCGGTGAAAAGGGAGTTTACCCGGCAGGGACGCGTATGCACCCGGAGGGGAATCGCACTGCGCCGGGAGGTGAAGTGAGATGCAGAAAATGTCCTATAAGGGATGGGCTTGGCCGGAAAACCCCGAAAAGTATGAGGAATTCTATCAGTGTGAGCCTGTGTACACCAAGAACAGCCAGAAAGTCTGGGTGTTTCGGGGCATGGGCCCCCGGAAACTGACGATCAAGGGCGAAGGGGTGTTCTGCGGAAAGGATGCATTTTCGGATTTTAAGGCGCTGTCGGCACTCTTTTACAATGAGGGCAGCGGAGAATTGATCCATCCGGTTTGGGGATCGATTCAGGCTTATTTTACGGAGCTGGAGATGACCCAGGAACCGAAGGAAAATGAGATCGCATACCGGTTTACATTCCAGCAGGCGGATCTCAATGATGCGATCCCGAAATAAGGGAAAAGGGTGCGTCCATTTTGGATGCACCCTTTGTGCTGCTATGCAAGAAATGATTGCATATTTTGGAAAAATGAAATATAATGGGAGCAGAAAATCCGTGAAAGGAGTTTTTGCTATGAGAAAATATCTGCTTGCGACAATTCTTGTGTTGCTGATGCTGCTGTCGGCGTGCACGAAAGATCAGGCGCCGGCCGGGGCGGGGATCGAGACGACACCTGTGACGGTGGACATCGGCGGTACCGTTCTGGAACCCGATGTTACTGCGCTGGATCTGCAGAATATGGAATATGATCTGGATAAGCTGCTGGAAGCTGCACCGGAACTGAAAGGGGTTGCCGAAATCGAACTGGGCGCTACCACATTGCCCTATGAGAAGGTGGAGGCGATTCGTGGGGCATTCCCCAATGCGCAGCTGAACTACAGCATTGCGCTGTTCGGCCAGACGGTGGAGCAGGACGTTCAAAGTCTGGATCTGGCGCAGATGACCCCGGAACAGACGCAGGAACTGTATGATGTGCTGCCGCTGATGCCCCAGCTGCAGGAGATCAACTTTGTGAAAGAGGATGGAAGCTGCGTTTACAGCATCGGGGAAATCGATCAGCTGGATCAGCTTCGGGAAAGAGCCCCGGAGGTCAGCTTCCGGGTGAAGTTTGAACTGTTTGGACAGACGGTTTCCTCCGAAGATCAGAGGATCGAGTATTATTTAGTACCCATCGGCAACGAGGGCGAACCTCAGATCCGGGCGGTGCTGCCCTATCTGACGGCCTGCGAGTACTTCCTGCTGGATGGCTGCGGAATCGACAACGAGGTCATGGATCAGCTTCGTACGGACTTCCCGGAAACGAAGATCGTGTGGCGCGTGTGGATCAGAGAACCGAACTACGATTCCCCCCGGATGATGCGTCGGGCCGGATTCCTGACCGATACTCACCGGATCCGCACTACGCTGGTCACGGACGAGAACTGCGAAGTGCTGAAATACTGCACGGAAGTGAAGTATGTAGACTTTGGTCACAATCTGGAGATCTCTGACTTCTCCTTCCTTGGATATATGCCCGATCTGGAGGCTGCCATCATCGGTCTGACCAACTGCAACGATATTTCCATGCTGGTAAACTGCAAAAAGCTGGAATATCTGGAGGTGTATGGAAGTCAGGTTACCGATTTGAGTCCTCTGGCTGAGTGTACAAGTCTGAAGCATCTGAATATCAGCCGGATGCAGGTGGATGATATGACTTGCCTGTATGGTCTGGAGCTGGAGCGGCTCCGTGCGGTGGATACCAAGATCCCCAAGGCTCAGATCCAGGAGTATGCAGACCTTCATCCCGACTGCCAGATGCTGATGGAGGGCTGGGCGCCCCATGAAAATGGCTGGCGGTATGACGAAAAGGGCAACCGCGTGCCGCGCTACGAGCTGCTCAGAGAGCAGATGGAGTATGACATTGACCGTGAGGTCTACGATATCCAGTAAATGTGAAAACACCCTGTCCCGGAAAATGGGACAGGGTGTTTTTTATTTATCTTTTAAAAGATCTGCCAGGGTGATGCCCTCGAAGAAGTCGTTGATCATCTTGTCCAAGCGCTCCCACATGGGCAGCGCGTTGCAGCACTCCGCCCGGGAACAGGCGGAAGCACCCTGCGTGGTGCAGGATACGGCGGTGAGGCCGCCCTCGGTCAGCTTTAGAATCGAGCCGATGGTATATTCCTCCGGGGGGCGGTTTAGGCGGTAGCCGCCGCCTTTGCCGTGGACGGCATCCACGAAACCGGCCTTGCTCAAGGTGGTCATGATGGACTCCAGATATTTCTGGGAAATGCCCTCGGCTTCGGCGATCTCTTTTAGGGGAATGTACTCATCCCGGCCCCGACGGGCGAAATGCACCATGACTCGCAGGGCGTAGCGACCCTTGGTGGATACGATCATAGCTTTACTCGCCGTGGACGGCGTTGTGGAGTTCGTCGTGATCGAGCTCCTGGAACTTATCGGCGTCGTAGGGGATGTTATTCTTGTCGAAGTAGTCCTTCAGGGCGTTCTTGATGGCTTCCTCGGCCAGAACAGAGCAGTGCATCTTGTGGGCGGGCAGACCGTCCAGAGCCTCGGCCACGGCCTTGTTGGTCAGCTCCATAGCTTCGTGGATGGACTTGCCCATGATCATTTCGGTGGCCATGGAGGAGGAGGCGATGGCGCTGCCGCAGCCAAAGGTCTCGAACTTTACGTCCTCAATGATATCGTTTTCAATCTTCAGATAGATCTTCATGATGTCGCCGCACTTGGCGTTGCCGACTTCGCCTACGCCGCTGGCATCGTCAATGACGCCAACATTCCGGGGGTGCATAAAATGGTCCATGACCTTCTCGCTATACAGTGCCATATGTTAATTCTCCTTAATCATTTTTCGTTATTTGAGCAGCTTCGTTACCGAACACGAATTGCCGGCGGCGGCTCGCCGCTTACAGAATATACTCTCTTTTGCCGGTCTGCAGGTCACGCCACACGGGGGACATATTACGCAGATAGGCAACCACTTCGGGGACGACCTTGAGGATGTGATCCACTTCCTCATCGGTATTATACTCGCAGAGGGAAAGCCGCAGAGAACCGTGGGCTACGTCGTGGACACGGCCGATGGCCAGCAGCACATGGCTGGGGTCAAGAGAACCGGAGGTGCAGGCAGAGCCGGAAGATGCGCAGACACCGTGCATATCCAGCAGGAGCAGCAGGGCTTCGCCCTCAATGCCCTCGAAGCAGAAGCTGACGTTGCCGGGGAGGCGGTTGACTGCATCGCCGTTCAGGGCGCTGTGGGGAATCTGGCTTAAGCCCTCAATCAGCCGGTCACGCATGGCGGCCACACGGGGCATATTCTGGTCGATGTGGTCGCAGGCATCCACCATGGCGGCGGCCATGCCGCTTACTCCCGCGATGTTCTCGGTGCCGGCGCGCTTGCCGCGCTCCTGTGCGCCGCCGTCGATGAGGTTGGTCAGGGGAATGCCCCGACGGGCGTACAGTGCGCCCACGCCCTTGGGGCCGTGGAACTTGTGGCCGGAGAGGCTCAGCATGTCGATGTTCTGCTCCTTGACGTTGATGTGCAGATGGCCGACGGCCTGCACCGCGTCGGTGTGGAAGAGGACACCGGCCTGCTTACACACAGCGCCAATCTCGGCGATGGGCAGGACGGAACCGATCTCGTTGTTGGCATACATGACGGTGACCAGACAGGTGTCGGGGCGGATGGCGTCGCGAACCTGCTGGGCGGTGATGTTGTGACCTTCCTTCACATCCAGATAGGTCACTTCGTAGCCTTCCTTCTCCAGCCGCTGGAGGGTGTGCAGCACGGCGTGGTGCTCAAAAGCGGTGGAGATGATGTGCTTCTTTCCCTTCCGTGCGCCGAAAATGGCTGCGGAGCGGATGGCCTGATTGTCGGCCTCGCTGCCGCCGGAGGTGAAGGTGATCTCCCGGGGCTCGCAGCCAAGGCACTTGGCCACAGAGGCGCGGGCGGCATCCAGAGCTTCTTTAGCTTCCTGACCCACGGAGTGGAGGCTGGAGGGGTTGCCGTAGATTTTATTGAAATAGGGCAGCATGGCATCGATGGCCGTTTGGCTCATGGCGGTGGTTGCTGCGTTATCGGCGTAGACGTACATATATGAGATACCTCCTTCGGTATTTACCTAGTAATTCTATGGGTAATGATAGCATGGTTTACCTACTGTGTCAATAGGTAAATGGATAATATCTAGGAAAGGCGGTCCTCCAGAATGGCGACAAACTCCGAAAGACCTTTCCGGTCTTCTTCGGTGAAGCGGCCGATGTGGGGACTGTCGATGTCCAGAACGCCCCAAATCTCACCCCTGACATGGATGGGCAGCACGATTTCAGAGTTGGAGGCACAGTCGCAGGCGATGTGGCCGGGGAATTGGTGGACATCCGGCACGAGCTGGATGCGGTCTTCCGCCACGGCGGTGCCGCAGACGCCCTTGCCCACGGGAATCAGAATGCAGGCAGGCTTACCCTGAAACGGGCCGAGAACCAGTGCGCCGTCGGTCATTTTGTAAAAGCCTGCCCAGTTGATGCCGGGCATCTCCTGCCACAAAAGGGCGGCGGCGTTGGCAAGGTTGGCGGTTTCATAGGGGACGCCTTCCGTGAGGGCGGCAAGCTGGGCGTTGAGAGAAGTGTAATCGGTAACGTAGTTCATATGTGCATTCCTCGCTGTTTTGTTTTCTATTTATTTTAATAAACAGATTGAAAAATCGCAAGATAAATTGTGGAATTGTTTCCGGGCTATCCCTCATTTTTCGACATTTTCAGCGGTTACGAACTTTTCGCCGGGTCATATTAAGAGTGCAGACGAAAAGGAGGGCTGTGCTATGAAAAAAAGATGGATCTCGGCTGCGGCGGTGGTTTTATGTGCGATGCTGCTGCCCCAGCCGGTTTTGGCGGCGGAAAGTCTGATCCCGGTGGGACGGGTGATCGGATTGGAATTGCAGGATGATTCGGTGATGGTGGCCGGGTTTGACGAAAAATTGAGTAAAAATGCAAAGAAAGCCGGGCTGAAGGTAGGGGACGAGATTTTGAAGGTGGATAACACCCCGGTGGACTGCACCGAAGATGTGAGAAATGCGCTGCAGCGATGCACCGGCGATGTGGAACTGCTGGTGGAACGGGACGGCAAAGAGCTGAAGCTGACTATGGCGCCTCGGGAGACTGGGGACGGGAAGCGGCTGGGTGTCTATCTTCGACAGGGCATCGCAGGCATCGGTACCGTGACCTATTATGACCCGGATACCGGGTCGTTCGGCGCGCTGGGGCATGGGGTGAACAATAGCCGGGGGCAGATCCTGGCGATGACATCCGGGAGCGCCTATCAGGGCAGGGTGCAGTCGGTGACCCGGGGCAAGGTGGGCGCGCCGGGACAGCTGAAGGGCGCAGCGGCTTCTCACATCCCGGTGGCGGAGCTGAGCCGCAATACGCCCCAGGGGATTTTTGGCAAAACGACCATCGGATGGCTGGGAAAGCCTGTGCCGGTGGGGGCATTTGAAGATGTGAAAACCGGGGCGGCTACCATCCGTTCCACGGTCAACGGGGAAGAACCTCAGGAGTATTCTGTGGAAATTCTGAAGATTTATCCAAAAGACCGGAAAGATAACCGGAATTTTCTGATTCGGGTCACAGACCCCGAACTGCTGAAGACCACCGGGGGCATCGTGCAGGGAATGTCCGGCTCGCCCATCATCCAAGACGGCAAACTGGTCGGCGCTGTCACCCACGTCCTCGTCAACGATCCCACAACGGGATATGGCATCTTCATCGAAAACATGTTAGACGCGGCAGCATAGAAATGAAGGGGCTGTAAACCAACAGCCCCTTCATTGTATCTATATTCCATATACGCGTGTCTTTATTATTCCCTCACTATCTGGATTTACACCAATATGAGAATTCTTGTAAACAACCATTTCAGCTGAACATTTAGGACATATTGCGTAGTCTAATAACTCATCTGTATCAGCTGTATAGTATTCGTAATGGGAGGAATTACCGGGTATCGAATGGGCAAGGTGAAGAAACTTGTGGTTACATTTATAGCAGATGATGTCGCGAAAATGATACATAATCTTTCTCCTTTTTAAGCATTCGAAATATTATTATGATTATATCATATATTGCATTCAATTAAAAGTACTGGCAATAAACAAACCGACGGTCCGGCAAATATCAGAATTTATCGAAAAGGAAAGAAAAATTAAAAGTCTCCTTTTTCGACAATTCATCTATGTCAACTTAGGGATCGCGGGTGAGGTGTGTAAAAACCTGCCTTTTACCTGCAAAAACGCATAAAAACCGTAGAAAAACATAAAATTTATTTGTCCCACACTTGACATCAGCGTGAGCGGCTCGCCGATCATTCAGGATGGAAGGCTCATCGGCGCGGTGACCCATGTGCTGGTGAATGATCCGACGACGGGGTATGGAATCTATATTGAAAATATGCTGGATGCGGCGGCATAAAGGAGGAAATTATGGACTTTTACAAAGTACCCATTGGATTTGGAATGGAACTGGCGATGAATGCGCCGGCCATGGCGGCCTATGCCGCCATGAGCGAAGGGGAAAAGCAGATTGTCTTGCAAAAAGCCCACAATGCCAGATCCAAAAAGGAAATGCACACATTGGTGGCAGGTTTGGCAAAGGAAATGATGTAACCGGGCGAGGGCGGCACAGCAGCCGCCCTCTTTTCTTGCCTTTTTCCGTTTTTGTGATATGATAAAGATAGAAATGGACGGAAAGTCCCGGATACATGGGAGGGTTCTATGAAAAGTTACGCTGTGCGCCTGAGACGGGGCGCAGACCTGATGCAATCGATTGAGGAATTTTGTGTAAAAAATGCCATTAAAGCCGGTGTTGTGCTCAGTGCGGTGGGATGCGTGTCCAAAGGCCGGGTCCGGGATGCCAGTGGTGTCACCATCGTGGACATTGACGAGCATATGGAAATCGTGTCCCTGATGGGAACAGTGTCGGAAAAGCGCTGCCATCTGCATGTATCCTTTTCCAAGGAGGACTTATCCGTAGTCGGCGGCCATCTGGTGGTGGGAAATATCATCAATACCACCTGTGAATTGGTTATCGGCGAGCTGGAAGGCTACGTTTATGACGTGGAATTCGATGAAGAAACCGGCTATAAAGAACTGATCATCCGGCAAGCGGATGGTGCGTAAATTTTCCGCGGAGAAAAGGCGGTGATGGTGTGGACAAGGGATTAAAGTTGCTGTTTGCGACCTGTTGGGATGGGAAATTGTGGGGCGAGATGGGATTGATGAATGGGAGTGTTTGCTATGATCGAAAAGGATGACTGGAGATTGAGTGTGGGGCCTGTATATGGCAATGAAGAGAAGTTTCGGAACATCCCTCTATACTACATACCCTTCCAACCGCTTTCGGAACGCTGGGATCACGAGCACTGTGTGTTCTGCTGGGATAAATTCTATCTCCATCCGGAGTGTTTGCGGGAGGGATACTGCACCAGACCTCAGAATGCCCCGGATGCAGACTGGATTTGCCCGGAATGCTATGAGGATTTCAAGGAGATGTTTGGCTGGACTCTTAAGAAAGGAACTTCTAAATGACATCTGTAAACGATATATTTAGCCCTGTGAACCAGCTAATCGGGCAAACGCTTACCGACCTGGGTGCATACCACGATGTGCTGATTTTGCGATTTGGCGAGTATGAGATTCACGTGAGCTGCTTTGCGAGAATTCTCCATAATCGCGAAATTCTCTTAACTACCCAAGACTATCAAAGCTGGGATAAAGAGGACTATAGGCATAACGATATGTATCTTAATATTGCAAAACACGGTGCGGCAGTCATTGGACAGAGGGTTCGTTCTGTTGATGTTACTCCGACAAATGACTTGTTTGTTGTACTGGAAAACGATGCCCAAATCGAGGTTTTTTGCAGTCAAGGGAGCCACAGCTTTTCCGAAGAGGAGGAACAGTGGTTCTTTTACAAACCGAAGGATTCCTCCTACCCCAATATGGCGGTGTATCCTTCGGGCGCGGAGAAATGGATCAGCGAATCGGAATGAAACCGGAAGCGGATGCTTCCGGGGGTTTTGTGATGTTGTCACGGAAATATTCTTAAAAAATGCGTATGCTATAGCCAGAAGATAACAAGGAGGTAAACGAATATGCGTTTAGAGAATAAAGTTGCCATCATCACCGGCGGAAGCCGCGGAATCGGCTTTGCTACGGCAGATAAATTTTTGAAAGAGGGTGCTACGGTGATCCTCACCGCCAGCTCTCAGGCTTCCGCCGAGGCTGCGGTTGAGAAACTCAAGGCAAAATACCCGGAAGCGACTATTGCCGGCATCAGCCCGAATCTTTCCAGTCTGGAATCCGTGAGAAGTGCCTTCCGGGAAGCCACGGGAAAATACGGCTGTGTGGATATTCTGGTGAACAACGCCGGTGTTTCTGAAAGCACCCCCTTCATGGACTACACCGAGGAAACCTTCGACAAGGTCATGGACTTAAACGTCAAGGGTGTGTTCAACGCCACCCGGGCGGCGGCTGAGTGCATGGTGGCAAGAGGCAAGGGCGTGATCCTCAACACCTCTTCCATGGTCAGCATCTCCGGTCAGCCCAGCGGCTTTGCGTATCCGGCTTCCAAGTTCGCGGTGAACGGTCTGACGGTGTCTCTCGCCCGGGAACTGGGGCCTAAGGGCATCCGGGTCAACGCGGTAGCCCCCGGCATCACCGAGACTGACATGATGAAGGCTGTTCCCAAGGAGGTCATCGAGCCGATGATCGCCCGGATCCCCCTGCGGCGCTTAGGTCAGCCCGAGGACATCGCCAACGCATTCGTCTTTTTGGCATCGGACGAAGCGTCCTATATCACCGGCGTGGTGCTGAGCGTGGACGGCATGGCAAGAAGCTAATGTGACCAGATCACAGAAATTATCGAAAAAATCGGTTAAAATATCCCTACAAAAGAAATAAGGAGGCATGCATTATGGCAGCTATCAATATCAATCAGTTCAATTATCACAGCGAGGTGCTGGAATCCGAGAAGAAGGTCCTGCTGGACTTCTGGGCGCCCTGGTGCGGCCCTTGCCGGATGGTGGTACCCATCGTGGAGGAAATCGCCAAGGAACGGCCGGACATCAAGGTGGGCAAGATCAATGTGGACGAAGAGCCGGAGCTGGCAAGACAGTTCGGCATCGTCAGCATCCCCACGCTGGTGGTCATGGAAAACGGCCGGATCACGGAGCAGGCTCGGGGCGCACGGCCCAAGAAGGCCATCCTCGATATGCTGTAAACAGTTGCAGGGGCAGCAAAAGCTGCCCCTGTCAACATTTTATCCTTGACACGAATTGGGAAAAATCGGATAATGTGGGTAGAAATCAAATTTACAGGAGGTAAAACGGTATGAAAAAGCGGATCACAGTATGCTTGATCTTTGCCTTGGCGTTGGGGCTGTGTGCCTGCGGACAGGAAAGCGCCGGTGGAGACCGCCTGCACACAAGGCACGACCGTGAGGAATCTGCCAGCGAAAGCACACAGGGAAGTTCGCAGGATGTGCCCCAGAGTACTACCAAAGAATCGATTGACGACGAGCCTGAGAAGACCACCACCGAGGCGGCGCAGCCCGATGAGCCGGCACCGGAGGATCCGGGCTACCTGCAGCGCATCGTGCGGCCGGATCAGTCCATCTATGCCGGTCCGGGTTATGACTATGGCTTCGTGGGTGTGGTGGAGAAAACGGCTACATACACCATCGTGGAAGAGAAGAAGGACGATGAGGGTAACCTATGGGGACGGCTGAAGTCCGGCATCGGCTGGGTGGATCTGAATGACGTTCGGAAAAGAAACGAGGCCAGAGAGGTGGTCTCCGGCAACTATGCGGATAACACCCTGCTGAAGCAGGACAATGTCCATCAGTGCGTGGTGGACGATTCGGAATTTAGGGAATTGCTGGCGTTCCGTTTCTACGAGGATGTGACCAATGTTTGCTTCAGATGGCTGGATTGGGATGGCGAGACACGTGCAGAGGGTTCAATGATCTTCCATATCCCCGAGGTCAAGGCGGGGGAGGCCTTCGTAGCCGGCGTGGTGTTCTATGGCGATATGACCATGTTTAGCTTGTCCTGCGTGGACGGCGACGGCGTGACCCACTACTATAGTGTGTCCGTCAGCGGCAGAAACGGCTCGCTGGTGTTTACCGAGTATCAACCGTAATTAAAATGGAGGGTCTTAGACCCTCCATTTTTTGTTTCAGTTCTTTTCCAGAGCCTGATTGATCTGCTTTTCGTCGTTCTTCATCAGGAAGAAGGCGATGATATACACCACGACATAGATTACCGCAAACACAGGAAGGATGCGCAGCAGAGCGGACAGGAAGCTGCTGCCGTAGCCGCAAATGGCAACGCCGCCTGCAGTGATGGTCATGCAGCCAAGACAGTGGGCGACGATGGCCACGGGGAGAGGCAGATTGCTCTTCAGGTCGAAGAATACGCCGGAGAGCAGGCCGTAGAGGGCGGATGCGACCATCCAGACAAGGAACTCCCGGATGACTTCGCTATAGCCGCTCATCAAGGTCATGCACAGAAGGGTGATGGGGAAGCCGAAGCCCATACCGATGATGGTGTTGAGCAAATAATTCTTTTTCATAATAATATCCTCCTAAATTCGGTCTTTAAATTCTTTGAAATACTTACGGGAAATGGTGAGAATGTCTTTTCTGGTTTTCAGCTTGATCAGATAGTTGCCGCTGAATTCCGCCTGAATGCACTTGACATGGGAAATGTTGACCAGAGTGCTTTTGTTGATCTGGGCAAAGGTGTAAGCCGCGAGCTGCTCTTTCAGCTCATAAAGTTTTTGCTTGGCCTCGTAGGTTTGGTTCTGGGTGAAGACGGTGACATGGCTGCCGCCGGTCTCCAGAAAAACGATATCGGAAATGTCCACGATGTACTGCTCATCTTCCTTATACAGCACCAGTTTGCCGCTGTTTCTGCCCCGGAGCAGCTGCAGCAGCGAGATGACCTCGTCGCTGGTGGCATCGCCACGGATGATGACTTCCGTTTCCGGTAAATGGGCGGATTCCAATGTGATCTTCAAGCGATCAACCCCTTTCAATGTGGTGTCCTTAAGAACTGGCGTTATTATACAATGGAAAAATGGGTTTGTCACAGCTTTTTCGGTGTCCGGTACTTTTTCGGCATCAAGCGGTGGAAAATCAGAGGTGAAATGCAAAAACCCTGTCCACAATGCGGACAGGGTGGCGGTTTGATCATAACGGTTGATTACATTCCGAAATTCTCCCACAAGTCAACCAATCCGATGAAATAGATTTGGGACAGGGAAATCTCGCTCCCATCGTGAAGGGTCAGCACCAGATGGTATCCGAAGCTGCGTGAAGGAGCATCCCAGCGGGCATTTCGAATTTGGCTTAAGTAAATTTCGCGATTGCGGAAGCAGCTTTTATACGACAGTCGATTCGATTCGTATTCTAACCGGGTGCTCAAGATCTGCACCATATACATACCGTGGGCAATGGAAAGCAGGACGAATACAAAAGCAAAGGTGGTGAAATGGTTGAGTATGGCAAGGCAGGCCATTGTGACAAAACAAAGTTCGTTCCACAAGCTAAATGCAATCCCGAACGGACGGGGTTTTACCAACCCTGTAAGTGTATCGTTATTTCTCAGCCTGCGAAAAAGCGCTGGGCCAAATAATCCTTCAATAATTCCCATGACTACCAAAGCATAGAAAAAACAGAGAAACAGATCGAGATTTTCACTACCACGAACTTGAGATGCCGCAATTGTAACTCCAAAAAGCTGAGACATACGCGCTATTCGCCCTCCTTTTTGAATGAATCAACAGCTACCGGCAGAGTACTATCGCTTGTACATTCCTAAATCGTATATCGATTTTAGTTTTGTCAACCCAATAAAGTCGGCAGATGAAAGCTGTATTTTTGCACCGGAACGGACATAAATCACCAGAGTATATGCGATTTGACCAGGATGTGTTTCCCAACACATTTTCGTGATATCAGTAAAGGGAATCTGCAAGGAAGTTTTATGGGAGCGAATTCGGATGTGCCGGTAGGTATAGTCAAGGCGCACACAGTAGGTGCTTACTTTGATCCATGCATAACCAAGCAGGGCAAAGGCGAAGATAATTGCCATATCCCATATTCCATAACATAAGAAATACACAACGGCAAAAATCATGAGAAGTGCCGTAATGGAAGTTCGTACGATTCCGTATGCCCTGATCTGAATCCTTTTTTGATCGTAGGTATCCTTGCGGAGCAGTTGGTTTGCCAGTCTTTCGCCCCAAATAAACAATAGCCCCACACAGATAAATAAAATAGGCACCACAACTGCGCACAGTTGATTAACCACAGCATCTCGATTTATGGAGGTATTATTGTCAAAGATATGCATGCGACCAGCTCCATTTCCATGTGCGTTAAGAGACAAGCCCAAAATGGCCATGATGAAAATGTCGGGTGCTTTTTATCGGCTTCGCAGTTCCCAGAAGGCCACCGCGCTGGCGGCGGCGACGTTCAGAGAGTCCACCCCGTGGTACATGGGGATCTTCACGGTGTAGTCGCTGGCGGAGATGGTGGTCTCCGTCAGACCGTCACCCTCAGAGCCTAAAATCACAGCCAGATGCTCCTCCTGCCGCAGCCGGGGGTCGTCGATGGACAAAGTATCGTCTTTCAGCGCAAGAGATGCGGTCTTGTAGCCTGCGTTTTTCAGATCTTCCATCCAGCTTTCGCCAAGGTAAGTCCAAGGAACTTGGAATACCGTACCCATGCTGACCCGGCAGCTTCGCCGGTACAGGGGGTTGGAACAGTCGGGGGTCAGCAGCACCGCGTCCATGCCCAGCGCTGCGGCGGAGCGGAAGATGGCACCCACATTGGTGGGATTCTGGACGTTTTCCAGCACGGCAACCCGGCGCGTGCCGGCGAGGACTTCTTCCAGAGTCTTCAGCCGGGGGCGGCGCATGGCGCAGAGCATGCCCCGGGTCAGCTGGAAGCCTGTCAGCTGGGTCAGCACGTCCAGCGGCGCGGTGAAAACCGGCACATCGCCGCAGCGGAGGATGGCCTCCTCGGCTTCTGCGTTGACGTGACCCCGCTCCACCAGCAGAGAGACCGGCTCGCAGCCGGCATCCAGCGCCCGCATGATGACCTTGGGGCTTTC
Organism: Clostridia bacterium; assembly: GCA_021153265.1. Classification (GTDB taxonomy): domain Bacteria; phylum Bacillota; class Clostridia; order Oscillospirales; family Oscillospiraceae; genus Faecousia. The sequence continues at coordinate 18,603 of JAGKTU010000004.1, forward strand.
GGCGATGAACATGCCCTTCTTGGGCTCAAAGCGGTTTAAGAGCTGAGCTTCCGTCAGCCGGGCATAGATGTCCAGCGCAGGGTCGGAAAAATCGGTGATCTGGGTGTATTGAATCATGTTTTTTCTGCCTTTTCTTTAGTGTCCGGATTCCAATGCGGTCTGCTTTGCGGCGTCGGCGGAAGCGTAGTAGGTCTGGGCCTTTTCCATACCCTCGCCGATGATCGCCATGGTGCGGCCATAGGAGTCCTTGCAGGCGGTGTAAGCGCCGTTGGTAAGGCTGAACTGGGTTTGCCAGTTGTCCATTTCGCTTTCCACAAGGGGAATGATGATATACTGCCGGGGACTGCTGGTCAGATTGAGCCAGGTGGGGATAGCGGAGGTGCTTTGGACAGCCACCGTGCCGTCGGAATACTTGGCGAAGGTGAAAGTGAAGAGAATGCCGTCTTCCGTGTGGGCGGTGGAACACTCTTTCAGCTTGCCTAAGCGCTGATTGGACAGGGCGTTGCCGGTGGAGTAGATGCACAGGGTGGTGCGGCTGGGATCCGTGGTGCTGGTCAGCAGATCAACAGGCTGGAGCACATGGGGATGACCGCCTACGATGACGTCCACGCCCATGTCGCACAGGGTCTGGGCGATGGTGCGCTGCTGCTCGTTGGGATTGCGGAAATACTCCCAGCCCCAGTGCAGGAATACTACGATGGCTTCCGCACCCTGCGTCCGCATACCGTCCATCTGCCCCTGCAAACGGGTATAGAAAGCATCCAGATTGGTGTAGTCAAAGGAGTTGATCATACCGGCGGCCTGCGCGGAGCAGGGGTTGCCGTTGATATTGACCGTATTCGGATCACCGTCGTCACCTTCGTAGGTGAAAGCGGTCATACCGATTTTGATGCCGTTGATCTCCACAACGGCATAGTCCGGGTCTTCCGGGGTGTGCCGGGTACCGAGGCTGGCAATGCCGGTTTCCGTCAGCACATCCAGTGTCCGGTTCAGTCCCACCACCTTGGTGTCATGGCAGTGGTTGTTGGCGGTCAGCAGCATATCAAAGCCCACGGCAAAGGTGTCAAAGGCAATATTGTCCGGGCAGTTGAAGTTCGGCCAGCCCTGATACTTGTAGCCGTTGTCCGTGCCGCAGAGGGTGGTCTCCAGATTGGCGACGGCGTAGTCGGCAGACTGGACATAAGGCTCAATATAGCGGAAAATGGGCTTAAAATTCCAGCTCTTTCCCTCTTTGGCACTGTTGATCACGGGAATGTGCATCAGCAGGTCGCCGGTGACGGTAATGGTGGCGGTGCTGCTCACCGGAGGAACCGGCTCCGTGGGAGGCTCGGTGGGTTCCGGCTCGGTTTCGGTGGGTTCGGGCAGGGTGGTGGGCTGCGTGGTGACACTTTGGACTTCTTCGACAGGCTCGAACGTAACGACACAGCCTGTCAGCAGCCCGGCAATGAGGGAAACAACCAACAAAAATGCCGGCAAGCGCCGCTTATCTCTGTCTGTGCGCATATATGCCTCCTTGTTTAATCTTTCAGAGGTTAGCCGTCCAAAAGATAGTGGACGGAGTGGATGGTTTTGCCGTTGCGGCAATAAAGCCTCGGGACACGGCGGCTGATTCCGCAGACGAATTCGTAGTTAAAGCTGTCCGCGGCAGCGGAAATGGTCTCCATGGTGATCTGCTCGTCGTCGAATTTGCCCACCAGAACAACCCGATCGTTGCACTTAACATCGGGGATGTCCGTCACGTCCACCATCATCTGGTCCATGCAGATGCGGCCGAGGATGGGGGCTTTTTTGCCGTGGATGAGGACGTAGAACTTGCCGGAGAGATTGCGGCGATAGCCGTCGGCGTAGCCAACGGGAATGGTTGCGACAACGGTGGGCTTGGTGGTGACGTAAGTACCGCCGTAGCTGATTTCCCTTCCGGCGGGCAGAGTCTTCACATGGGTGACACGGCTGAGCCACTGCAGGGCAGGCTCCAGGGGCAGCAGTTCCGGGGCAACTTCTTGGCTGGGATACATGCCGTAGGTGACGATGCCGGAGCGGACCATCTCATAGTGATGGGGGAAATTCATAAGGCCTGCGGAATTGTCCAGATGGCGGATGGGGATGATGAGTCCGCGATCTTTCAGCATGTCAACAAACTGATCAAACAGCACCGCCTGAGCCTTGGCTTTGCTGAGGTCGGCGCAGTCTGCCGTGGCGAAGTGGCTGAAGATGCCCTCGGGGGTCAGTCCGGGCAGATTTGCGATTTGGCGGCAAATGTCTGCATCTTCCTCGGTGACCTGAAAACCGATACGGCTCATGCCGGTGTCCACAGCGAAGTGGAAGGGGGCATCCATGCCTACTTCCTGCGCGGCGGCGGACAGGGCTTTGGCATCTTCCAAATGGAAAATAGTGGGGCGGATACCCTCCCGGATGCAGGTGGGGAAGGCGGCGACTGGGGTTTGGCCCAGAATGAGGATGGGCGTGGTCAAACCTGCTTGCCGCAGCTCCAACGCCTCATGGATGGAGGACACGCCGAAAAAGGCACATTTATCCTGTAAAAGACGAGCCACCTGAATGGCACCGTGGCCGTAGGCGTCGGCTTTCACCACCGCCATCACCGGCACACCGGCCTTTTCCCGGACGGCGTCAAAGTTGCGTTCTATGATATCCAGATCGATCTTGACCCGGGTGTTGTCGAAATTCAAAATCATCAACTCCACATGGCTATAGTTACACTCATTCTATCACGGAAAAGGGGAAAAGTAAAGGCGGCGATTGACTTTGCACCCCCGGCATGGTATAAGAAAATCAGTTGAATTTCGGAGGAATAAGCTATGCGTGAAGAATTTTCCCGAACTGCCTTTCTGCTGGGCGAAGATGCCATGGAGCGGCTTTCCAAGGCGAGAGTGGCCGTATTTGGCCTTGGCGGCGTGGGCGGCTATGTGGTGGAGGCTTTGGCAAGAGGTGGCATCGGTGCGCTGGATCTGATCGACAATGATACTGTCAGTGTTTCCAACATCAACCGCCAGATTCTCGCCACCCGGGCAACCGTGGGCAGCCCTAAAGTGGAGGCGGCGAAGCAACGGCTGCTGCTGATTAACCCGGAGTTGGAGATCCGTACGTTCCAGACCTTCTACACCCCGGCTACGGCAGGGGAATTTGATTTTTCCCAATACGACTATATTGTGGACGCCATCGACACCGTCACCGGCAAGTTGGAGCTGATCAGCAGAGCCTTTGCGGTGAATACCCCGGTGATCAGCTGTATGGGTACGGGAAATAAGCTGGATGCTTCCGCCTTTGAGGTGGAGGACATCTCCAAAACCACCATGTGTCCCCTTGCCCGGATCATGCGTAAGGAGCTGAGTAAGCGGGGTATCAAACACATGAAGGTGGTCTACTCCAAAGAGGAAGCATTGAGTCCTACCGGCTGGGAGGAGGAAGCTGCCGCCATCGGCAAGCGGCAGATCCCCGGCAGTGTGTCCTTTGTTCCCGGCGCGGCAGGACTGATTCTGGCAGGCGAGGTCATCAAGGATATTGCTTTCGGAAAATAATTGCAAAACATCCCGAAATGTGCTATCATATAGGGTAGTTTTTGATTATTTGGAGGAACTATGAAGACCCTGCTCCATATTTGCTGCGCGCCCTGCGCCAACCAACCCATTGAAGTGCTGCGAACCGATGGCTTTGAGGTCACCGGCTTCTGGTATAACCCCAATATCCACCCCTTCACCGAGTACCGCGCCCGGCGCAACTGCCTTCGGGAGTATGCCCAGACCATTGAGCTGCCCGTCATCGAGCGAAACGATTACGGCCTGCGGCCTTTCGTCCGGGAGGTGGCGGCGGATATTGCCGGCCGGTGCGTCAAGTGCTACGAGATGCGTCTATATGAAACTGCACGGCAGGCGGCAGAAGGCGGCTTCGACAGCTTTACGTCCAGCTTGTTCATCTCACCTTATCAGAATCACGAGCTGATGCGGGAGGTCGCCCAGCGGGCGGCCCACGAGTACGGTGTGGAGTTCCTCTACCGGGATTTCAGACCCTATTTCCGGGATGGACAGACCTTTGCCCGGGAGCATGATTTCTACATCCAGAAGTATTGCGGCTGCGTCTTCTCGGAAGAAGAGCGGTATCTGAAGAAAAATAAGATCATCCCCTAGGAGGAATTATGAGCGAAATGCAATTCATCGTCCCCACCCTCTTCGGCCTTGAGGGCCTTGCCGGCGACGAACTGAGAAGAATGAATATGGAAAATGTCCGGGTGGAGGACCGCCGAGTCCTCTTCACCGGTGACGAAAATGCTCTGGCGAAAGCCAACATAGCCTTGCGCACCGGTGAGCGAGTCATGGTGGTGCTGGCACAGTTTGAGGCCAAGAGCTTTGAAGACCTGTTCCAGGGCGTGTATCATGCCGAGCTGGAGCGCTATATCCCCAAGGACGGTCAGTTCCCTGTGAAGGGTCACTGCCTGAACAGCCAGCTGATGTCGGTATCCGACTGCCAGGCCATCATTAAGAAGGCGGCATCCAAGCGGCTGGGCGAGAAGTACGGCATGAGCTGGCTTCCCGAAACGGGCATCAAATTCCAGCTCCACTTCACCATCCTCAACGACCAGGTGACCCTCTCTCTGGATACCTCCGGACAGGGTCTGCACAAGCGCGGCTACCGTGCTGTGGGCAACGATGCCCCTCTGCACGAGACCATTGCCGCCGGTATGATCCTGCTGACCCGTTACCGGGGCAGAGATTTCCTGTGGGACCCCTTCTGCGGCTCCGGCACCATCCCCATCGAGGCGGCTCTTATTGCCAAGAACCGGGCTCCGGGCTTAAACCGCCATTTTGCCGCCGAGGAATATCCCTGGATGCCCAAGGAGGCTTGGGAACTGGCAAAAACCGAGGCGAAAGATAAGGAATTTAACGGAAAATACCGCATTATGGGTTCCGATTCCGACCCTGCCTGCGTTTCTCTGTCCTTCGCCAACGCCCGCAAGGCCGGCGTTGCGGACTGCGTGACCTTCCGGGACGGCGATGCCACCAAGATGGATCTGCCTGCCGAAAGCGGCATCATCATCTGCAATCCCCCCTACGGCGAGCGGATGATGGAACAGCACAGCGCCCAGCGGCTTTACAGCGCCCTCGGACGCCATCTGAAGTTTGCGAACAACTGGAAAAAGTTCGTCATCACCTCCGAGCCGGAATTTGAGCATTACTTCGGCCGCCGTGCCGACAAGAAGCGCAAGTTCTACAACGGCAAGATCAAGTGCGACTACTATATGTTCACCGACAACGCAAGAAAGAAGTAAACCTATGATCCACCATTTATTCATCATCAACCCTGCTGCCGGCAGCCGTAACCGTACGGAAGAATACAGCGAGGTCATCCACAAGATCTGCCGGGCAAGAAAGCTGGACTACGAAATTCGTGTCTCCACCGCTCCCGGTGAGTGCGCCCGGATCGCCCGGGAGGCCTGCAAAACCGGAAGGGAACTGCGCATCTATGCCTGCGGCGGCGACGGAACGCTGAACGAGGTGGTCAGCGGCGTGGCGGGATTTCCCAATGCGGCGGTGACGGTGTTCTCCGGCGGCAGCGGCAACGATTTCGTCAAGCTCTTTGACGATCCCAAGGCATTTTTCAACCTGAACCGGCTGATGGATGCGGACGAGGCCACCTTTGACCTCATTAAATGCAACGATGACTTCGCCCTGAACATCTGCTCCGTGGGCTTGGATGCCCGGATCGGCACGGATGTGTCCAATTATAAGCGCCTGCCCCTGCTCCACGGCTTCCGGGCCTACGCCGCCTCCACGGTGGTCAATGTGGTCAAGGGTATCAGCGAGCATTATGTGGTGGAACTGAACGGCGAGACCATTGACGGTGAGCAGACCTTTGTGTGCGTCTGCAACGGCCGCTACTACGGCGGCGGTTTCAATCCCGTCCCCGAGGCCGATCCATCCGACGGCAAGCTGGATGTGCTTTTGGTGAAAAAACTGAGCCGTCTGCAGGTCCCCGGCGCCATCGGCAAGTATAAGGGCGGCCGCTATAAGGAGCTGGCGCACCTTGCTACCCACTATTTGACCGACTCCATCACTATCCGCTGTGACAAGCCCACGCCCATCAATGTGGACGGCGAGCTTCGCACCGCCGAAGTGGTGACCATGACCGTGGCAGAGGAGAAGATCCGCTTCTTCTATCCCAAGGGCCTAAGCTGGGCGGTCAAACAGCCGGCAAGCGTAAAGTGAATTACATAGAAAACCGACCTGCGATTGCCTCGCAGGTCGGTTTTGCTGTTATAATATTGGTGAAGGCTTGTATTTGTTCGACAAATTGGAATATATCAACCGTATGTAGGTTCACCTACGGAGGAGTCCGCCAAGCGAATACTTTTCGGAGTTTCAAGAATATACGAATAGTCTTGTTCCTCCCCGAAGGCATCCGTAAACGTTCCTCTTTCAGATTTCAAGTCTTGCTCAGCGAATTCAATTACCACTGTATCCAAGGGCTCTATTCCCAGATCAGCATCCACATGCTTTACATACACATATCTAGTCTGTTCTGCTTCGATGATGGCTATGACAATGCCATCTTCTTTTAAGCATAAAACACGGCAGGATTCTTCTTGTATGTCAGTCTCTGCAGCTTCAGAAGTACATCCACAAAGAAACGACAAGCAAAATGCAACTGCAATTGCGAAATAAACCGCTTTTTTCATGAAATAACCTCCGTTCAGTAAATTCCAGCTTCTTAATCTAACACTTGCATATTATCACAGGAAAAAGAAAAAAGCAAGAATGACCACATAGGCTTCTTTCAAAACTTGTTATGTGTTCATTTCTTGTGGCCGCACAAGAAACGAACCAAAGAAAGCGCCTCCCCTATGCCATCTTCTTTGGTTACTTTCTTGCATGGGGGCAAGAAAGTAACGGCTGCATATGTTTGAATGGTGCCGCATAGGCTTGCTCAGGACAAGGAGGGATGGCATGGCAGGAGCGGAAATGATCCATGATTTAACACTCCGGGGACGGCAGAAGCTGACCATGACCGGGGTTAGCGAGGTTTTGAGTTTTGAGGATACGTCGGTGGTGCTGCGCACCGAAATGGGTACTCTGGTGGTACAGGGCAGTAATCTGCAGCTTAAGACCCTCTCTACCGACGGCGGTCAGGTGGCGGTGGAGGGTACGGTGGCGGCTCTCATCTACGAAGAACCCCGGCAGGGGGGCTGGCTGCGGCGGCTGCTGGGATGACGGCGCCGGGAATTGCCTTCGCCCGGTTTTTTTGGGCCTGCGGACTGGGCGTGGGACTGGGCATCTGGTATGGCTTTTTGCGTCCTCTGCGCCCAAGGCACACCTTTTTGGCGGACAGCCTGTTCGTTTTTGTTTTGCTGCCGGTTTGGATATTCCATAGCTTCGCCATTTGCTTAGGGGATATGCGGCTGGGGTATCTCGGGGGGCTTTTGCTGGGCATGGTAGGCTGGGATGTGACCATCGGACGGCTTTTGCGGCCGGTGTTTTGCATCTTTTGGAGATGCACAGGGAAAATTTGGGGAATTCTTTGGTATCCTGCAAAAAAATTTTTGTTTTTTGTAAAAAATATATTTGCATCTGCGAAAAAATGGGTTACAATAAAGTGGAATAACCGTCGGCAAGATCGGCGGATACCCGGAGGCGGAACCAATGGAACGGATAGCAGAATTCTTAAGCCGGATCAAAATCGAATACCGGCGCAGCAGACCGCTGACCAAGATGGTGGCAGTGGCGGCTATCGCGTTGTCTATGGTGGCGCTGCTCACACTGAGCTGGGCGAAGTATGACGTCCAGAAGCAGACACAGGAAATGATGGGCGAGGCTGCCCGGCTGGAGCAGGAGAATGCCCAGCTGGAGCAGAAGATCGATGCGCTGGGCTCTGTCCAGAGCGCGGAGCAGATCGCTCAGGAGGAACTGGGAATGGTGAGCCCGGATACCGTGCTTATTGACACCGAATGATTTTTCGTCAAGCTAAATTTATTGGAGGAATCACAGCAAATTATGGAGTTGACCGTTGGAGCAGTTTTAGAGGGTAAAGTAAAGTCCATCACCAATTTTGGTGCGTTCGTCGCCCTGCCGGAGAACAAGACCGGTATGGTACATATTTCCGAAGTCGCCAATGCCTATGTCAGCGACATCCGGCAGCACCTGACCGAGGGTCAGGATGTGAAGGTCGTGGTCATCGGCAATGAAAACGGCAAGATCAACCTGTCCATCAAGCGCTTAGAGCCCAAGCCCCAGCGCGAGAACAACGCAAGACCCGGTGGTTTCCGCCAGGGTGACCGTCCCCAGCGCCGGGAAGGCGGCTTCCAGAATCGGGAAGGCGGTTTCCAGAACCGGGATGGCGGCAATCGTTCCGCTCGCCCCGCCCCTGTGCAGCCTGCTGCACCCAAGACTGCGGATCAGCTGTTCGAAGAGAAGCTGAAGGCTTTTATGACCGAGTCTGACAGCAAGCTCTCTTCCATTAAGGCTTATTCCGACCGCTCCAAGGGCAGAAGAAGATAATTCCATCGGGCTGCTGCGGTAAGCGGCAGCCCATGCGTATGTTTGAGGTAAGACACATGGCAACAGTTGTGATCACCGGCGGCTCCCGGGGTATCGGAGCGGCTGCGGTGGAGCTTTTTGCCGCCCGGGGTGACCGGGTGTATTTCCTGTATGAAAAAGACCACACCGCCGCTGAAAATGTGGCGAAAAAAACCGGCGCAACCCCCATCTGCTGCGATGTGGCAGATGTTCAGGCGGTGAAGGCGGCTTTTGATAAGATCCCGGAGGTGGACATTCTGGTCTGCAACGCCGGCATCGCCCACTATGGGCTCATGTCCATGGTAGACGAGGCGACATGGGATCGAATTTTTGCGGTGAACGTCAAGGGCATCTACCACTGCGTCAACGCAGCCACCCCCTTCTTCCTGCGCAAGCAGGCCGGCAGTATCGTCACCGTGTCTTCTATGTGGGGACAGGTGGGTGCATCCTGCGAGGCGGCGTACTCCGCCAGCAAGGGTGCGGTCATTGCCTTGACCAAGGCTATGGCGCAGGAACTTGGCCCCAGCGGCATCCGGGTCAACTGTGTTGCCCCTGGTGTGATCCTGACGGATATGTGCGCCAATGTGGACAAAGACGTTCTGGCGGAGATGGCGCAGGAGTCCTGCGTGGGTAGAAACGGCACACCCATGGATGTTGCCAAGGCCATCGCCTATTTGGCGGACAGCGAATTTGTCACCGGACAGGTGCTGGCTGTCAACGGCGGATATGTGATTTCTTAAATTTTTACAGATAGAAGGAGAATACAATTATGAAGATTGCAATCGGTTGTGACCACGGCGCTCTGGCGCTGAAGAACAAGCTGGTTTCCTATCTGGAGGGCAAGGGCAACGAGGTCAAGGACTTCGGCACTTACACCAACGCCTCCTGCGACTATCCCGAATTTGCCGCCGCAGCTGCTAAGGCTGTCGCCTCCGGCGAGTGCGACAAGGGCATCGTCCTTTGCACCACCGGCATCGGCGTGTCCATTTCCGCCAACAAAGTTGACGGCATCCGCTGCGCTCTGCTCAGCGATGTCTGGTCTGCCAAGATGACCCGTCTGCACAACGATACCAATGTGATGGCGCTGGGTGCCGGCGTTGTGGGCGAAAATCTGGCTCTGGAGATCGTGGACACCTGGCTGGGTACCGAGTTCTCCGGCGACGAGCGCCACCAGAGAAGAATCGACAAGGTCATGGCCCTGGAAAAGTAAAAAAGAACAGCTCCCCGGATGGGGAGCTGATTTTCACATTTGGAAGATATTGCCTAAGATCACCGGCTGGGGCGGTGCATCCGGGATGCGCAGCCGGTCATAGGCTTTGACGTAGATGACCTCACAGTAATTGCGAAGGCACACATGGAGCAGGAAAAACAGAACATAGTAGATACCTAAAAACAGGTACTCAATGGCGGAACTGGAAATGGGCAGCGCAATGCCCAGCAGAGCAAGAATCATGGGGATATAGCTGATGAGAAGCACCGCGGCATCCAGCGCATAGTACCACCACAGGCTCAGATCCAGCTTGAAAAGCTCCATCCGGCGGTTTCGCATCATGGCCTTGCTCCAACGCAGAGAGGCTCTGGCACCGGCGCGGGGATCATCCAGCAGACAGTAGAAAGCCATGCGGTAGCTGTATACCAGCGGCCCGCCGATGATGGCGAAGAGGACAAATGTGATCACGAAGATGGGCGTCATGGAAGGCAACATAGCGGTGAGCATCTCATCGGTGATGACCATTTCCGTGGCCAGCATGGAGGTTTCGTAGCTGCCCATAACATCCATCAGGGGCTGTGCGAAGGGCGTGAGTGTGAAAGCGATGGTTGCGCCGTAGACACAGCCGATCAGAATGCCGCTGTAGATCAGCGTCTGCAGAATCTCCAGCCGGAAGATCGGGCCAAAGAGCCGGAAACTGCCGGTGAGTGTCCGGGTATCGGCGGGAGCGTTGCGGCTGATGTTCATCATGGCTCTTAAGTATCCCATGCCCCAGCATGTACTGAAGACCATTTGCAGTATGGGAAGTACAGACTGCAGCGTCTGCAGAAGGGAACGCGTACCCAAATTACCCAGTCCGCCGGTGCCGGAGATGGCGTGGTTGATGACTGTATCCAACAGCCACATACCTGCGGCCATGGCGATGCTGACACCGGAATACACGGCGACGATTTTCTTTTGGTTTTCGGCGCGGCTGAGGGAAGCGGCAGCACCTTGCTTTAGCGCGCTGCGGTTGCGGATGTCCATGAAGACACCTCCAAATTTGTGTTATTGTAATACAGTTTACGGCATGGGACGAAAAAAGGCAAATGAATTTTTTGTAACAGTGGAAATAGAAAGAAGAATGTGCTATCATGGGGTAAATATGAATTACCCGGAGGGATACTATGACATTGGGCGAGAAGCTTTTACAGGCACGGCAGGCTTTGGGCCTGTCCCAGCGGCAGCTCTGCGGCGAAATGATCACCCGGAATATGCTCTCCCAGATCGAACACGGCACCGCCCGGCCCTCTATGGATACCCTGCAGTATCTGGCATCCCGGCTGGGCAAACCTGTGAGCTTTTTTCTGGATGAAGAGGATGCGGCCCTGCCCAATTGGCCGCTGATTCGTCGGGCAAGGCTGGCATATGCCCGGGAGGACGGGGCAGGGGTACTGGATGCATTGGAAAACTACGATGCGCCGGATGAAATTTTCGACCCGGAGTATCAAAAACTGCGCTTTTGGGCCTATAGCATATTGGCAAAGCAGGCGCTGAACGAGGGGAAGAAGCCATACGCCCGGAAGCTGCTGGAACAGGCCGGACAGCCTGAAACGGAAGCGGAACTTCGCCGATGGCTGCTGCTTATGGCTTCCACAGGAGAAGACCTGCCCCAGTTGGTTCTCCAACTGCCCTCTTTGGATGAGGAATTGCTCCTCCGGGGGCAGGCGGCTCTGCGCCAAGGGGAACTGGACCGGGCGGCGGCGCTGCTGGATAGTGTGGAAAAGCCTGACTCCCGGTGGTGGATGATTCGGGGGCAGGTATATCTCAAGCAGCAGCTGTGGCAGCAGGCGAGAGATTGCTTGGAAAAAGCCCATTCTGCCCATCCCCGGGAGACTGCGCCGCTGCTGGAACAGTGCTGCCGGGAACTGGGGGATTACAAAGCCGCTTACGAATATGCCTGTATGCAAAAGTAAATGAAAAAGCTCCCGGAAACGGGAGCTTTTTATCTTATACAGTGGGGAATGTCAAAGTTACCTTGAACAGGTCGCCGTCTACCAGCAGCTGAAGCTGTCCTTTTTGCAGCTCCATCAGGCTCTGGGCGATGTTCAGACCCAGACCGCTGCCCTCGGTGTTTCGGGAGGTGTCCCCCCGGACGAATCGCTCCATCAGCTCCTCAGCGCTGACATTCAACTCGTCCCGGGAGATGTTTTTCAGAGAGATCACGGCCTTGCCGTCGATTTCCAGCAGATCGATATACAGCCGGGTGCCGCCCTGGGCATACTTGACGGCGTTACTCAGGAGGTTACTCAGCACGCGCCACAAAAGCTTTCCGTCTGCCTTCATGATGACCTGCTTTTCGGGGGTGCGCACCACCGGGGTCAGATTGGCTTTCTCCAGCTTGTCGCCGAATTCGCCAAGGGCCTGATGGATGGCCTCGGCGGCGTCGATGTCCGTGATTTCAACAGACAGGTTGCCGGTGCTGGCCTTGCTCATTTCCATCAGATCGTCGATGAGCTTTTTCAGCCTCTGGGACTGCCGGGACAGAACCTCCAGATAGGCATACTGCTCCTCGGGGGTGTGGGGCTTTTCCATTAAGTCCACATAGTTGATGATGGAGGTCAGGGGGGTCTTGATGTCGTGGGATACGTTGGTGATCAGCTCGGTCTTCATCCGTTCGGATTTCAGTTTGTCCTGCGCTGCCTCCACGACCACATCTGCCAGACCGTTCAGCTCTCCGGCGAATTCCCGGAAGGAACCAAGGAGCAGAGGGGTGTGGATCTTACTGTCCAGATCGCCCCGGCGCATCCGCTTGGCACCGTCACAGAGCACACCGAAGGCCCACGCGCCATAGAACACGATGGCACCGAACAGGCCAAGGCAGACAAAACGCCAGAAATCGTGGTCCACCGCAAAGGTCAGCAGTGCCAGCGCGAGCAGCACCGCGCCGGCGGCGAGAAACTGCCAGATCCGGGGGAGCATCCCGTAAACCCGGGCGATTTGCCGGATCAGCGCGCCGATGGGCCACCAGAGGGCCTTCAGGACCCGCTTTCCAAGGCGTGATAGCCACTTTAACGCACAAGGAGCAGCCTTCCAGCCCAGTACCAGCAGGTGCAGTCCCCGGCCGATCAGCGTGTTGCGCCACCAGAAACCGCCGGGGGTCTTAAACTGCGCCACACAGCCGAAGCAGAAACCCACAAAGGTAAGACAGCCGAAAAACAGGGCAAAGAACACCAGATTCAGCATGGTGGCGGCATTGAAGCGGAAAATGTCAGAGCCCTCTATGGCGGTGAAGGCGGTGCATACCACCACCGAGCCGCTAAGCAGCGCATACAGGTCCAGAGGCAGGCGGTTCACACCCCCGGCACGAACCGTATCGCTTCCGGGTTTGCGGCCGGCGGCGCAACACAGATACACCATGGCCGCGGCAAAGGCCAGAAGGGATGCGCCAAGGACATAGAACAGGCTGCTGCGGTAGTTCCAGATCATCTTCAGCGCCGTCCAAGCGGTATTTTCCGGGGTCGCGCCGGGCAGAAGATAGAGTTCCACCGTATAGGGCGGCAGATCCACATATTCGTATTCAAATTCCACATAGGTGCCGGTTTCCGGGTCATAGTAGCTGTCCTGCACCACTTCTGCGGAGGTTTCCGCTCCCGGCGGCACCAGACGGCGGTAGGTCAGATTGGTCACTTCGATGGAATAGAACTTGGTGTCCCGGGTGGAACCCGGCAGGGTGGATTCCACCGCTGCGCCGTGCTGATCCCGGATCACATAGTAGTAGCTGTCATGGACAAAGGTGTCATACTGCCAGGAAAAGCCGTGGTATTCATCCAGATAGCTCTCCGGCAGGTTGCCAAGATTCAGCGACGCATACCGGTGGATCAGATTCACAGCAAATTCCCGCCGAGTGCTCTCCATTCGCTCGTCCCGGTATTCCTCCACCGTCCGGTCATACAGGTTTCCGGAGGCGAGGATGCAGATCCCGGCTGCGCCGGCAACGGCGGAAGTCAGCGCCAGCGCCGCCAGAAAAATCGCCAAGAATTTAAAAGCAATGTGATGCTTCAAAGGTTACTTGCCTCCTTCCAGCTTGTAGCCCTGACCCCAGACTACCTTGAGGTAGCGGGGCTCGGAAGGGTTGATCTCGATCTTTTCCCGGAGGTGGCGGATATGCACAGCCACTGCGCCCTCGCTGCCGAGAGCTGCCTCCTGCCACACGGATTCATACAGAACCTTGGTGGAATAGACCTTTCCGGGGTTGGACATCAGCAGATGCAAAATGGCATATTCCGTGGGCGTCAGGGAAACCACTTCGCCCTCCACGGTGACGGTCTTGGTGCGGTCATCCAGCTGGATGCCGCCGATGGTGATGGCATCGCCGGATTCGGAGTCCTGCCGGCTTCCCAAGGTTGCATACCGGCGAAGCTGGGAACGTACCCGGGCCAGCACCTCCACGGGAACGAAGGGTTTGGTAATATAGTCGTCCGCGCCCACATTCAGACCCAGAACCTTGTCCTCAGTTTCGGATTTGGCGGTGAGCAGGATAATGGGGACGTTGGAGAACTCCCGGATCTTTGCCGTGGCGGTGATGCCGTCCATGACGGGCATCATCACATCCAGCAGGATCAGGTGGATGTCGTTATTTTGCACGATCTCGATGGCCTCCGCTCCGGTGTAGGCGGCGAACAGCTGATAGCCCTCGGGCTTTAAGTAGATCTTCAGCGCGTTTACGATGTCGGCCTGGTCGTCACAGATCAAAATATTGTACATGGGGTTTCCCTCCTGTCTGTCTTCTGTGCTTATTATACCACTCCCGGTCTTAAGATGAAAGGGGCTGATTTCTTAAGATAGGTTTAATATGCCGAAAAGGGGCGAAAACTTCATTTCTAGGGGTGATATTGGATTTTTACCACAAGATACTGTGGTATGCCAAAAAGACAAGTGGATTTTTTTCGTTTTTCTCCCCCGGGGGAAGATTGTACCCGGGATAAAGCTGTGGTATAATGTCTGCAACTGACGAATTTTGAGGAGTATTCCATGCGTAACGAATCCATTCACATCAGCGAAAACGATGTCCGCAAACTGCTGGGCGCAGCCAGTCCGGACGCGGCTCTGCTGTACATATATCTGTCTTCCGGAAACGCCATGGCGGATGCTTCCCGGGAGCTTTCTCTCAGCGAATCCCGCATTTCCTGCGCCGGCGCAACATTGCGGCAGCTGGGACTGTGGGAAGAGGAGAAGGTCAGCCGGGTGGCTCCCGGCGAGCGGCCTCAGTATTCCGAGGTGGATGTGCTGCAGGCTATGGACTGCGACAATTCCTTCCGGGGACTCTATGGCGAGATCCAGCGACTGCTGGGCAGAAGCCTGAACACCGAGGAACTGAAGATCTTGCTGGGCTTTGTCCGCTACTTGGGACTCAGCCCGGACGTGATCTCGGTTCTGGTGTGCTACTGCCGTGACCGTGCTCGTCAGAAGGGCAGTATGCGCAATCCCAGCCTGCGCACCATTGAGAAGGAAGCCTACGCCTGGGCGGAGCAGGGCATCGACACCGTGGAGGAGGCTGCGGCCTTCATCCAGAACCAGAATGTCCGCAATTCCCGGATTGGCAGACTGAAAAACATTCTGCAAATTCGGGGCAGAAATCTCACTGCCGCCGAGGAGCGCTATGCCGCTTCCTGGCTGGAAATGGGATTTGAAGAAAGTGTGATTTCCATGGCCTATGAGCGTACCTGCCTGAACACCGGCGGCCTCAACTGGGCCTATATGAACAAGATTTTACAGCGGTGGCATCAGCAGAACCTGCACACAGCCGAAGCCGTTCAGAACGGCGACCGGAAACCTGCTCCCAAGGGCGCCAGCGGCGAGCTGGGCGCGGCGGAGCTGGAAGCCATTCAGAAAGTTTTACAGGAGGTGTAAGCCATGGCATACAGTGCAGAAGTGGTCAAGCGCGCCAGAGCCAGACTGGCTCAGGCGAAAGAGGACCGGGAGTCGGAAAACCGGCAGCATCTGGCCGAAGCCTATGCGAAAGTCCCCCGGATCCGGGAAATCGATATGGAACTTCGCAAGACCATGGTCATGGCGGCTCAGGCGGCCTTCGCCCGGGGCGCAGATGCCAAGGAAACTATGGAGCAGGCGAGAATCGCCAACCTCTCCCTGCAGGAAGAGCGGAGCATTCTGGCTGCGGAGCATTTTGAGGAGGGCTTTCTGGATGACAGCCCCCTCTGTGACCGCTGCGGCGGCTCCGGCTATATCGGAAGCAATATGTGCGAGTGCCTTCGGGAACTGTGCCGTCAGGAGCAGAAGAAGGAGCTGAGCCTGCTTTCCGGCGGCAAGGAGAGCTTCAGCCAGTTTAAGCTGGAATACTATCCCGACCGCATTGACCCCAAGTACGGCTTTAGCCCCCGGGTGATCATGGAGCGGAATTTCCGCAATTGCCGCAGCTGGGCGACTACTTTCTCCCTAAATTCCGGCAATCTGCTGTTTATCGGCGGAACGGGTCTGGGCAAGACCTTCCTGTCTGCCTGTGTGGCCAGAACCGTGGCCGACCGGGGTTACAGCGTGGTCTATGAAACCGCCAACCACCTGTTCTCCAAGCTGGAGCGGGCCAAGTTCGGCAATGATGAGGATGCCCGCCGGGAGACCCAGAAATATGGTGAGTGCGATCTGCTGATCATCGATGACCTTGGCACCGAAATGCCCGGTCAGTTCACCACGGCAGCACTTTACTCCCTTGTGAACGACCGCCTGCTCTCCGGCAAGCCCATGCTCATCTCCACCAATCTGAATGTGGACGAGCTGCGCCGCCGCTACTCTCCCCAGATCGCCTCCCGACTGGAAGGCAGCTTCAATCGGCTGACCTTCGTGGGCGAGGATATCCGGGTGATGAAGAACCGGGGGCTGTGATGAAGACCGGAATTTTGTTTGATCTGGACGGCACACTGCTGGATACCCTGGAAGACCTCACCGATGCCACCAATTACGCCTTGGCGAAGTTTGGATTCCCACCCAGAACGGTGGAGGAAGTCCGCCGGTTTGTGGGAAACGGTGCCGAGAATCAGATCCGCCTTTCCCTACCGGAGGGCGCTGACACCAAGTGGATCGGGGAGGTTTTGGCAGTGTACAAGCCCTATTACACCGCTCACTGTCAGATCAAGACCAAACCCTACGATGGCATCCTGCCTGCGCTGAAGACCCTTGCGGCAAAATATCCCATTGCCATCGTGTCCAATAAGCCCGATGCCGCGGTCAAGGCGCTCTGCGCCGACTATTTCCCCAGCATTTTCGCACTGGGCGAGCGGTCTGACTGTCCCCGAAAGCCGGCCCCGGAGATGGTTTTCAAGGCGATGGAGGCCATCGGGGTGGAAAAATGCATCTACGTGGGCGACAGCGAGGTGGATGTACTCACCGCCAAGAATGCCGGAGTTCCCTGCCTGAGTGTACTATGGGGATTCCGGGATATAGAAGATATGCAGGCCGTTGGTGCAGAGCATTTCTGCAATGATACGAGCCTGCTGATAGAAAAATTAGAGGAAATGATCCATGGCAAATGAATTTTACGCCCTGATGGGAAGAATGCGCTACATCACCCGTTGGGGTCTGATGCGCAACACCTTTTCTGAGAATATCGCAGAGCATTCCCACATCACCGCGGTGCTGGCTCACGCGCTGGCGCTGATCCGCCGGGATATTCTGCATATGGATGGCCCGGACCCGGACCGCTGTGCGGTGGCGGCGCTGTACCACGATGCCTCTGAGATCCTCACCGGCGACCTGCCCACCCCCATCAAGTACTACAATCCCGACATTAAGGTGGCCTACAAGGAAGTGGAGCGCATCGCGGGCAACCGCCTGCTGGATATGCTGCCGAAAGAGCTTCGCGACAGCTACGAGCATCTGGTGCTGGAGGATGATGGGGAAGTAGAGCCCATCGTCAAGGCTGCCGACAAGCTGTCCGCCCACATCAAGTGCTTAGAGGAGCAAAAAGCCGGCAATACCGAGTTCGATTCCGCCGCCAAGCAGACTTGGGACTCCATGAAAGCTATGAATCTGCCGGAACTGGACTGGTTTTTGGACAACTGCCTTGGCGCTTTTGCGCTGAATTTGGATCAGCTGTAAAAAGACTTTGACTTTGCCGCCGATGGGTGGTACTATTTGCATATCCAATTTTTATAAAGGAGAATGTGTACATGTATTGTCCCAATTGTAACGCAGAGCTGCCCGAAGGCACTTCGTTCTGCGGCTGCTGCGGTGCCAAGCTGACCCAGCCTGAAACCCAGCAGTACGCTGCCCCGGCCGCACCTGCATATCCCGGTTACGCCACTTACACCACCTATGCCCGTCCTATGAACAATATGACCAAGAAGGAATTTCTGGCTTCTGACGCCGGTCTGCACGCAAGAGGTCAGGCAAAGCTGGCTGTGCTGGTCTGCCTGATTGCCGTGGCTGCGATCATCGCCGGCATCTTTGCCACTATGACCATGCCCATCTTTGACATTCCCGTCATGTCCATGGCTATGGAGGCTGCCGATGCCGATCCTGATGAGCTGCTGGACGAGCTGGAGAACGAACTGGAGGTCATGGAAGAGGAATATGAGATGATCGAGGATGATTTCAGCAAGAGCGAGCGTGAGGACATCGAAGACTGGATGGATTCCGCTAATGATCTGACTGATTCCTTCTCTATCCTCAATCTGAAGAACTTCGTCAATGACACCACGATGATCGTCGATGAGTACGGCGATGAGTTCAACACCAGCGATCTGGATGAAATTGTCGAGGGCATGGATGCTGTCAACCAGGCTATGGGTGCTGTCATCGTGTTCCTGGTAGGTTTCTTCTTCCTGCCCATTCTGTTCGCCATTCTGGGCGGCACCCTGAAGAACACCGCTCTGACCATCGTGGGCATCGTCTTCACTGCCATCGCGCAGATCATTTTCTGCGGCATCATCTGGGTGGTGCTGAGTCTGGCTGTTGGCATCGTGCAGGCCGTCCTGTGCAGCAAGGTCAACACCGCGTACCGCGACTACCGCCTGGGCAAGCTGCCCGCTTAAGTGCATGAAAAATGACCATCCCACCAGATGGTCATTTTTGCTTGGGGACAAAGAAAACACCCATGCCGCCTTGACGGCTGGGATAAAATGTGCTAATATATTCAGTACAATTGCCGTTGTGGTGGAATGGTAGACACAGGGGACTTAAAATCGCTGGGGTCGTTTAGTACACCCTTTTGAAAACCCGTTGCAATCAGCCGACTTTTTGATTTTCCTTTTTTTAAGATTTCTACATCCCTCCAATTTATCCCTCCTGAGAGGGATGGTCGTTTTGTGGAGGGATGAAGAATAAATAATGCGCCGCTATGGTGGAATGGTAGACACCGTGGACTTAAAATCCACTGAAAGGTGACTTTCGTACCGGTTCGAGTCCGGTTAGCGGCACCATTGGGAAGGCATCCTTAAAGCTGTGAAAGCAGTTTTAAGGATGTTTTTCTTTTTTAACAAGGCAAAATGGAAATGATTGCGTTTGCGGAATTGATTTTAGAATTTTCGTCCAGATGCGTGTAGATGTTTGCGGTAGTGCCGATGGTACTGTGACCAAGCCATGCCTGAATCTCTTTTAGGGGAACACCATGTGCGAACAGGAGAGAAGCACAGCTATGACGAAGATCGTGAAATCTGAGCTTCGGCATATCGTTCTTTTTCAAAACAGCGGGAACATGGGCGGTAAGATAACCGGGTTTGACCAACTCACCGATTTCGTTCACATAGATATAGTCCAGATATTCTTGACAGTAGCAGCTACCGCACAGCTTTCGGTTTTGTGCCTGTTCTGCTTTCATCCGAAGCAAAATCTGCTCAAAGGGTGCAACCAGAGGGAGTGTCCGAAAGCTAGATTTGGTTTTGGTGCTGTCTGCCTTGACCAACGTTGTTTTGCCGTCCACCGTCGCTTCTGTGACAGTATGGCGAACAGTGATGGTCTTTCTCTCAAAATCGATGGCATCCCATTTTAGACCGACGATCTCACTACGGCGCAGCCCATAAAAAGCGGCGGTGATAACTCCAAACTCTGCCGGATCTCCCTTGAAGATTTTGAACATCTGGTCAAGCTGTGCTGCGTTGTAGTAAGTGCCTACATACTTTTCAATTTTGGGCAATTCAACTTTCGCAGCAGGATTGCCGGGGATAAGATCAATGGTATAGGCATACTGCAAGGCTTTACGGATATTTGCGTGACGGTGCTTGACGGTATTGGCGGTCAGTCCATGATCCAGCATTTCATGGGTATAGTAGTCCTGGATATGCTGGGCGGTCACTTCCGTCAACCGCAGACCGGGATGGTGTTCATCGAAATAAGGAACAATCTTCTTGTTGATGGCTTGGGCATAGCTGGAGTATGTAGTCAGTTTTACGGTGGTTTTCATCATCTTCAGCCAGCTCTGGAGAAAAGCCGTGAACAAAATTTGAGAATCCTTTACACAGGGATTCACACGCTCGGCTGGATTGTCGGAGATCCACCCCTGTTCAACAGCATGAGAAAGCGAAGTAATCACCGTTTCATGCAGTTTCAGCAGGCTTTTTGTAGATACTTTGTTCTCCATCCGTTCATGCTCATAGAAGTTCTCGAGATCTGTGGCTGACAGATTTTGTAGACTGATGGAATGTGCGTCAAAGTAAACACCAATGGTTGTCTTGATGTTGTAGGCATGGCCGGCGTAGAGGTCGGGATTCATCAAGGTGGCTCTGTCTTTGAGCCACCTTTGCAAGAACTTTCCGAAGAGCATATCCGAAGTGTTTGTGGTACTCTCTGGGTCAAATTCTGTGCGGACTTTCATAAGCATCTGTTCTGCGCGTTTTTTGTTTCCCTTAATCGGAAGGCCGGTACTGATTTGTTTGCCTTTCCGCTTGCCGTTAATATCTTTCCAGCTCAAAATGATTTGGTAAATTCCATTTTGCTCTCTAAGATGTCCTGCTACCATAAAAAATCCTCCTTTTGTGTTGTAACAGCGACACATCCTCATTGACACGAATATCATATCATACAGGGGAGTGTGCCGCAAATGTGCGAATTACATATTTGCAGTTCCTCTCTCCATGATTTCCAGATATTCAAAGATGTACAACTTGGGAATGCGATAGCGCCGCCCCACAACAAAGCTCTTGATAGTGCCGTCTTTCAGTAAGCGGTATCCGGTCTTGGTGCTGATGCCGCCTAACATTTCACACATCTGCTCAACAGTTACCACATCCGGGTAATCTTGGAACATGATTTTGTATGCATCTGGTGCTTTCACAGCGGTTCCCTCCTTTTCTTCAGATGTTTCAAATCAACACTGATTGCCAGAGCTTGATTCAATTGCTGTAGATGGGTTCGATTTAAGTGGCCTACATAATGGCCTAACCGCTTTTTATCAATGGTGCGAAGTTGCTCCAACAAAATCACCGAGGAAGCATCCAGACCGCTTTCCTCGCCGATATAGCAATGGGTGGGCAATTTGGTTTTGGCATTGTGATTGGTTGTCACAGGGGCAATAATGACGGTGGGGCTGTACTTGTTGCCTGTGTTGTTCTGGATAATGACTACTGGGCGATACCCCTCCTGCTCGGAGCCGATACCTTTACCCAAATCTGCATAATACAGCTCTCCCCGGTAATACGGTTTAGCCATGGCATCTGTCCTCCAAATCAAGCCTGGAAGTTATGAATAGATAGATTAATGAATAATTTAGATCTTTAGAGAACTCTTTTGAAAAGAGAATATTCAAATGATGTACGTCGGTGGGTATCATTGTTTTTCCTCCTATCCTATGTAAAGAATCCGTCAATGGGCATAGCTATCCCATTGACGGATTTATGGTATGTTTCGCCTATTTGTCCTCGACACCCCGGCTTTCATGGGAAGTCATCAAACGGTTGGCAGCGTACCAACTCCACGGGATCGATTATGCACCCTCGCATGGTTCTCATGTGACCGCCCTCATTGCGTGAGGCTGTGACTGGACGGGAGTATCATTATGCCTGTTGCCGGTTATCGCCCCGCTGGTGGCCATCCAGCGGTTATAGCAAACTGTTTTTCGCTCCGTGCCAGAGCCGGAGAAAGCAAAACAGACCGAATAGAAAAGGTGAAATCTTGTTGCTTTCCCGACAAGGCACATCCCGGCGCAGTCGCTAAAGTAGCTTATGCTCATCACAATAACAACAGGAATGTGTTTGATGAATGGGTATGCTGTTTTCAAGATGCAAACCAGCTCGTATATAAAAGACAAACAGGTGAAGGAAAAAGTCCCTTCACCTGTTTGCTCACTTATCGGCTAAATTGTAACCCTATTTTGAAATAATTAGAAAGTTTTAAGTATGTGAAGTATCATAAATTCTGGTGACAAAATGTACAGTGTTCATGTGTCGAAACAATGTAAAGAATTTCTCCTCAAATAAATACGAGAATTTCGTGTTAGAGTTATCTGATTAAGCATGTTTCGACAGGTAACCACAGAATTTGCCCTATGTTTCTGATAAGTTATCAATATTCTAAGAAAGAGAGTTGATTATCATGATAAGCACACAAATCAAAGCACTACGACAGAGAAAAGGTTGGAGTCAGGCGGAACTTGCGGAGCGACTACATATCAGTCCAAGTGCAGTTGGCATGTATGAACAGGGCCGTCGGGAGCCGTCTATCGACATACTTGTTGCATTGTCGAAGGAATTCGATGTTACGATAGACTATCTGGTTGCCGGAAGCTATGGTGTAAATCCTGATCACAAGATCAATATAGCGCAAAAACACTTTACGGAGGCATTGTCTGAGATAAGAAATCTATCGTATGATGATTTGCTAATATTGCTAGCAACTGAAATATTGAAAGGTGCCGAACTTACAGAGAAGAAAAACGATAATAAAGAGTTACATGATATGCAGATGAATTGTTGACCATTATCAATAACCCCTCGACATATACTAAACAAAGGGGTGTTGCAATACTGGGTGAAATAATGGCCTTAATTATGTATTAGCAGGTGAAAGGTGTTCCCTTTCACCTGCTATCTCCATTTAGGTTAAGTTGCAGATCTCTTTGCCAGATGCTTTTTGATATTCTTCTCCGCTGCGGAAACCGATTTCATTATTGCGGGGTGTTTACAGCCCTCCATCTGGGCTATCTGTTCATAGGTGTACCCTCCGAAATAATACAGGAGAAGCCGTCTTCGCTGGATCTCCGGGAGCTGCGCTATGGCCTTGTGCAGTTCCTGATACATGACCCTACGGTACACCTGATCTTCCACAAGCTCCGGTGGGTTGGCAACCCTTTGGCTTATGGTTTCTTCGGTCAGTTCTGATTGCTCCAGATGACGGCTAATCGCATTCATCTGAGAGACATCATCCAATTCGAAGCTACTAAATGTAGCATAGAGGTCCATGCTGATTTCCTGTTTATGAAAACAACCTTGCCCATCGATAAATTCTATGTAGTAGTTATTATCCTTGATCGACAAAGTATAGGGGTTGAGTTTGTCTTTCTTTCGGTTCGGATGCTTTCCATCCATTTGTAGTACCTCCAATCAATCTGAAATCCAAAAGGTTCAGATTGAACGGAGGGCTACGGCAATGGATGGACGTAATGAGGCTTAATTGTGTTTGCTCTTTACGAGATAGGCAGCGTAATGTAGTTATTAAGAGGTTAGAATTCCGTGTTTTTTATAAAAATGCGATTCAGTTCTCGCTGGCATAAGAAATAATGACGGAATCATAGTTTATCTCCTTCCATTCGATGCTGGTATGCTCATGTTATCAGTGGCTTTATGTCGCATTCAATCGAATGAAAGCAGTCATAATCTTTGTCTGCGATGAGGGTAATAGCGAGTAAAGCATATAGAAATGCGGACGCTGAGATTAGACTCAGAGTCCGCATCCTTGCTGCATTTAGTATAACGTGGCCAACTAATTATCACATGTTATTTATGATATAAAAGTATTGAATATTGGTCGTGTTGATGATAAACTATAAGTATATAGAGATACTATTTGAGTGAATTAGATTTCGGTTTTGCAGACTAAAGATCTATCAAGGGAACCCATATTCTCAACGGGTGTACACAGTAGGCGGACATGACATTGTTGAAAATTACGTAGAGTTGTGTGAATTGCGTGCGAGAGGTTAGCCTGCTTGAGCACAGCAGCCATACGATGTGGTCTCTTGTATTCCCTTATTATTCTATTGCTGTGACGCATAGGGGAGTATCATTTGCGCTGTTAAAGTCATCTTGCTCATCACAGCTCAAATGAGTACTTTTGCGGGGCTGTGGTTACGTCTACGATAGTGA
>JAGKTU010000045.1 GCA_021153265.1 Clostridia bacterium
GCGGAAATCTCCCGGACACCGGCCTTTACGCCGTTCCAAAGGGCATCCTGAAAGAACAGGTCACCGCAGGTGTAGCCTGTGAGAGATAATTCAGGCAGCAGAAGCACGTCCACATTCTGTGCATCCGCTCTTTCAAGGAATGTGCAGATATCCTGTGCGTTTTTCTTCACATCGCCCACTTTGACCGCAGGAACGGCGCAGGCAACTCGGATAAAGTCCAGCATTTGGATTCCTCCTAGGTTCGATTTTCTATATCATACCACCATTGTCCCCGGATTGCAAAGAGAATATGAAAAAGGACGGCGAAAATTCGCCGTCCTACTAAATTTGATCAACGCTGACCCAGGATTCGGATGCCCATTTTGCCGCCGATTTTCTGCATCAACATAGTGGTTTGCGCAGGCACAAAATTCTCCAGAGTCTTTTTGTTTTTCAGATCTGCATAAGCAAAACCATAGGTCTTACGGATAAACGTATCCTCGCGAGAGTCGAGAACGGTGCGCCAGTCGCACTCGTATTCGCACACAGCGCGCAGCGCATCACGATTCGGCATATCCAGACCCTGCAGGACATTCTCCACGATCTGCACGGGCTGTTTCTTGACTGCCTCTACAATATCATCCATCTCCTGATCGAAAATCGATAGATTCCGATTGTAGAAATCCCGATATAGCCGCAGATAATCCCCATTGTAGTATTGTCTTAAGTACCGCATGGTGTTGGGCATGCGTCTGTAGAGGAAGACCAACGCACCAAGGTACTGGAACTCATAGCGCATAGGCGTATCCAGATGATAGAAAGAGGAGAAAATGGCCTTGTTGGACTTGATAACCTCAACCTCTTCCTGATAACCCCAGACATCCCGGGACAGAATTTTGATTCGGGGATCATAGACCAACCGGTCAAAGTATTTCGCCGTCAGTTCCGTTTTGGGGTTAAATGCGCAATAGGACATATTGGCGTAATGCACACCCATGTCCAACACGGAGAAAACCAGCTCCAAAGTTTCGTTCAGATCCTGCTCCGTTTCCTCCGGGAAGGCATGCATGAAGAACAGACTGACCTTTAGTCCCTGTTTCAGGCAGAAATCCACCATGGGCTTGACTTTGCTGAGATCCAGATTCTTTTTGGAGATCTTCTGCATCCGCTCAGAGCCGGTCTCAATGCCCATCTCGATGGCCGTCATGCCGGCCTTGATCATTTTCAGCACCAACTCTTCCGTAATGCAGTTGATCCGGGTAGCGCACTCCCAGGTGATATTGACATTGTTCTCGATCAGGCGGTCGCACACCGCTTCCACCAAGGTGTTGTTGACGGTAAAAGCGTCGTGAGAAAAGACAAATTTCTGGATTCCGTATTTTTCCGTATAATAATGGATATCGTTCAGTATAGCATCCGGGGATTTCAGCCGGTAGGTGCGGCAGAAAAAATAGCTGGTGCTGCAGAAGGTGCAGTTGTAGGGACAGCCTCTGCCCACATCGATGGGCATGGTGGGGTCGCTGGTCTTCTTCAGCGTCTCAGCCACAGAATAATCGTTTTCATACAACCGCTCGTCCCAATGGGGGAGGGCATTCAGGTCCACCAGAGGCACATTGAGATCATTGTGAACCACCTGACCGTTCACACGGTAATACAGACCCTTCACTTCAGAAAGATCGCCGCCAAGTCCTAAAACCGCGCGGAAGAATGGCACCACCGTATTCTCGCCTTCGCCTGTACAAACGTAATCAATATACTCCAGCGCATGCATCGCCTCATCAGCAGTTGCAGAGGCTTGCGGACCTCCGAAAACCGTCACGATTTCCGGGCGCACTTTCTTGACCTCCCGGGCGATGCGAAGCATGATGTGGTAATTGGGCCAGAGGGTGTAGAAAGACACGCATTTGGGATCGATTTGCAGGATCTTCTCTGTCATGTTCCGGATAAAGGTTTCATAATCCTCGTTGTAACCCTCAATCTGGCAAAAGCGCAGGATTTTGGTAGGAATATTGGCCTGAAGTAACTTTGTTGCCAGCAACATGGTGCCGTTGACTTCTTTGGTCAGCAGCAGCTGCTGCGTGGGGTTGATAAATAACACGTCTGTCATGATCCGTCCTCCGGAGTTCCAAAAATCATGTTCATACTAGCACAATTCGCCATTGATTGCAATACGCGGCAATACAAAAAGGACGGCGGAAATTCGCCGTCCTTCTTTTGGAATTATCAGATTGCAGCCAGAGCCTTCAGCTCGTCAGCAATGTCGGTAACCTCCCAAGGTCTGCCGTCGACGCCAAAGTGGCCCACAGCTGCGGTGGGAGCATAGATGGGCCGGCGCAGATCCAGCTTGCGGATGATGCCGCCGGGAGTCAGATCGCAGGTCTTACGCAGCAGCTCGGTCATCTTCTCGTCAGAGATCTTGCCGGTGCCGTAGCTGTCCACACGGACAGAAACAGGCTCTGCCACGCCGATGGCGTAGGCCAGCTGTACCTGCACCTGAGTAGCCAGACCTGCTGCCACCAGGTTCTTGGCCATGTAACGGGCCATATAGGCTGCGCTGCGGTCCACCTTGGTGGGGTCCTTGCCGGAGAAGGCGCCGCCGCCGTGAGAGAAGTAGCCGCCGTAGGTATCCACGATGATCTTACGGCCGGTCAGACCGGTGTCGCCGTTGGGGCCGCCGATGACGAAGTTGCCGGTGGGGTTGATGTGGATGTTGGCAACCTTTGCGATGTCGAAACCATAGTTCGCCAGAACGGGAGCGATGACACCCTCACGGATGTACTTGCGCAGCTCCTCGATGGCGAAGTCGGCGCTGTGCATGACGGAAACGACCACGGTGTCGATACCGATGACGTTACCGGCTTCATCGTACTCAACGGAGACCTGGGTTTTGCCGTCGGCACGGAGCAGGTCGTTGGAGTGGATGCACTCGGTCAGACGGTTACACAGAGCGCGAGCCAGAGCCACGGGCAGGGGCATCAGCTCGGGAGTCTGGGTGCAGGCGCCGCCGAACATCATGCCCTGATCGCCTGCGCCGCCAACCTCATCGTTGGTGCCGAGGGCGATATCGGCGGACTGGGTGTGGATGCGGCACTGAATCTCCACGGTGTCGGCATCGAAACCGTCGCCGGGATAGACGTAGCCGATCTTGCGGATGGCCTCACGGGCAACGGAAGCGTAATCAACCTGAGCCTTGGTGGTGATCTCACCGCAGATCAGGCAGAAGTTGGTGGTGACCATGGTTTCGCAGGCGACACGGGAGCCGGGATCCTGCTGGAGGCATGCGTCCAGAATGGCATCGGAGATGGAGTCTGCCACCTTATCGGGGTGACCGTTGGTAACACATTCGGAAGTAAACAGTCTTTTTTCCATAATTCTTTTGATTCCTTTCTCTACTACACAAAAACACTTACGAACATGAAAAATGCACACATCGAGGGATTCGACGTGTGCTGTATCGAATCCTCATCTTTCGTCGCCGCCGGATTTGGCACCTTGAATTAACAGGTTGCCGGGTTTCATCGGGCCGTTCCCTCCACCGCTCTTGATAAGGCTGTATGCAATTTCCTTTAATATTCTACTCATTTTATCGGAAAAGTCAATACTTTTTTCGACAAAAATAACCGGAAAATGTTCACAATTCCGCTATAGACTTTTTTATCCTTTGCTGTTAAAATGTAATAAAGCACACTTTAGGAGATGATTCATTGAAAAACCTTCGCAAGAAGTTTAACCTCTTCTGCTTCCGGAATCGGGACAAGGGCATTCCCAATCTGATGCTCTACATTTGCGTGGGAAGCGGCATAGTGACCTTTTTGAGTTTGATGAATGGCGGAAATGCTGTTTACAGCCTGCTTTGCTTTGATAAGGCCGCTATCCTCCAGGGTCAAGTCTGGCGGTTGGTGTCCTGGCTTCTGACAGAACAGCTGGGCGGCAACCCTTTGCTCAGCGTGCTGTTTCTCTATTTTTTCTATCGACTGGGCCAAGCTGTTGAAATGTCCATCGGAACCTTTAAGTTTAATCTGTTCTACTTGGGCGGCGTGGTGATGATGGACCTGTTCGCCATGCTGTTCTGCCCAACAAAGCCGGCAATTATCGGCAATATGCTCATTCCCCCCGAAATCTTCACACTGCTCTATAGCAACATGGCTTACTACCTGCATCTGAGTATGGTATTGGCGTTTTCCACCATGTATCCCGACAGCCAGTTCATGATTTTCTTCGTGATTCCTGTGAAAGCCTGGGTTTTGGCACTGATTGATCTGGTGCTGATCGGCATCAGCGTATTTAATATGTGCTATCCGCTCATGCTTTTCCCCCACTGTCTGTTCCCGCTGATCGGCCTGCTGAATTACTTCCTGTTCTTCGGCTCGGAAATGCACAACCTTCTGCCCCTGAGCTGGCGGGTCAGGCGCAAAAGAGCCGTCAAGCGGCCTGCGCCGGGGGCTCCTATCCCCTTCCACCCTGCAGAAAAGAAGGAGGAAGTTCCCTACACCCACCGCTGCACGGTGTGCGGCAAGACCGATGTGTCCCATCCGGATTTGGAGTTCCGCTACTGCTCCCGGTGCAAAGGCTACTACTGCTACTGCGAGGAGCATATCAACAACCACACCCATATTGATTAACAAAATAGCCAGCCGTTTAAAAGCGGCTGGCTTTTTGGTTCTAGCCCCGGCACCAGCGCATAGGCTGTTCCATACATCTGAACTTGAGGTGGTACTATGGAACAAATCGCAAATCGCATCACGCTTCGGGGTACACTCATGTGTCTGCCCCAGTTTTCCCACGAGAATCACGGAAAACAGTTCTTCCGATTCACTTTGGAGGTGCCCCGGCTCTCCGGGGCGGTGGATCTGCTGCCGGTCGTAGCGGAAAGCCAGATTCTCAACGAGATCGATCTGTCCGGCGGCGAGATGCTCACCGTGGAGGGGCAAGTTCGCTCCCACAATATCCGCACCGATGGCATCCGCAGACTGCTGATCTTCGTGTTTGCCAACAAAATCACCGCAGAAGATGGGGCGCCTGTCAATGACTGCGTGGTGCAGGGGCTATTGTGCAAAGAGCCGACCTTTCGGCGCACGCCTTTGGGCCGGGAGATCTGCGACGTCATGCTGGCAGTCCCCCGGGCATTTCACAGGGCAGACTATCTTCCCTGCATCCTGTGGGGCAGGACGGCTCAGGAGGCAGCCCAGCGGCACACAAGGGATTGCATCCGCATCTCCGGGCGGCTGCAGAGCCGTATCTACACAAAACTGACCGAAGAGGGGGCAATTGAGCGCACCGCTTACGAGGTTTCTGCCCTAACCGCAGAATTTCCCGAAGAACCAATGTAACATTGCACATAGAATGCATCCAACAGCGGTGGGCAGCGCAGCTGCCGCCGCTGTTTTTGCGTTGCTGCCGGTTTCCGAGCGAATAGTCATCAAGGTGGTAGCGCAGGGCCAATGGAACAGAGTGAAGACCATGGTGCAGACCGCCATTTGCCAAGACCACCCGTTTTGCAAAAGCAAATCGGCAGCACAAGCCGTATCTCCAAGGCTTCCAGCCCCGGAAAGTACCATGACGATCACCGGCATCAGCAGTTCATTGGCCGGCAGAGCAAAGAAAAAGGCCAGCAGGATCACGCCATTCATGCCGAGAATCAGACCGAGGGGGTGCAGCAGATCGGATATACTCTGCAATACGCCCAGATCCCCCAAAATCCACAGCAACGCACCCACCGGCGCAGCTACCTTTAATGTCCGCAGGGCGATGGACAGCACCCGGTCCAGCACGGAACGCAGCAGGATCTTCCCCAACCGGGGACGGCGCAGAGGCGGCAGTTCCATGAGGAAGGTGCTGTCCTGATTGCGCAAAACCGTCTTGGTAAGAACCCCGGATGTCCCCATAGCCACCAGCACACCTGCTAAAATACAGGCTGCCACCACCAACGCTGATCCTGCGCCGGGAAAGAAGATACTGCCGAGGAGGATCAGTGTGGGAAACCGACCGTTACAGGGTACAAAAGCATTGGTCAGGATGGCTGTCAGGCGTTCCCGGGGGGAATCGATGATTCGGCAGCCCATGACTCCCACTGCGTTGCAGCCCAAGCCCATGCACAGGGTCAGTGCCTGCTTGCCGCAGCCGCCGCAGCGGCACATGGGGCGATCCAATAGGAACGCCATACGGGGTAAATATCCCACATCCTCCAGAAAGGTGAACAATGGGAAGAAAATCAGCATCGGCGGCAGCATCACCGACAACACCGTGGTGCAGGTTTGGTAGATGCCATTGAGTAGCAATCCCCGAAGCCACGGAGGCGAGGTTTCCAGCAGTGCATTCAGAAGTTCATATCCCCAGTCGAACAGCCAGGCCATGGCCTGGGATGGGTAATTTGCTCCGGTTACGGTGAGGAAGACGACCAAGAACAGTATGGCCAGCAGAATCGGTACACCGTAGCGTCGGCTGACCAGAATTTTGTCCAGCACGAGCCGCCAAGGCTCTTCCGGGTGTGTGCGGCTGACACATTTTGCGGTGATTTCCTCGGCTGCGGCAATTGGATTTGGGAAATGCCGATTCTCCATAGGTGGCTGTTCCATAACGGAACAGGCTGCCCCAAGCAGTTCGATCAGTCCCTCTTCCCTGCCGGCGGCGGTCAGCACCACAGGAACACCCAGCGTCTCGGACAAGGCTTTGCTGTCAATGGAAAAGCCACGGTGAACCGCCTCATCCATCAAATTGACACATACAACCACCCGTCGGCAGCATTCTATAACCTGCAGAGCCAAAATCAGTGTCCGTTCCAAACAAGTGCCGTCGCAGACCACCACAACGCAGCCATCCGAGCATTCCGAGATAGCTTGTGCAGCCACCTGTTCATCGGGACTGAAACCGGAAAGAGAATATGTACCCGGCAAATCGGTGATCTCAAATCGTTTCCCTTCCCATTGCGCCTCTCCTACCGCTACGGTGACGGTTTTTCCCGGCCAATTGCCCGTGTGCTGACGCATTCCGGTGAGGGCATTGAAAAGGGTACTCTTACCCACATTGGGGTTTCCCACCAAGTATATGGGATACTTTTGTATCTGCGTAGATTCCATTATAACCGTCCTGTGATCCGGGCCAGATCACGTCTTCGAAGCGCCAATACCGATCCTCGAAAGCTGATCGCAGACACATCCGCACGAGGACTGCGGTAACAGCAGCGCACCAACGTTCCGGGAACGAAACCGAAGTCCTTCAGACGGCGGCGGAGCACTTCCTTCGTATCGATCCGCACAACGGAGGCGTCCATCCCGGGACGCAACTGATCCAATGTGATCTCCATAGTGATCCCTCCATTCCATCGACTGCCTTATCTTATCCCGAACGCTCCGGGATTGTGCAAAAAAATCTTTTCATTTTCCGCTTCGTATGATAAAATAGCAAAAAAAGAGAAAGCAGGTGTGCTATGGAGGAGAAAGTAAGAGAAATCATTGACATTTTGAAGCAGCGTTATCCCGACGCCCTGTGCGCCCTGCACTATGGCAAAGATTACGAACTGATGATCGCCGTGCGGCTTTCCGCCCAATGCACCGATGCCCGGGTCAATCTCATCACCCCCGCCCTGTTCGCCGCCTATCCCACATTGGAAGAGATGGCAGCTGCAGATATCACGGATGTGGAGAATTACGTCCGCTCCTGCGGCTTCTACAAGCACAAGGCAAGGGATATCGTGCTTGGATGCCAGATGCTGCTGACCGATTACGGCGGAAAAGTGCCGGGGACTATGGAGGAACTTCTGCGAATCCCCGGTGTGGGCAGAAAGACCGCTAATCTTCTTTTAGGCGATCTGTATGCTGTCCCCGGCAGCGTGGTCTGTGACACCCACTGCATCCGCATCTGCGGCCGGCTGGGCTTAAGTCACGGCAAAGAGCCGGAAAAGGTGGAGCAGCAGCTCCGGGCGATCCTTCCCCCGGAGGAGAGCAACGACTTCTGCCACCGGATCGTCCTGTTCGGCCGGGACTGCTGTACCGCAAGGAACCCCAAGTGCGGCGAATGTCCCTTGAGCATGTACTGCAGGGAATTCAATCCATAACGTTCTCAATGCCCCCTTGTCCGCATAGATTGTGGACAAGGGGGTGTTCTGTTTGGCAAAGAAAATGCCGATTTTTTACAGTGCGCTGATGCTGACCGCAGTCAATTTGATACTTCGTGCCGCCGGAACATCCTTTCAGGTGTATTTATCCGGGCAGATCGGGGCAGCTGGAATCGGACTACTGCAGCTTGTTTTGTCCGTAGGAAGTCTTGCGATGGTGGCAGGAATCGCCGGTGTCCGCACCGCAGCTATGTATCTGACCGCAGAAGAATTGGGTCACGGGCACAAAGGGCGCGTAATCTGGGTGCTGTCCGGGTGCTTCACTTACAGCATTGCGTGCAGCGGTCTGGTGGCTTTGGGGATTTACTGTTTTGCTCCCGAAATTGCACGCAGCTGGATTGGTGATGTGCGGACCGTGGGTGCGTTGCGGCTATATGCAGCATTCCTCCCCTCCACCTGCCTGTGCGGCGTGATGACCGGGTATTTCACCGCAGCGAACCGCATTGGCACATTGGCAGCAGTAGAGGTAGCGGATCAAATCTGCTCCATTGCCATCACATTGGCAGCACTTCATTTCTGGGCAGGCAAGGATACCGCACGGGCATGTCAGGCGGTAATTTTTGGCAGCGGATTAGGCGGATGCATCACGCTCATCTGTCTGGTTTGGCTGCGACTGAGAGAAAAACCGCCGATTTCCTCACAGATTTCGGTACGGGGGCGGCTATACGAAACAGCCGTGCCGCTGGCTCTGGCGGACATCCTCAAATCCGGTATCAATACGGTAGAAAATCTGATGGTTCCCAAGCGGCTGGCGCTGAACCGCTCTGTCAGCAGCCCTCTGGCGGAATTCGGGCGGGTCAGCGGTATGGTGTTCCCTGTGCTGATGTTTCCGGCGTGCATTTTATTTGGTCTTGCGGAACTGTTGATCCCGGAGCTTGCCCGGTGCGCTGCCGCAGGAAGCCGAAATCGCATTCACTATCTGGTACGCCGGGGTCTGAAGATCGCCCTGCTGTATGGGATTCTGTTCTGCGGATTGGAGTTTTTACTGGCGGGCTGGCTGTGCCAGAGTCTGTACGGCAGTTTGGAAGCCGGGAAGTATCTGCGGCTTTACGCGCTGCTGATCCCCATGCTCTACTGCGATGCCATCACCGATGCCATGACCAAGGGTTTGGGACAGCAGAAGGTGTGTGTGCGGTATAATATTTTAACCAGCTTCCTGGATGTGGTGTTTCTGTTCCTGCTATTGCCAAAGTACGGCATGATGGGCTACTATATGAGTTTTCTCGTGACACATCTGATCAACTTCCTGTTGAGTTTGAACCGACTCATGAAGATCACCGGAAAGAAAATTCCTCTGCAGGCGCCAATTCTGAGCGCGGTTGCTGCCATGGGGGCTGCTGCGCTCTCAATACAGCTCCCCTCACCATTGGGAAGAGCCGTTGTCTATCCGGTGGTGCTGGGGTGTATGCTGTATCTGATGCAGATCGTCAACAGAAGCGATGTATTGTGGTTAAAGGGGCTAATATGCAAAAAATGACCCGCTAAAGCGGGTCATTTTTCAATATTACAGGTTTTTCAGGATCTCCAGCAGGAAATTCCAGGTGCGCTCGGTGGAGGCGATGTCCAGCCGCTCCCGGCTGGTATGGATATCGTACATCTGGGGACCAATGGACACGCAGTCCAGACCGGGAAGCTTCTCACCCAGCAGGCCGCACTCAAGGCCCGCATGGATAGCCAGCACCTGGGGTTCCGCACCAAACATCTCAGAGTAGATACGAACCATCGTGTCGCGGAGGGTGCTGTCCTTCTTATACTCCCAGGCAGGATAGGCACCCATCTGGGAGTAGCTGCCGCCGAAGAGGGCCGCCATATCTTCCAGCTGTTTCAGAAGCGTCTGCTTTTCATCGTTGACGGAACTGCGGACGGAGAAAGTAATGCTGAAATTGCTGCCCAGCTTGGCAATACCCAGATTCAGACTGGTCTGCACCAATCCCGGCATATCCTCGCTCATGGCCTGAATCCCGTTGGGCGCAGCACAGAGCAGACCGATGACCTTGGAGGTATCTTCGGTGCTCAGGCTGTTGCCTCCCAGAGCATCCACATCGAAGGCCTGGATCACGACCTCGGGTTCGTCGTACTTTTCGCGGATTTCAGCCTGTAGTTCCTCAGCGATGGGGTTGATGCGCTCCAGATTGATGCCCATGGCCACCATGGTTGCCTGGCAGGAACGGGGAATGGCATTGTCCTTGGAGCCGCCGGTGAAGGAGGTCAGGCACAGGGGCATCAGTTTCTGGATTCGGCTCATGAATTCGCCCATGACCTTATTGGCGTTAGCACGGTTCTTATGAATCTCCGCGCCGGAATGGCCGCCCTGCAGGCCTTCCACGCTCAGCCGGATACAAGGGCCGTACACAGCCCGGCGATCCGCAGGCAGAGAGATGGTTGCGGTTGCGCCGCCGGCACAGGAGACGGTGAAAATTCCCTCGTCCTCGGAGTCCAGATTGATGAGGGTACGGCTCTTCAGCATGGAAAGATCGATAGCGTCGGCACCCAGCATGCCGATCTCCTCGTCCACGGTGATAATGACTTCCAGAGGGGGATGCGGAATGGTCTTGTCAGACAGCAGCGCCAAGGCATAGGCCACGGCAATGCCGTTGTCTGCGCCCAGCGTGGTGCCTTTAGCGAAGATAAATTCCTCGTCATGGGTCACATCCAGACCCTCAGTGCCCATATTGATGGGGCAGTCGGCATCTTTCTCACAGACCATGTCCATATGACCCTGCAGGATCACAGCCGGGTGGTCCTCCATACCGCAGGTACCCTCCTGGAAGAGGATCACATTGTTGACTTCATCTTGAATATAGCGCAGTCCATGCTCCACGGCAAAGGAAACCAGGTAGTCACTGATGGGCTTGGTGTTCCGGGAGCCATGGGGAATAGAGCAGATTTCTTCAAAATATCCAAATACGGCAGCAGGGTTAAGTCCTGCCAGTTTCACTGCTTGCATTGGAAACACTCCTTATCGTGATATGGTGTCATTCTACCACAGGAACCAAAAAAAGTCTATCACTATCTGATTAGAAAAACAAAGACCACAGACTTCACGTCTGTGGTCAAATGTTACATAGCAATCAAATCAGGCTCAGAGTCAGAGTCAGAATGATCCAGACCAGAGCAATCCACTTGGTGGAAGAAGCCAGGACAGAGTCCAATCCGCCCTTCTTGTTCTGGTTCATGTAGCTGTTAGAAGAACCAGCCAGAGCACCGGACAGGCCCTCCTCCTTGCCGGACTGGAGCATGATCACAACGATCAGAGCCAAGGAACACACAGCCTGCAGGATAATCATAATATTTGCCAGCATCTATTTTACCTCCCTCCGCTTTTTATGCGGTAGCCGCCAAAGCGGTCAGTCACCCAAATATTGCTCACGATTCAATACATGAGCCATAATAACCCATATATCATATCACAATCAAATTTAAATATCAAGTGTAAATTCTGCGTTTTTTTCGCTATTTTCCTGGTTATGTTCCATCCGCTTCGAATTTCGTCCACTTTTTCGCCAGTCACCATACAACACAACCGCTGTCATGATGGAACAGAGGGCGCACAGCGCCGACAGCATCTGGAAGGGTGTTCCCATCAAAAAACCCATCATGGGGTTGCGCTGATCCAGGTAGACGATAACCAGCAGCGAAATATTCAGAGCAATGGTCAGATTCGGCAGCATGGCTCGTAAAAACTTCATTTTGCCCCCTCCTCTGCATTCGGATTCTTGTTGTAGCCGGATTCGGTGATCATCAGGATGTCGCCCAATTCCCGTCCGCCGTTGCTGGGCTTGCTGAAACGTTTCTGATGGAACATCATCACCGCGGTGGCGCCGCCATCCAGATTATAGGCAGCCTTGCAGCCAAGTTTCTCAAACACATGGGCCAGTTCTGCGATTTCCATGCCGGCGGAGTGGTTCTGGCGTCCATCGACTACGACAAAGCAGTAATGACCGGGTTCATAATAACCAATGGCACAGCGGGGATGCCGCCCCTGAATGCCCTTGGAGACTTCGTAAGATTCCATAGCCTTGCCGTTGGCGTCCAGCAGTACCGGGCCGAAACTCCACACCTGCAGCGGCTCCTTGGCCAGAATGTCTGCAATATCATAGCTACCACGCTGATAGGTTGCCATTGTTCCGTCAGAATACAGCACACATATGTTATTGTTCATATCTGCAACATATGTCTGTCCGTTTCGCATGGAGAAGCCGTGCTTCTGATTGCAATAGTAATCACCGCTAATGGCCAAAATTGCGTTGGCCTCTGCTGCCATCGCCTCACCATCCTGCATGCCATAGTAGCGCATCTCGCCATGGGCTGTGTAGGTCATGAAATTATTCATGCTGGCAACATAGATATCTGCCACATAATAGGTGACTTTTCTGCCGGTCTCCTCTGTGACAACGGTATCAATGGTGATGGATACCTCCGGGCTGGTGTAGGAATGATCCGTTCTTACCACTTCGTCCGTGAATTTATCCTCATATTGGATCTGCCATGCAGTTCTGCCATCGGGCTCTGTAGGAACTTCAACAATGGGTTCAATGGTGATAGTGGGTGCTTCTCCCACCGCAGAAGG
This sequence comes from Clostridia bacterium, assembly GCA_021153265.1. Taxonomy (GTDB): domain Bacteria; phylum Bacillota; class Clostridia; order Oscillospirales; family Oscillospiraceae; genus Faecousia. The sequence continues at coordinate 12,663 of JAGKTU010000045.1, forward strand.
GTTCACAAGCGCCTGTGCCTGCTCATACTTCGTGACCATGGCCGGGTAGGCATGATGGAAGAACGCAAACACCAGCAGTATCACGCCCACCAACAGCACATCCAGAAATGCAAGGAGAAAGCAGTTCATGGGTTTCTTCTTTTTCAGATACTTCATCGGATCATCTCCAAAGTTTTCTTACTTCTGAACCCACGTACCGGTGGCGAGGCAATTTAAGTATGCCTCGATGAAGGGATCCAGCGCGCCGTCCATAACTGCATTGACATTGGAGGTCTCACAACCGGTGCGGGTATCCTTGACCAGCGTATAGGGCATGAAGACATAGTTGCGGATCTGGCTGCCCCACTCGATCTTCTGCTGCACGCCCTTGATATCGGCGATGGTGGCCAGATGCTCACGCTCACGGATCTCCACCAACTTGCTTCGCAGCATACGCAGACAGGTTTCCTTGTTCTGGAACTGGCTGCGCTCAGTCTGGCAGGACACCACGATGCCGGTGGCCTTGTGGATCAGACGGACTGCAGAAGAAGTCTTGTTGATGTGCTGGCCACCTGCGCCGGAGGAGCGGAAGACCTGCATTTCATAGTCTTCAGCACGGATCTCGAAGTCCTCGGAATCGTCCTCGATCTCGGGGATGACTTCGATGGCAGAGAAAGAAGTCTGGCGGCGGGCATTGGCATCAAAGGGAGACACGCGAACCAGACGGTGGACACCGCTTTCGCCCTTCAGAAAACCGTAGGCGTTCTCGCCCTCCACCATGATGGAGGCGGACTTGAGGCCTGCTTCTTCACCTTCCTGGTAGTCCAGGATCTTGTAGGTGAAACCGCTGCGCTCTGCCCAGCGGGTGTACATACGATACAGCATCTGGCACCAGTCCTGTGCCTCGGTGCCGCCGGCACCGGCCTGGAAGCTCATGAGGGCGTTATTCTTGTCATACTTGCCGGTGAGCAAGGTTTCCAGACGGCAGGACTCCATCTCGGAAGTCAGCGCCTCGAACCCTTCCTTCAGCTCCTCCAGCATGGAATCGTCATCCTCTTCCGCGGCCATCTCGCAAATGGTCATCAGGTCGTCCCAAGAGGAGACCATCTTCTCATAGCGCTCCACCTTGTTTTCAGCCTGCTTGGCCTTCATGACGATCTTCTGGCTCTTTTCGGGGTCGTCCCAGAAACCGGGTGCTTCCTGCATAGCATGCAGACGCTCCAGCTCATTCTTCAGACCCTCCAGATTCAGAGAATCTGCCAGGCCCTCCAGAGCGGGACGGCTGTCATTCAATTTCTGCTTATAAACATCAAATTCAATATTCATAGACACAATCACTCATTTCGTGTAATTTGCATAGTTCGGTTTATTATAACGGAAAAACACCATTCTGTAAAGGGGAAACACGAAAAAAACCAGGCATTTCTGCCTGGCTGTTCACCGTTCGCTGGGTCCGCCTGCATCCTCGTCGAAAATCAGGTCGTCCAGATCCACATTGGGATCATCATTTTCCCGCATATTCATTGCCCCTTTCAATAGTCTACCGGACAGTATATGCGATAGCTTCCAAATAATGTGCCGTTTTTTCTTGACAGGCAGATATTATTTGGGTAATATATGTTGGTACGCCCCTGTACCTCACCAGGATAGAGGGTCCGCCTCCTAAGCGGAATGTAGTGCGTTCGAGTCGCGCCAGGGGTGCCAGAATAAACCCACGTTTGTCTCAGACAAATGTGGGTTCTTTTTCCTTAATCTATTCTTAATGGAGGATTTCCATTTTCCTGCTGGTTTTTCATTGATTTCTCTGGAAATCTGTGTAATAATTGTATCAAGAGGAAAATCCGTAATTAATAAGCTCACAGATCTGTCGGAAGAATTCACAGTTTAGAAATAGGAGGTCGACCATGAAAACGAGCATGAAACGAACACTGCTCACTCTGATTGCTGTCGTTTTGGTGGCAACCGTCATTTGGGCATCGTCACTGATCAAATGCGAGGTACTTACGAAGATCTATTCGGATGAATTCGAAAATGCGTACAAGCAAAATCCAATGCTTGGAGAAATGGAGTATTTCAAGGTTCTAAAGTGCGATGGAAAGACCGCCGAGGTTTACTACGTCAGCAAAGGAATGACCAATGGGGATGTCTTATCCTTTGAATACCACAACGGCACATGGATAGAAACGTCTTGGAACACCATTTGGTCTGATTCAGGAAGTGCTTCTGAGGTTATTTATCCTTACTGGTGGCACTTTATTTACGGAGGTTTGTAAACTGCACCACATAATGATACAGCAAAATCAGCCGAAACCATTGGTTTCGGCTGATTTTTTAAATTTCATACAGGTAGTTTTCCAGTGTATCTACCGCGTTTTCGTCGATCCTGCAGCCATAGCGGCAGACAGTGGTGCTTCTGAGCATCTTTTCCACCAAGCCCGAAACTTTGATCAGCTGTTCCCGGTCGGAAACTGCATAATCGATCTGTCCCATGACCAAGCGGAGGATCTGCCAGGCCGAGGTTGTCCGGATGGCATTCTCCCCTGCCTGTTCCAGCAAAACGATCGCCTTCAAAGCAGACGTAACGTTGCTGCACACGCCGGAAGTTCCGCTGAGATAATGGCTGGCAACCAAAGTTCCGTTGTCGGTCGGTGTGATGAGAACCCGATCACCGTTAACCACCTTCGCACCCCGGTATTGCTGCCACAGTTCTGCCTGCGTGGACTTTCCGATGCCGGACGGACCGCTGAAGAGGATTCCTTCTCCTCTGTGACAAATATAGGAAGCATGCATAGTCAGCGTCCCCCGTTCCAGCAGCAGCGAGGACAGCGGCAGCAGATTCAGCACCTGCCAAAAGGTTGGCTGTACATACCATTCCGGCGGCAGTGCAATCAGAAATCGGTTGCCATCACGCTGGATCTTGGCATAGCCATCCGCCTGCAAAGTCTCTTCTCCCGGATAAGCGTAACGGATGTGTACAGCGACGTCCGCATCATCTTCGGTCTGAAACAGCGCCAAATTGCCGCCCCATCCCAGATCCATCTCACTATCCGCCAAGAAAACGGTATTGCCGATCCGTACTCGCTTAGTGTGCATAATCAACGAACATCACCTGACTGGAGCCAGGCCAGAAGTGGCTGACGGATGCACTGTAAGTGGCATTGGCCTCCAGACCGGGGATGGTAACGCGGTAAGTGATTCCTCCGAAATAGCCATCGGCGGTACGGGTCTTGTAATAGACATAGATGGGTCCGGGGATCGCAACATCCGTTAAGTTTCGCAGTTCGATGCCACGCTCCGTGCCGGAAATCGCAAACACATCCTCGTAAAGGGACGGTTCCGCGTCAAAGAAGACACAAACTTCCACGTCCGCATTCATAGTCGCTTCACTGCCAACGAAGGATGCCCGGTTGAGATCCTGCACAATTGCACGCTCGCCGGCCGGCAGCGTGGTCAGGCGGAATTCATAGACATGGTCGCCGCTGGTGATCTTGAATTGCAGGAGCTGGACAGCTTTGCCGCTTCGGTTTTCCACCATAACGGCACAGAAATTCTCCAATTGGGAATCGCTGCCGTCTTCCACATATTTTCCGCTGTAATTGCCCACATGGACAATGTAGAGCCCCTGATCCAGCAGCATAGGTGCAGATTCGGTCGGAATGTTGCTATCAGGTGTCTGCGGATCGACAGGGTTCTGCGGATCACGATTGTCATCCGGCTGGGTGGGAGCAGACGGGCCTGTCTCAGCCGTCGGCTGAGTGGTCTGGGACACATTCTGTCCACCGGCAGAATCTCTTTTTCCGGATAGAATCACTGTCACTGCAACGAGAACCACAAGCAGAATGGATACTACTCCGATTGCGATCTGCAAAAATCGCTTGGATGAATGGTTTTGCTTTTTATTTTGAGACATAAAAATTAGTCCTTCCATTTTTTGACCATTATACTATGGGGCTTAAGTGAAATCAAGTTCTTTTCCACAAGAAAAGTCCCCGCCGCATGGCGGGGACTTTTGAATGTAGTTTAGGACATGAACATCCGGCTTGCGTCGGTGCTGACGTGGTAGCACAGATCGCCCAGTTGGTCCTCTTGGGGGTACATCATACACTCGAAGTTGCTGAAGAAGATGGAATAATCGCCATCTATAAACTTGCAAGTGTTGCTGGGTTCGCTGAAGGTGCCGTAGACTGCACAGCTGTTGGCAGCGTGCATGCCGATCACATCTCCGCAGCCGCCGGCGATGTTGCTGGAAAAGGCGAAATTTTCAAAAGATACAAGGGGTTTTCCGTAGGGTTTCTTCATGTTTTTCGCTCCTTTCCTCAATTTTCTTCCTTCTTGCGAAGTACGGTTGCTGCGCCCATGCCCATCAGGCTGAAGACCATCAGCATCACGAACAGTATGACCTCGTCGCCGGTCTTGGCGTTGCTGCCATCCTGAGAGGGCTTGTTGCCGCTGCCGGAAGGCTTGGTGGTCTCTTCCTCGGGCTTGGTGGTGGGCTGAGTGGTT
>JAGKTU010000105.1 GCA_021153265.1 Clostridia bacterium
CTGATTGCGCTGGCCGGTGTGCATGACGCCTTCCATGTAGTTGAACCATGCGTGGAACTTACGCTCGATGACGGACTCGAAGTCCACCTGCATCTTCTTGCCGGCGACTTCCACGTAAGTACACAGAGCCAGATCCTTGGCATCGGCCAGGTCGGGGCCGATGACGGTGATCTTGTGATCCTCGATCTCGTTCAGCTCGCGCATGACCACCAGCTCCGCGGTGGGGTTCTTACCGGAGTAGAACTCGTTGTGCATATCGGACTTACGGATGATCTCGCCCTCAAATGCGGCGGCAAATGCCACGGGGATGGGCAGTTCCTTGATCTTGATCTTGATATTACGCAGTTCCAGAGACTTCTTGACAGTCTCGGCGTGGTCGCAAACAGACTCCAGTGCGCCGGGAACCTGATTCTCAGCCAGATCGATGTCCACCACAACGGGGAAGCCCAGAGCGATGGCGCCGGCACCGGCAGAGACCACCACGGCATCGATGGCGCCGAAGGTGTTGACGAATGCGGGCACGCGATTCTTGGTGTAATCCAGCAGACCAGCCAGATTGCCGGGCTGGACGTTGCCGAAGATCAGCGCGGCACGGACAGCCACGGTGACGACATGGATGACGGAGGTGACATCGTGACCCAGAGGAATGACACGCAACTCCAGGCCCATCTTCACGCCGCCGTTCATGCACTGCTCGATGACCTCGCCCACCAGGAAGGTCATGATGCCCTTGGACTGGTAGTCCTTGACCACCTTGACCACGTCCTCGGGATTCTCGGCCTTGCCCAGAACGACAGCAACGCCGGGGATATCGCCGGTAACCAGCGGCACGCCCAGAGAGCGGATGATAGGATCGGGAACGAAGCCAATGCCGGTTTCATTCTCATAGGGATTGCCGCCTGCGACGTACTTCAGACCCTCGATGATCTCAGCGCCCACAGCGGTGGCAAGACCTGCATTCAGAGCCTGGCCCAGATCCTCCTGATTGGTGATCAGGCTCTTCAGCACACCCACGCAGGGGATCAGGTCACCCAGAGTCTTGACCTTGACGCCGGTAGCGGCATAAATCGTGGGGAAATAATATGCGGTATCGGGGAATGCGATCTCCTTGTCTGCGCCGTACTTCGCGATGGCGTCGTTGACCGCGCCCTCAGTCAGGCCGGCAACTGCATTGCTGCCGCCATAGATCAGATCGGTTAATACACTCATGTGAAATCCTCCCTAAAGAATTTTGTAAAAAATGAATAGCGGGAAACAGGGAATTGCGATCATACTATTCCTATCCTTTATTATCCAACAAAATTTCCAAAAAGTCCATACCCAAAATGCAAAAAACAAGGAATATTGCTCTGCCCTCGTTAAAAAAGCCTTCCCCGGTGGGGGAAGGCTTTGAGAAAGCTTTTCAAGCAGATTACTTCGCCAGAGGTACGCCGTTGGAGTCTGCGTTCAGGGAACCGGTCAGCAAACGGACGCAGTCGACCAATGCCCAAATGGCGCCGCCCGCACCCAAAGTAAACAGAGAGAGCAGGATCTTGGCGATACCATAATTATTGAAGCCCAGATAGAAATCGTGAATGCCAATGGAGCCCAGGAAGAACGCCAGCAGAATGGCCGTAGTCTTGGACTTCTGTCCGTTGGCTACCATGGAAGCCGAGCCTGCAACCGCACAGCCGCAACTGGTGCAAATCGCCGCGCCGGGATAGATCTGATTGCCGCAGTTTCGGCAATAGTTTCTGCCCGTTCCCACGGAAAAACCGCAACTGACGCAGATGGACGCACCGGGTGCTACAGGACGGCCGCAATTCTGGCAATAGCTTGTTCCGCCGTAACCGTAACCGGGGTGAGGCTGGTAGCCGGGATTAGGCTGGTAGCCGGGATTGGGCTGGTAACCGGGGTTGGGCTGGTAGCCGGGGTTAGGCTGGTAGCCGGGATTGGGCTGGTAGCCGGGATTGGGCTGATTGCTGTATCTGGGCGTCACATTCTGCTGGTAAGCAGGTGTATGGTTCCGAACATAGCCGGAGCCATTCTCAGTGGCCAAGTCTGCAGGCTTCGAAAAACCGCTGGCAGAGGTCAGCGCACTGCCGCAGCACTCGCAAAACTGGAAATCATCCGGGTTATTTTTTCCGCATTTACTACAAATCACACAAAAGTCCCCTTTCTGCGTTTTGTATATTATACTTCAGGAAAAACCTTCTGTCGAAACATAATTTGCTAAATGTGATAAAATCCGCCATGATTCACTAAAAAATTATATCCCTCGTACAGGCTTGGCATAGCCACCGAGAAATCCGGGAATGATCCGCATAAATGCGTGCGGGGGCAGCAAATTGCCGCCCCCGCACGCACAAAATGTTATTTCAGTTTCCCAGCGACAGGCGGATGTAAGCAAAACCCTCACCCTCGCGGTCGGAAAGGTACTCGAACTCGACGAGGATCTCCGTTCCGTCATCCAGTTCCACCTCGTAGGTACAGGTTTCCTGCTTAGTTTTTCCCTGCAAGTCCACATTGCTGTGGATATTCACGCCGGTCCGCTTGAAATCTTCCATTTCCCGGCCATCCAGAAAGTCGACCATGCTCTGAATGCCATCTTCCGTATCCGCTTCCTCAGCCACATCCGGATGCATCAGTTCCAACCCTTCGTCCACATCGCCGGCGGACAGGGCTTCCATCATATCTTCAAAACAGGGCTCGCTTTCAGACTTTAAGTCCAGACCGCAGCCGCTCAGCATCGACGCCATGAGCAAAGCGGCGAGGAAACAGGCAAATACTCTCTTCATTGTTACCTCCTATGCTTTGCGCCGGATTGCGCAAAAAAGCAAACTGGCTGGGAGGGTTGCGCCCGGGAGCGCTGCCGGTGGCAGATCAAGCGACCGGGCAAGCGGTGCAGCGGTCGGCGAGAAGCAAGCCTGCTTCGTCAGGCGCAGCTTCTGCCGGGAACCGCAAACGGAAACACCCTCCAAAATAAGCAAAGTCCGGGAGGGAGGTAAATCTCCCTCCCGGTTTGCATTACGGGATATTCAGTCCTAATTACAGGTCGAGATAGCTGTCAGAGTACAGGACGTGGTTCTTGAAGATGTCGCAGGACTTGATGGTCTCCATCAGGCGCAGGTCGTTGGGGTTGACGATAGCGGAGGTCAGACCCTGCATCATGCACATAGCGACCAGAGCGGAGTCCATGATGGGACGCACCGTTTTGGGAGCGCCGTTGGAGTTGTTGGACAGACCACCGGTGGACTTCAGGCCCTTGTCGGAGAACATCTTGATGGCCTCCAGAACCTCCATCTGCTTGTCCTGCATGCCCTTGACGACCAGGAACAGGGGGTCGAACCACAGATCGTCGGAGGTCATACCCAGGGACAGGCCGCGCTCGAGCATGTTGTCGCAGTGGACCATACGCTCGTCATTGTCCTTGGCGATGCCGTCAGCGGAGCACAGAGCGATACAGATAGCATCGTTGGCAGCAGCCAGATCGATGTAGCCGATACGGGAGCCGGCGTCAGCGGAGTTGACGATGGGCTTGCCGTTGGTACGGTTGTAAACCTTGATGCCGGCCTCGATAGCCTTCATGTTGGCGGTGTCCAGAGCCAGAGGAACGTTGTTGAAGTTCTCCTGCAGCAGCTTGACAGCCCACATCATGCGCTCGGGACCGTCCTTCTCAGCGGGTCCGATGTTGACGTCCAGATAGGTAGCGCCGGCCTTGATCTGAGCAGCGGCACGCTCCAGAATGGGGGCGGGATCGCGCTCGTCCATAGCCTTGCGGATGGAAGGAGCGATGCAGTGGATGCGCTCGCCGATGGTGACGAAGGTCTTGGACTCGGGGTTGTGGCCCTTGTAGGTAACGCCCATATCGACAACTTCAATCTTGGGAACGCGGGTCTCCAGCAGCTCCTCGAAGGACAGCTCCTTGACCTCTTCCTTGGGACCGGCAGCCTTGGCAGCGCGCTCAGCCTCAGCGGCCTTGGCACCAGCCTCGTACTCCTTGTCCTTCATGTACTTGGGCAGCTGGACGGCCTCCAGAGGACCGACGACAACGTTCCACTCAGGCAGCTTCTCCTGAATTTCGCCCTTCATGACGGCGACCTTGCCGGGGATGATCAGGGTACGGTTCTTGATCTTGTTAGCGATGTCCAGCTCGTCGAAGGTCTTCTTGACGGTGGAGGAGGACAGCTTGCCGGCAGCCCAGGCAGTCAGAACGGACATACCGGAAGCGTCGGTGATGATCAGGTTCACGGGCTGGCCGGAACGCTCCAGCTCGCCGGAGACCAGGAAGTAGGTCAGAGCGAAGTCGACGGTCAGAGCGCAGGGGCTGTTCTCGTCGGCGCCGTTGATGGGGTAGATCTTAGCCTCGACCTTCATGGGCTTCTGAGGATCGGTGAAGATGTTCTGGCGCAGGCCGTACAGGGGCAGAGCCTGAGCATAGCTCATCTCGCTCATGACGATGATGGAAGCATACTTCTCAACGAACATAGCAGCCAGAGCGGTCTGCAGGCGGCTGTCGCCCTTAGCGATCTTAGCCACATTGACGATGGAGGGATAGCCGAAGGTACGATCCTCCTGCTTCAGAGCGGTGCGGCGGACATTGACAGCATTGGCCAGAGTCTCCTTGGCGGTAGCGCCGGTGACGTCCAGAACCAGGTTCTTGTTGCCCTTAGCTTCCAGCTTCTTGACGGTGTCGTACAGGTCGGAGATGTTGGAAGCCCAAACACCCAGAGCCACACCGGCGGAGGTAGCCAGATCGCTCATAGCCTCCCAGTTGTCGGGGGTAGCGCCATCCAGGATGACGTTCTTGCCGGCAACAGCCAGAGCAGCCTTGGCGCACTCAACGTCCCAGCACTCCAGAACCAGAGCGCGGCCGGTAGCGGCAGCCTTCTTGACCAGCTCAGCATAGACAGCGGGATCGGACTGCTTGTTTGCAACATGGACGAACTCCACGTACATACGCTCGCCGATACGCTCGTAGTCGACCTTCTGCAGGTCAGCCAGCTTCTCATCGGCCTTGTCAGCGCAGTCGGTGCAGACGCAGACAGCAAACAGGTTCTTGTTGACCAGGGTCTTCTCGTGACGGAACAGGACAGTCTCGCCGCCCAGCTTGTAATCGCCAACGGAAATGGTCTTCATCAGAGGAGCGGTGGCAGAGTTCAGGGTAGCCAGAGCTTCCTCGGAGAAGTAGGGGCACTTGTCGATGGACACAGCACCCTGAGCCACCTTCATGCAGAATGCCATACAGGTGGGAGAGCCGCACTCCTTACAGTTCTTCTTAGGAGACAGCTTAAAAATGTCAAG
>JAGKTU010000005.1 GCA_021153265.1 Clostridia bacterium
CCATCAAGGCTATCTGCGAGGCAGAGGCTTACAACGGTCCTTCTCTGATCATCAGCTACGCTCCCTGTGAGATGCACTCCATCAAGGGCGGCATGATGAACTGCCAGGCTGAGATGAAGAAGGCTGTTGACTGCGGTTACTGGAACCTGTTCCGCTTCGATCCTTCCAAGGAGACCGGCAAGTTCCAGCTGGATTCCAAGGAGCCCAAGGATGGCTACCAGGAGTTCCTGATGAACGAGGCTCGTTATGCCCGTCTGACCCGCGAGTTCCCCGAGCGCGCCACCGACCTGTTCGCTAAGAACGAGGCCGCTGCTAAGGAGCGTTGGGAGCACCTGAAGAAGCTGGTCGAGATGTACAAGGACTAATTCTCCTTCTCACATCTGCTAACTAAATTGATCCGCCCCTGGTCTCCAGGGGCGGATTTTTACCAAGGAGGTAACATTATGAAGGTTTTGCTGATCAACGGCAGTCCCAAAGCAAACGGCAACACCGCCTTTGCTCTGAACCAGATGTCAGAGGTTTTCGCCGCTCAGGGCATAGAATCCGAGAACGTCCATATCGGCCACATGCCTATTCGCGGTTGTGTGGCCTGTACAAGCTGCTACAAGACCGGTAAATGCGCCATCGACGACATTGTCAATGAATTTGCCCCCAAATTGGAAGCTGCTGACGGCATGGTCATCGGCTCCCCCGTTTACTTCGCCTCCGCAAATGCCACTCTGATCGCATTCCTGGACCGCCTGTTCTACAGCACCCACTTTAACAAGCAAATGAAGGTGGGCGCAAGCATCGCTGTAGCGCGCCGGGGTGGTTGCTCTGCCACTTTCGACGAACTGAACAAGTACTTCACCATTTCCGGCATGCCTGTAGCCTCCAGCCACTATTGGAACAGCATCCACGGTGCCGCCCCCGGAGAGGCACAGCAGGACTTAGAGGGTATCGCCACCGTCCGCAACCTCGCCAAGAATATGTCCTTCCTGATGAAGTCCATAGCCCTTGGAAAGGATGCTTACGGCTTGCCCGAATATGATCCCCGGGCCAGAACCAGCTTCATCCGCTAATTGGAGGAAAATATGCTCTGCACCATCATAGATATTCGAGGCGATTACGCCTTTGTTAAGTACGACAATACCGGCGTTATCTCTGAAGTAGCCATCGCCCTTCTCCCCTTCGGCGCTGACATTGGCGACCGTCTGAAGTTCGAGGATTTCGAGTTCACAATGGTATAATAAAACGGCACTGGTCATAAACCAGTGCCGTTTTTATGCATTATCCAACTTGTTTCATGTAATCCGCATTGACATAGCCACGAATGCCCTTGTACTCAACAAAAGCAAAATTACCGGTACGTCCCAGAAGGGTAAACTTCTCATCCTTTTTAATCTGAGCAATCGAAGTAGCGGTCGTATTGGGTTGATCCCTGAGGTTGATGTACTCATTGCACTCGGCACTCCAAGTGGAGATCAATGCCGGATCAAAAACGTTCTCGACGGGGTAGTCCACATTATCGCTGTAGTGCCACCACTCCCCTTCATAGCCGGTAAAACCATGCTCTTTCATGATATTTTCCAGCATTTTTGCATTTTCAGCAGCAGCGGTGGTGCAGTCAGAGTAATCCCGATCCGCCTTTTTGCTGAATTCATCGAATCCAGTGGGCATTTCCAGCTCATTTCCTTCCGCATCCACTACAGTCACATCCACGGTGTTGCCGCAGCTATGGGTGCTGTGGCCGGTATTGGGATTGGCCACATAAGTAGAATCGGGGAACGCCTCCCAAAGAGCCTTTTGGGCAGAGACCGGCCGGTACGCATCCCAGACCTTCAGCAAATAGCCTTGCTCCCGAAGATCCTGTTGTACTGCCATCAGCTTTTTCACCGTGCCATAGCGCAGATATACATCGGTAAATTCATAAATCACTTTACCAGTAAAATTGTCCATGGTTGCGTACTTCAGTTCCACTTCCAGATCGGGAATGTAGTCCAAAGCATTGACGATATCAGAATCCTTCCGTTCCGGCATGGATCCCAGATCCAGCTCTGGGGTCGGCAGCGGTGTCTGAGTCGTATGTTCTGCCGGCTGTGTTGGCTTTTCTTTCGCCACCTCAAAATCCGCCTCAAGCCATTCCGGCAGCTCATAGCGCATTTCCATGGCGGATCCGCCCTCGTGCCCCGGCGCATAGCAGCAGCCCGCCAGCAGTACAACTGCCGCCAGCATCAAACCGAGTAAACGTTTCATTCGCACCCCTCCCGATTCTCTACATTACGGAGCTCCCGGGTCAATGTTGTCAAGGATTCACACAGGGCCAGTACATTTTCTTCTTTCGTGGCCCAACTGGTGCAGAACCGAACCGCCCGATGGTTTTCATCCACCCGCTCCTGTTCGGAGAAGGTAAAATTCTTCGACAATTTTTCCAGCAGACGGTCCGGAAGGATCGGAAAAATCTGATTGGTTACACCCGGAACCAAATATGTCCAGCCCAGTTCGTCCAAGGTTTCACGAATCCGGTCCGCCAGCATAACCGCATGGGCAGCGATGGTAAAGTACAAGTTATCCGTAAACAGCGCATCGAACTGAACGCCCAACAGCCTTCCCTTAGCCAGCAGGCCACCTCTCTGTTTCATAATGTAACGGAAATCCTCTGCAAGTGCGGGATTGGAGAACACAACAGCTTCTCCAAAGAGCGCGCCCACTTTTGTACCGCCGATATAGAACACATCACACAGCCGCGCCAAATCTGCTAATGTCACATCATTACCCTTCGCCACCAGACCGTAGCCCAGTCTGGCACCGTCCAGAAACAAATACAGTCCCAGCTCCCGGCAGGCAGTAGAAAGCGCATCCAATTCCTCCAGAGAATACAGTGTACCCAATTCCGTGGGGTTAGAAATATACACCATCTTCGGTTGGGTCATATGCTCAAAGGCGCCATCATTTCTATGTTGGATCACCGCCATACGCACCTGCTCCGCTGTGATCTTTCCATCATCGGAAGGAAGCCACATAACCTTATGGCCGGTTGCTTCGATGGAACCGGTTTCATGGACCTGAATATGGGCACTGCTGGCACCCAGGACACCCTGATGGGGGCGCAGTGCGGAACAAATCACAGTCAGATTGGTCTGTGTACCTCCAACAAGGAAGTGGACTGCAAGGTCTTCCCTGCCGCACAGCTTGCGGATCTTGTCCGCCGCGCTGCGGCAGTGAGCATCCTCACCGTAGCCAAAGGACTGTTCCATATTGGTCTCGATCAGACGCGCCAGAACTTTTTCATGGCAGCCTTCACTATAATCGTTGTTAAAATAAATCATGGCATAATTCTCCCAATAAGTATCTTATTCTACATTTTATCCTTTTCTGCGTGCTGTGTCAAGGTGCATATTCCGCTTCCGCATAACATACCCTTCCCTTGGAAGCACACAGCATCGGAGGGTTGCATATGACAGATACCATCGAAGAACGAGCCTGCGAATTGGCTGTGTACATGATCGAGACTGGAGCAACGGTTCGTGCAGCAGCGAAGAAATTCGGAATATCCAAGTCCACCGTACATAAGGATCTGACATGCCGTCTTAAGCAATACAACCTTGGCCTTTATCAGCAAGTGCGCCAGATTCTGGAGCATAACAAAAAAGAACGCCACATCCGCGGAGGTATCGCCACCAAAAGAAAATACAAAGGCGACTGAGAAACACCCCCTGACCGCACGGTCGGGGGTGTATGTTTACAGATCGTCAGCATCCTGCACGGGTTTTTCATAGGGGTCCTGAGTTCTTCCCGTATAACTGCCCATTGGGTCTGTCTGAATGCGGGGCTCGTCCCTTTTCAGTGTATAATACCCCCGCACACCCCGAATGGCAGGTTCATTTTTCTTACTCATCTGATCACCTCGATTACAGCATATCCAAATCGTCGATTATCATGCAAAACCCGGTCGGCATACACCGACCGGGTAATTTTCGAATTAAAATACTATCACACCGATCAGTGTAACTACGATCAGCATCACAGGATAGCTCAGATAGTTGAGCATTGTGTTGGGTTCACCCTTCTCGCCGTTGTAAGAATGCAGCAGCAGGAATGCCACAGGCGCAATCATGTAGAACGGAGAGATAATACCGCACAGAATGGCCGCCATTGCACCGGCATAGACCCGGAACTGAGGCTTTTTCTGGAATGCCCACAACGTTAAAGCTACAACAACTGTGCATAGGCCTTCTCTCTCATCAAACACAAGAATGCTGCACCACATAATCGCACCGACTGTAGCTGCTAATTTGTACAGTACATTTTGGAGCTTATAGCCCGGGAAGGCTTTATAGAACCAAAGCATAAGCATACAAATGACTAAGCCAAACATAGGATTGCAACTGGAAAAGTTAAGGAGCTTTCCGCTGAAAGCAAGATTATACGGAATTTCAGAAATTACCGCAATTCCCAAAATTCTAAGAAAGTACATTTTAATATTAGATGTATTCCGAATGCCCTCAACCAACAAAAAAGCATAGATACAAACAGCACAGGCACCACAAGCCTGCATGACGATAGCCGCAGTAGCCAAAATCATATTGTTATTGACAACATCTAAAAGCTTGTCATCAGCAAAAGAATTAATTCCAAACATTCTAAATTGAATTAACGCTCTGCCAACTACACTTGCAGCCAACAGGAACATGCCCCACTTACGAATACCGTTAGCGGTAATGCCGGAATGCTCTACTACTCTTCTGTCGTTCAATCTTTCCATGAAAATTCTCCTTTGGGTCATCCATCCCGGCATTGGAGCCGGGATGGATCGCTAATGAAAAAATAGGATTTAGCCGTTTGGCAGCAACACAACGATGCCAAATGCAGGCATGGAAAGAACATTGCCTTCCATGGTGATTTCGTTGCCATCTGCAGAAAGCTTTGCGGCAACATGCCAATCGCTATAGGCAGACAGATCCACCTCAGCGGCTACTTTATCCACATTCATCAGAATGATACACTGTTCATCATTCCAAGTCTTGCGCTGGGCGCTGATGCATCCAACATTCAATGCAGTCTCACAGGTCGTATCACCATGAGAGATCACAGGAAGGGCCTGCCGGATGGCAACTGCCTGCCGATAATAGTTATAGATGGAAGCATCGTCTTCGCGCTGCTCATCCAGGCTGCCAAAAGGATATTCCTTAGGCAGCGTACAGCCGGGAGGCGGCTGGGTAGTGCCGTTATCCCGTGCGGCGTTCCAGTACATGGGGGCGCGGTAAGAAGGATCATCCATAGCGCCGGTGATCATGCCGATCTCCTCGCCGTAATAGATGAAAACGCTGCCGCTCATAAAGATATTCATGGCACCAGCCATCTTCGTCTTCTCCGGGATACGTCCCACAAATCCCGCAACGCGGCCAACATCGTGGTTGGTCATGAAGGGAGCATCGATGTAATTCGGGTTTGCTTCCTTAAAGGTCGCATGAGACTTTTCCAGGCTGGTGGCATACTTGGAAACAGCCGTTTCGCGTCCGGCACCCTGAAGTGTCTTCACAATACGACCCTCATTATCGCCAAAGGGGAAGTTAAAAATGCTGATAATACCGCTGGTATACAGACTAGTGATGGTGGCTTGCGTGTCCCAAACCTCAGCTACCAGATAACAATCAGGCTTCAGAGAAACCGCAGTCTCCTGAATCCACCGCAAAACCTCAATATTGCGGACATTATCACCGGTATAGAATTCCTTCGCCGCATCCAAACGGAAGCCGGCCACACCCTTATCCAGCCAGAAAGACATAATGTCCTTGATCTCCGCCCGCACAGCATCACTCATCAGGTTCAGATCCGGCATTTCGTGAGTGAAACGGCCTTCATAGAACCAGCCGGAGGCACCGGTAACGGAACGATAGCCGGCAGGTGCATGCTCGGCCTGCACAAAATTGTAGTAATCCACGTACTTGCACTCAGTCGGATCAGGACGAGCCCCTGCAGGCAAGGTTCTCAAATAAGAAACCGCCTCCTTGAACCAAGGATGCTCGCTGCCAGAGTGATTCACAACCAGATCAATGATGACATGAATGTCTCGCTTCTCGCACTCTGCTATGAAGTTTTCAAAATCCTCCATGGTGCCATACGCAGGATCAATCGCATAATAGTCGGAAACATTGTACTTGTGATAAGAAACACTGGGATGAATTGGCATCAGCCAGATACCATTGACGCCCAGAGTCTCCAGTTCGTCCAGCTTAGAAGTCAGACCATTGAAGTCACCGATACCATCGCCGTTGGAATCGCAATAGGAATACACAAAAATTTCATACCAAACCCGGTAATTGTCGTCAGGGCTGGTACCCAATTTGACAATTTCAGCCAAAGCCTGCTCTGTTTTCGACAACTCCTGAGAATCCAGAGCCGCCCCCGACGAATCGGGGGCGGTGGTAGGATTATCCAAGGTTCCCTGTGCGCCGCAGCCCACAAGGATCAGGAGCGTCATCAGCAGGCACAGTAAACACTTTGCCTTGCTTCCCATAGCATTAACCCTTGACGGAGCCGCTCATAGCTTCCTGATAGAAGCGCTGAGTGATCATGTACAGAGTAGCGATGGGGATGGAGATCAGAACTGCACCGGCACAGAAGCGGGTGAAGTAGTGATAGACCAGTTCCTTTTCCAGCATGCTCCACAGACCGATGGAAACGGTATAGTACTGGGGATTTGCACGGACGATGACCTTAGCAAAGATGAAGTCAACCCAGGGACCCATGAAGGAAGTGATCAGCTGATACACGATCATGGGCTTGCACATGGGAAGGGTGATCTTGGTGAAGGTCTGGAACTTAGTAGCACCATCGAGGTATGCGGCCTCATCCAGAGCCTTCGGAATGGTATCCATATAGCCCTTCATGATGTAGAAGCCGGTACCGGAACCTGCGGAGTAGCAGATGATCAGAGCCAACGGCAGCTTAGCACCTTCGGTCAGACCCATAGCCTTCAGCAGGAAGTAGGTTGCGACCATGGACATAAAGCCAGGGAACATGGTAATGATCATAGCCATGTTCATATAGGGCTTACGGAACTTAAACTTCAGACGGCTGGTGCAGTATGCCACGCTCAGAACCAGGAATGTGCTGATCAGGCAGGAGCAGCAGGCGATCACGAAGGTGTTCATGAACATCCGGGGGAAGTTCAGATGGGTGAAGTCCGTAAACAGCAGCTTATAGTTGTTCAGAGTCCAGTCGGTAGGCAGGAAAGTACGGATGTACTGACCCTGCGTAGCGCGGAAGCTGTGAGCAGCAACCCAGAACAGAGGAATGAGCCAAATAAAACACATGACAGCCAGAAAGACATGAACAATAACATCAGTTGCAATTCTCTTCCGGCGTGCGCTCGCATTCGTTAAATTCTTAGCCATTATTTGAAGCCCTCCTCATCTTTGTAGGAGCCGGAGCTGCGGTAGGTAATCAGAGAAACAGAAGCCAGCACAATGAACGTCAAGATACCGATGACCGCACCGATGTTGTAGTCCTTCATATCAACAGACAGCTTGTACAGCCAGGTGACCAGCAGGTCAGTCTCACCAGCGGAGTTACCGGTGACGGTGGGGTTACCACCGGACAGCAGGTAGATGACACCGAAGTTGTTGATGTTGCCGGTGAAGGAGGTGATCATGTAGGGAGTCATGACGAAGATCATGTAAGGCAGGGTGATATTCATGAACTGCTGCAGGGGATTTGCACCGTCGATACGGGCAGCTTCGTACAGATCTGCAGGAATGTTCTTCAGAATACCGGTAACCTGCATGATGGTATAGGGAATACCAACCCACAGGTTGATGATAATAACCGTGCAGCGGGCAAAGGTTCTGTCAGACAGGAAAGGAATATACTTTCTCGGTCCAATCACATTACCGATGAACGGCAGTGCATCCTTAATCCACTCAACCCAACCGGCTTCGATCATCATACGGTTCAGAATACCGTCGTCGCCCAGCATGGAGCGCATCAGCAGCAGGGACACGAACTGAGGAACTGCGATGGTGACAGACAGGCAGCCTCTCCAGAAGTCCTTCAGACGGGTGGTCTTTCTGTTGATGATCATAGCAACGAAAGTACCCATGAAGAAGTTCAGGAAGGTTGCAAAGAAAGCCCAAACCAGAGTCCAGCCCAGAACAGACCAGAACTGCTTACCGATGGTAGAGTTGAAGCTAAGGATATTCAGGAAGTTATCGAAACCAACCCAGGCAAAGTTGTTGTCCAGATGGTTACGGTCGTAGTCAGTGAAGGCCATGCACATCATGTAGATGAGCGGCAGCAGGGTAAATACAAAAATACCGACAATAGGAGGAGTCATCAGCAGGTTATGGATCTTGCTGTCAAACAGATCCTTAACATCGTCAATAAAGGAATTGACGCGCTTGCCGGCCTTCTTGAGGAATTGAGCGCGGTAACCGCTGGTAACAGACATGCGCCATACGAAAATGAACACAGCGCACAGAGCAAGCGTAGTAACCGCGTACAGCAGAGTGATGTGAGAATACTCACCGGTTTCGGTATAGCCCTCAATGACCTCACCCAGGATGGGGTGATTAATCACATTGGGGGTACGTTCCTTCTGAGCCAGAGGGAACAGATTCTTCACCCAGTACATGCCACCCTTGGGGTTGATAAACATGAACCAGATGAAAACAGCCTCGATTGCCAGGAAAATGAAGCCCTTTACGAACTGCATGCTCGCAAAGTTGCCGAAGCCCATCACAAGGCAAGAAATCCAAGCGATGGGACCACCGTTACGGATCGCGCTCAGAAGAGAAAAACTCTCCTTGCCGTTCACGCGCCGAGCGGCCTTTTTTGCCAGTTGGTTGGACACTATTTCGTCCCCCTTCGCGTAAATGTAAAGAAAAATGGCGGCGGCCAGTATATACCGGCCGCCGCCGCGACACCTAGATAATCAAGCGGTTTGATTTCTGATTGAGAATTAGCCCTCGTTCAGGATGGTGTTGAAGGCCTCGGTCTTCTCCTTAGCGTTCTCGTGAGTGACAGCGCCGGAGATGATCTCGTTAGCCAGGTTGGTAGCGTTGGACCACCAGATGCCCATCTCGGGGATGGTGGGCTGAACAGCAGCGGAGTTGTTCAGGCAGTTCATCTGGGCCAGAGCAACGGGAT
Organism: Clostridia bacterium; assembly: GCA_021153265.1. Classification (GTDB taxonomy): domain Bacteria; phylum Bacillota; class Clostridia; order Oscillospirales; family Oscillospiraceae; genus Faecousia. The sequence continues at coordinate 9,130 of JAGKTU010000005.1, forward strand.
CGTTGGCAATAGCGTCAGCCAGAGAAGCATCGCAGGGGATGACACCGCGCATCTCGTAACGCAGCTTCTGACCCTCAGCGGAGCCCAGGTACATAGCCAGCAGGTAAGCAGCGACCATGTTGTCGGAGTTGGGGTTAACACCGATAGCCTTGGAGCCAGCGAAAGCGCGCAGCTGCTTAGCCTGGCCGTCGATGGTGATGCAGGGCAGCTGAGCAGCACCGAAGTTCTCGCCCAGAGCTTCCTTAACCAGAGCAGCTTCCCAGTCGCCGGACACGAATGCCTTGATGGAGCCGTCCTGGATGCCAGCCAGACCGTTCTGGCCGTCATCGGAGACGAAGTTGGGGTTCTTAACCAGGTCAACCAGGTAGTTGGTGACAGCAACAGCGTTCTCGCCGCCGAAGTCGAAGCCCTGAGCAGCATCGTTGCCGTTGGGTCCGAACATGGTGCAGCCGTTAGCGAAGTAGAAAGCCTGAGTGTACCAGCTGTTGTTCAGACGGAAAGCAACCTTGCCCTTCTCCAGCATGGTCTCCAGGGACTTGATGTCGTCAGCGGAGAAGACGGACTTGTCGTAGTACAGCCACCAGGTGTTGCCGGTGTAGGGGATGCCGTAGACGTTCTTGCCGTAGGTGACGGAGCTCAGCATGGTCTCGGAAGCGCCAGCCTTAACCTGCTCCAGAACGTTGCCGGTGATGGGGGCCAGAGCGTCGGCCTCAACCAGCTCACCCAGCTGGTCGTTAGCGAACATGTAAACGTCAGCGCCAGCCTCGACGTCGCCGGTGATCATGTTCTTAGCGTCAGCCTCGGAGACAGCAGCGAAATCCCATTTGATGATGTACTCGGGGTGAGCCTTTGCAAAGTTGTCGCACATAGTCTTCAGCCAGGGGGTCTCCTCGGACTGATCCTCAGCGGGGGCCCAAACGGTCAGGGCGACCTCTTCAGGCTCAGCGGGGGTAGCGGGTACGGTGGTGGTGTTAGTGCCTTCGTTGGTCTTGTCGCCAGCGGGAGTTTCAGCGCAAGCAGCGAACAGGCCCAGAACCATCACGCAAGCCAGCAGCAGTGCAATGATCTTCTTCATTTTGTTTCCTCCTATGTTTTGTTTTGAATATATGCAATCACAGCGAATATTGCTGTAAGAGCCGCAGGCAATTTCCCTCCAAATCGGAAAGAATCAGATTCCATATTCAGTTGTAATGCTACGAATTGAAACGTTTTCATAGCAGTAAGCACAGTATATCACCTATGGTGACGAACCGTCAACGGTACATTCTGCCAAAAACAGACCTGTGTTTTTGTGCACTATTCACAAAGCGTCATTTTTTAACAAATTGTTAAGTCTATTTATATAGGTTAATCGTTTAACGTTGTAAAATTAATATCATTGTTTTTTTGTATTTTTTGTGATAAAATGCTTATAAATCGGAGGTGTCATCATGTTTGAAATTACATTGATCACAATGGGTAAATTGAAGGAAAAATTCTACATTTCCGCTGCTGCGGAATACGTAAAACGTCTCGGTGCCTATTGCCGTTTTCAGCTTTTGGAGCTGCCTGAAGTACGTCTGCCCGATGCCCCCTCCCCTGCTGAAATCCAGGCAGGTCTGGAGAAGGAAGCTGACGTGATTCTATCTAAAATTCCAAAAGGAGCATGGTTCTGCGTCTTAACCCCGGAAGGCAAGCTGCTTTCCAGCGACGCTCTGGCAGACAAATTAAAGGATGTAAAGGTTTCAGGTAAGTCCAGCGTCTGTTTCCTCATCGGCTCCTCCTATGGTATGGCACCGCGTATTAAGGATAAGGCCGATTTCCGTCTTTCCATGAGTCCCATGACCTTCCCCCACCATCTGGCCCGTGTCATGGTTCTGGAGCAGATTTATCGTGCCGAAGCCATTCAGGCCGGAAGCAAGTATCATAAGTAATTTTTGGCTGCGTTTTTCCGCAGCCAAATTTATTTTTTGAAATACCTTGACAGGTTAGGTATCTCGTGTTATTATATCGCCACAAAGGAGGGATGTGTATGTCCATCGCCGGCGATCTGATCCGGGGCCATACCGATGCCATCATCCTGGCCCGGCTATTACGGTCCGACAGCTACGGCTACGAAATCAACAAAATGATATCCAATCTGTCCTCCGGGCGTTTTGAACTTAAGGAGGCAACACTGTACACCGCGTTCAAGCGGCTCGAGGAAGCAGGCTTCATCGCTTCCTACTGGGGCAGCAGCGGCGCAGGTGCCAGACGGCGTTATTACGCCATCACCCCCGCAGGCAAGGAAGCCTGCCACCAGCTGATGCTGGAATGGAAAGAAACAAAAGAGATTATGGATCAGCTTTTGATCACGGAGGAGTAATTATGAGAGAGCAACTAATCCAATATGTCAACCTTCTTTTCGCCGGTGTTGCCGACGCCGACGAAATCAAGCAGGAGATTCTGCAGAACACCCTGGACCGTTATGACGATCTGATGGATCAGGGAAAAACCCCGGAGGCCGCCTACCGTCTGGCCATCTCCGGTATCGGCGACATCAACGAAATTCTCAGCAGCGCCACCGCCACCGATATTCCCCAGGCAACTCCCCAGCCCCAGCAGAACAATGTTATCGGCAAGCTGGAGTCTATCGGAAGTAAGGCATTAAAGGCCTGTGCCATTGCCCTGTACATACTCTGCCCCATTCCTGTGATCGTCATGGCGATGATCGGTATGGAAACCCTCGGACTGTGTGGCACCCTGGGTATGGTTGCCATTGCCACAGTGATGCTGGTCCTGAGCCGCGGAGACAACGGTTCTAAGCAGGAAACAACCAAGAACAATACCGAAGCCCCCGAAACGGAGCTGAAAAAGAGCGTACGCAGTCTGATCGGCGCCATCGGCTTTGCCGTCTACATGATCGTCAGTTTCACCACCGGCGCATGGCACATCACATGGCTGATCTTCCCCATCCTGGGCGCTGTCCGGGGTCTGGTTTTTGCAATTATGGATTTAAAGGAGAATAATTAACATGAAAGGCAACGCAATTGCACGTATTATTATTTATAGTATCCTCATTCTGGTTCTAATCGGCATTCTCGTAGTCGCTCTGGGCGCAAACAATTATTTTAAATTCGGCACTTCCGGCGGCACTCCCGTGGTCGGCAGCATGAACGTAGACGAATCCGACGTCCGCAATCTGGAGATCAATTGGGCCTCCGGCAATATCACCATCATCCGCGATGACATTGACGAGATTCTGGTAGAAGAGATCGCCAACGGCGAAATCAAGGATCCCATGACCTACAACCTCAGAGGAAACACCCTGCAGATCAACTACGCCGAGGGCAATGTCCGCATTGGCTTCGGTTCCCTCCAGAAAAAGGACCTGAACATCACCGTCCCCATGGACTGGAGCTGCGGCGACCTGATCATCAACTCTGCTTCCACGGACGTTGAGATCCGGGAGATTGCTGCTGACCAACTGGAGCTGAACACCGCCTCCAGTAACTGCACGATCACCAACAGCACCATCGGAAATCTGGAACTGAACGGTGCTTCCTGTGATCTGAACTACTCCGGTTCTCTGAATTCTCTGACCTGTGACGGCGCATCCGCCAACATCACCGCCGTCTTCACCAACGTCCCCCGTTCCATCGAGCTGGACGGTGCTTCTGCCGATCTGGACATTACCCTCCCCTCCGACTGCGGCTACGAGATTGATATGGACGGAGTCAGCAACCGCTGCACCTCTGAGTTCACCACCTCCAAAGGCAGCCACAGCTATGGTAACGGCGCATGTAAGATCACCATTGACGGTGTGTCCGCTACCGTCCACATCCGCAATGGCGGTCATCGCCACACCGAGGACTGCAGCACGCCAAACAGCAATTGCCCCGACAATTCCCATTCCGGCAATCATCATTGATAGCACTGAGAGCCAGCCCGTGGGGCTGGCTCTCATTTTTCTTAAAACTCGCCGGACGCATACATCACCGCGGACAGCGCGCACAGCGGCGCGGTCTCGCAGCGCAGAATCCGTTTGCCGAGAGTGCAGACCTGTAAGCCTGCAGCCCGGGCTTTCTCCACTTCCGAAACTTCCAATCCGCCCTCCGGGCCGGTCAGCAGACTCACAGTTCGATACTCCCCTGCTTCCAGCGCCATGCGCAGGGTTACTGCCTGCTCATTTTCGTAGAACATCAAAGCCTTGTCAGCCTGTGCCGCCCGTTCCAGCACCGCCTGAAAGCTCGGCAGCACCAAAACCTCCGGGATACAGCCCCGTCCGGACTGTTCCGCTGCGGAAGATGCGATTTTCTGCCACCGCTCCAGCTTCTTTTTCAGACTCTTTTCGTCTGGTTTGGAAACACACCGTGCAGAGGGAAACGCCACGATCTCGCAGGCACCCAGTTCCGTAGCCTTCTGGATCACATGCTCCAGCTTGTCCGCCTTGGGAAAGGCCATGTAAACACTGACACGCACCTTTGCCTCCGTCTGGGATTCCCGGCGCTCGAGAACTTCCAGCACCACTTCACTGGGCTGAGCATCTACGATTTTACAGATGCATTCCTGCCCCTGTCCATCGCAGACCAGCACCTCCTCGCCGGCCTTCAGCCGCAGAACCTTGGCATGCTGGGCATTTTCTCCCACAAGATACAGTTCGTCCCCGGAAAATTCCTGAGGGCTGACAAAAAATCGAACCATTTCTCTTTCCTCCGACATTTTTCTCTAGTTTACCAAAGGAATCCGCTATTGGCAAGGGTTTTGCAGAAAAAGTTATTGACAAATTTAGGACCAGCAGTTATAATACATAAGCACTTGCGAGAGTGTTGGAATGGTAGACAAGCACGTTTGAGGTGCGTGTGGTTACGCCGTGTGGGTTCGAGTCCCATCTCTCGCACCAAAAAAGACACCACCCTTTTGGGTGGTGTCTTTTTTTGTATCTTAGGCCGCGTGAGAGTCCTTCAAAGCACGATCGGCAACTGTTTTTGTAATGACATCCATTCCCTTCTGAACGGGTACAGCATTTCAATATTTCACTAATTTTCCATTGTTTGTTAACAGAATCGTTATTGCATTTTACGACATGAAATTATATATTAGAAACATACGATAAAGCACCGCGAAAGGGGCATATTTATGAACGGAAAAAGTAAATGCAAGATTCTGAAGGACATTCGAAAGAAAATCGCTGAAGATAACGACATTGCCTATGTAACCTCCGAGTGTAAATTTCAAGGAGATTGCACCGGTACCTGCCCTAAGTGTGAAGCTGAGCTGCGCTATCTGGAAGAAGAACTGGCTAAGCGGAAGAATTTAGGAAAGACCATCGCTGTGGCAGGCATCGCCACCGCATTGGTGGTCGCTTCTACCGGTTGTGCCGTGGGGATTCAAAACCAAGCCGACAACACAAGACCTTCCCATGATACCCCCCACCAGACCCAACCCTCCACCGTAGATTCCACCACCACAGAGCTCATTCTCGGTGAAATGCCCATCGTTGATCCCACCGATGTACTCATGGGCGAAATTGCCGAAACGGAGGGGCCATCTGATGAACTTTTGGGCCGGATTGCCCCGACAGAGGATTCCACATGGTGGGATTGACTGCTCCCATTGCGGCAAAGGCACGGCATCGGATGCTGGTGGACGGTCAGGGTGTCACCACATTGGTATGCTTCCACGGCTGTCCATTGCGATGCCATTGGTGTCTCAATCCGTTCACACTGAATCCCGACGCCAAGAGGGAAATGCTGACACCCCGTGAGCTTTATGAAAAGGTATGCATTGATGAGCTGTATTTTCTGGCCACCGGTGGCGGAGTCACTTTTGGCGGCGGTGAACCTCTGCTTTACAGCGACTTCCTTCTGGAATTCCGCAAGATTTGCGGACCGGACTGGCATTTGTGCGCAGAAACATCTCTGAATGTACCTTGGGAGAATGTAGCCAAAGCTGCCGTCTGCATCGACCATTTCTATATCGATTGCAAAGACACCGATCCCGATATCTACCGCCGCTACACCGGTCAGGACAATGCTCAAATGCTGGAAAACCTCCGGCGGCTTCTGGAAATCGTCAAGCCGGAGCGCATCACTGTACGTATCCCCTTGATTCCGGAGTATAATACCGAGGAAGATAAGATTCGCAGCCGGAATCTGCTTCAGGCGATGGGTGTAGTGAATTTCGATCTGTTCACCTATAAAGTCAAAATCTGACAGAACCTCGAATGTGCATAAACAAGCTCACACCCTTTGCACCGGATCAGTTCCATGCCTACGAATATGCGTCAAACCGCCGCCGTTTTAAAACGGCGGCGGTTTTCTTTATTTACTTCGTCATCTTCTCCTGCTTGACCTTATGGTCGATGACATGCCGGGAAGCCAGTTCCTTATGGATATCCTCCAGGCTGATGCCAGCCTCGATCATCAGCACCATCACATGGTAGGCAAGATCGGCGATCTCATAGATGGTCTCCGCCTTGTCGTGGGCATGGGCAGCGATGATGACCTCGGTAGACTCCTCGCCTACCTTCTTCAGGATCTTATCCAGACCCTTTTCAAAGAGGTAGGTGGTATAAGAGCCTTCCTTCTTATCCAGCTTTCTGCCCTCGATCAGATCCATCAGACCCTGATAGGAGAATTCATGCCGCTCTTCACTCTGGTAGATAGGATTTTCAAAGCAGGAATCCGTACCCAGATGGCAGGCAGGGCCTTCCTTATCCACCACAACCACCAGCGCATCCCCGTCGCAGTCTGCGGTAATGGAAACAATGTGCTGATAGTTGCCGCTGGTCTCACCTTTCAGCCACAGTTCCTGCCGGGAGCGGCTCCAGAAGCAGGTCAACCCCTTTTCCATGGAGATCTTCAGACTCTCCCGGTTCATATAGGCAAGGGTCAGCACCTTCTTGGTGACAGAATCCACCACGACGGCGGGAATCAGACCCTTTTCATCAAATTTCAGTTTCTCAATATCGATCATATTTTTCTCCTCAAAGTCTAGTGGGGATATTGGCTTTGGCCATTTGCGCCTTCAAATCCGGGATCTTCACCTCGCCAAAGTGGAAGATCGATGCCGCAAGACCGGCATCCACCTTAGGCAGGGTATTGAACAGGGTGATAAAATCCCCGATCTTGCCCGCGCCGCCGGAGGCGATCACCGGCACATCCGCGACTCGGCAGACTGCTTCCAACATTTCCAAATCGAAGCCGCCCTTGACGCCGTCGGTATCGATGGAATTGACCACGATCTCACCTGCGCCCATACCGACACACCGGCGGATCCATTCAATGGCCTCCATGCCGGTATTCTCTCTTCCGCCCTTGGCAAAGACCCGGAACACGCCATCCACACGCTTGATATCCACGGACAGCACCACGCACTGATCGCCGTAGAGCCGCGCCGCCTCCCGGATCAGCTCCGGATTGCGGATTGCGCCGGAATTGACGCTGACCTTATCCGCGCCGCATTTTAATACCCGGTCAAAGTCTTCCACCGTATTGATGCCGCCGCCCACGGTCAGCGGAATGAATACATTTGCCGCCGTCTCCGTTAAGATCTCCGTGAACAGTTTCCGTCCGTCGGATGAAGCTGTGATGTCGTAGAACACCAGCTCATCCGCGCCGTTATCGCTGTAGAATTTCGCCAGCTCCACAGGGGAAGACACATCCTGCAGTCCGCCGAAATTCACACCCTTGACTACCCTGCCGTCCCGGACATCCAAGCAGGGAATAATTCTTTTTGTAATCATTTTGCCACCTCAATTGCCTGCTTCAGGTCGATGGCGCCGGTGTAATAAGCCTTTCCGATGATGGCGCCGTGAATATCCATCTTCCCAAGTCTCTTTACATCTTCCAGCGAGGACACACCGCCGGAGGCGATGATCTGCAGATCCAGCTTCCGGGAGAGTTCCTCATACAGGCCGTGGTTCGTTCCCTGCATGGCACCATCCTTGGAAATGTCAGTGCAGATCAGCGTCTTCACGCCTAAGTTGCGCATTTTCTCGCAGAAATCCATGGCCTTTTCCTCAGACTTTTCCGTCCAGCCCTTGATGGCAACGTAACCATCCTTAATGTCTATACCCACGGCTATCTTTTCGCCATAAGCTGCCACAGCTGCTTTCAAAAAAGCCTCATCCGTCACCGCCGCCGTGCCTAAGATCACCCGGTCAATGCCGGCAGACAGATACTTCTCTATCACATCCATGCTGCGGATGCCGCCGCCAATCTCACAGAACAGGCCTGTTGCCTTCTTAATGGCACAGACCGTCTCCAAATTGGGGGTAGTGCCGCTTTTCGCGCCTTCCAGATCCACCAGATGGATACAGCTTGCGCCCTGTCGCAGAAAATCCTCCGCAACCGCCACGGGATTGTCATTGTACACCGTCATCTGGGCGTAGTCGCCCTTAAAAAGCCGGACGGCCTTGCCGCCAAACAAATCAATTGCAGGATAAATCAGCATACTTCTCTCCTTAAAGTTCCGCGAAGGCGCGCAGAATGTTCAAGCCCACTGCGCCGCTCTTTTCCGGGTGGAACTGGCAACCGTAGACATTGTCCTTTGCCACCGCGGCAGTCAGTTCAGCGCCATATTCCGCCGTGGCGATGACACTTTCCTCACAGTCGGCGGCGTAGAAGGAATGGACAAAATAGACGCAGTCCCCCTCCCGGATTTTCGAGAACAAGGGACTATCCCCCTTGAACTTCAGAGCATTCCATCCAATGTGAGGGATCTTCAAATCCTCAGGGATCACATCGGCAATGGGCTTGACCGCACCTTTGATCAGACCCAATCCCTCGTGTTCACCATATTCAAAACTCTTTTCAAACAGCATCTGCATGCCAAGGCAAATGCCCATCAGCGGCTTTCCGTCAGCCGCCAGCTGCTTGATCACCACATCCAGCCCGGACTCCCGGAGCTTCCGTGCAGCATCTTCAAAAGCGCCCACGCCGGGGAGGATGATCTTATCCGCACCACACAGCACCATGGGATCATTGGTGACCATCGCCCCCACGCCGATGGCAGCAAAGGAGCTCTTCAGGGAAAACAGGTTTCCCACGCCATAATCCACGATCGCGATCATTTACAGCACTCCTTTGGTGGAAGGGATTTCGTCGGCAAAGGCCGCATCGATGGCAACCGACTGCCGCAAGCTTCTGCCGGCGGACTTGAACGCACCTTCGATGATGTGGTGCGAGTTGGTACCGGCCAGCTTTCGGATATGCAGCGCGCACTCTGCGCAGCGGACGAATGCCAGCCAGAATTCCTCCACCAGTTCGGTGTCAAAGCTACCCACCTTTTCAGTAGGGATCTGCAAATCGTAGCCCAAGCATCCCCTGCCGGACAGATCCACCGCTGTCAGAATGAGAGATTCATCCATGGGCAGAATCTGGCTGCCGTAACGGACGATACCCTTCTTATCACCCAGCGCAGTCTTGAAAGCCTGTCCCAGAACGATACCCACATCCTCTACGGTGTGGTGGTCATCCACATAGGTATCACCCTTGCAGGTGACGTCCAGATCAAATCTGCCGTGCTTGGCAAAAAGGGTCAGCATGTGATCGAGGAAACCGCAGCCGGTGTCCACTTTGCTTTTGCCGCTGCCATCCAGCACCAGATTCAGAACGATGTCGGTTTCCGCAGTCTTTCTTACGATGTTCGCCTGTCTCATACGCTTTCCTCCAAAATATTCTTCACCGCAGCGATGAAGGACTCCATCTCTTCCTTGCTTCCGATGGTGACGCGAACATAATCCGTCAGCCGAGGCGTGTCAAAGTGGCGCACCAGAATGCCCCGTGCCTTCAGATCCAGATAGAGCTGCTTTCCCACCAGCTTATCATGCTTTGCCAGCACAAAATTGGTGGTAGAGTCTGCAACAGTAAAGCCCAATTCTCTCAGCTTCTCGGTGGTCCATGCCCGGTTCTGAAGGATCTTCCGGCAGTTGTCCCGGAAGTATTCCTCATCCTCCAGCGCACCCAGTCCAGCCGCCATGGTCATGGCATTGACATTATAGGGATTGGTGGAGAATTTGATAGCATTCAGGTCGCCGATCAGCGCCTTGCCGCCCGCGCAGAAGCCCAGCCGGGCGCCTGCCATAGACCGGGACTTGGAGAAGGTCTGGATCACCAGCAGATTCTCGTATTTCGGGATCAGCGCGATGGCGCTCTCGCCGCCAAAATCCACGTAAGCCTCGTCAATGACCACCACATTGTCGGGATTGCCCTTCAGAATCACCTCGATCTGATCCAAGGACAGGTTCAGACCGCTTGGTGCATTGGGATTGGCGATGAAAATGGTGGCATTTACGCCGATATAGTCAGAAACATCAATGGTAAAATCCTCTTTCAGCGGAATCTGGGTGTAGGGCACACCGTTTAGATCCGCGAAAATGGAATAGAATCCGTAAGTAATATCCGGGAACACCGCAGGACGACTCTGGTCGCAGAAGGCCATGAAGGCAAAGTTCAGCGCCTCGTCGGAGCCATTGGTAAACAGAATCTGATCCGCCGGAACACCAAAAACCTCGGATGCCTTGTCCGTCAGGACCTTGCAGGTAGGGTCGGAGTAAAGCTGCAGCCGCTTTGCTGCCTGTGCCGCCAGTTCCAGCGCTCTGGGAGAGGGCGGAAACGGGGACTCATTGGTGTTCAATTTGATATACTTCAGATCCTTGGGCTGCTCGCCGGGGACATAGGGAACTAAATCACGATATTTCCCGCTGAAAAAACGACTCATACTTCATCCTCCTCCGTACGAATCACAGCGCTTCTGGCGTGGGCGGTCAGGCCCTCCGCCTTGGCAAAATATTCTACGTCCTTTGCCACCCGCTTCAGCGCATCCCGGGTGTAATAGGTATACTGGGTCTTCTTGATAAAGTCATCCACACCCAGAGGGCTGGAGAACCGGGCCGTGCCACTGGTGGGCAGTGTGTGGTTGGGGCCTGCAAAATAATCGCCCAATGCCTCCGGGCAATTTCTGCCCATGAAGATGGAACCGGCATGGCGGATGCTGTCCAAGTAATCAAAAGGATTGTCCACGCACAGCTCCAGGTGCTCCGGAGCGATCTCATTGGAAATATCGATGGCCTGCTTCAGATTCTGCGCCACGATGATCTTGCCGTTACAGTCAATGGATGCTCTGGCGATCTCCGCGCGCTCCAGCATAGGAATCTGCTTTTCCAGCTCCGCCTGTACCGCAACTGCCAGCTCTTCGGAATTCGTCACCAGCACCGCGCTGGCCATCTTGTCGTGCTCTGCCTGGGACAGCAGATCAGCCGCTGCGAATCTGGGATCGGTGTTTCCGTCCGCGATGATCAGGATCTCGCTGGGACCTGCGATCATGTCGATAGACACCTTTCCAAAGACCTGCTTCTTGGCCTCCGCCACGAAGGCGTTGCCGGGACCCACGATCTTGTCCACCTTAGGGATGCTCTCGGTACCATATGCCAGAGCAGCGATCGCCTGTGCGCCGCCCACCTTGAAGATCTTATCAACGCCTGCCACCTTGGCAGCCGCCAAAATCACGGGGTTGACCTTGCCTTCAGCATTGGGAGGGGTGGTGATAACCACTTCCTTGCAGCCTGCGATCTTGGCAGGGATGGAATCCATCAGCACCGTGGAGGGGTACGCCGCCGTGCCGCCGGGAACGTACAGACCGGCCCGATCCACGGGGATGATCTTCTGGCCGATGACCACACCGTCGGTATCGTTGATGATGAAGCTGTTGCGCACCTGCTTGCTGTGGAACTTGCGAATGTTTTCAGCAGCCTTCTTCAGGATCTCCAAAAATTCCGGCTCGACTTGAGCCATCGCCTCTTCCATCTCCTCCTCGGAAACAACCAAAGACGTCAGCTTTGCCTTGTCAAACTTTTCGCAGTAAGCAAACAGGGCCGAATCACCGTTTTTCTTCACATTTTCGATAATTTCGGACACGATGCCCTCTACATTCACCGAGGGTTCTGTCCGGGCGAAGATCTCATCGTCAGCGATCTCTCCGTATTTCAGAATCTTGATCATATATTATGCCTCCAATTGGGCCGCGATCTCACCGACCAGCTTATCGATGGGCTCGCTCTTGAATTTGTAGCTTGCCTTGTTGGCAATGAGTCTTGCGCTGATGGGAACCACCGTCTCCACCACCGACAGATCGTTTTCCTTTAAAGTTGTTCCAGTCTCCACGATATCCACGATCACATCGGACAGATCCAGAATGGGTGCCAGTTCAATGGAACCGTTCAGATGGATGATGTCAATATCCCGACCCTTTGCCCGGTAGTGCTGGGCAGCGATGTTGGCAAACTTGGTTGCCACCCGAAGGGTTCTCTGGGGATCGTCGTAAAAATCGTTCTTGGCAGCCACCGCCATACGGCACTTGCCGATGTTCAGATCCAGAAGCTCGTAAATATCCGGCTCATATTCCAGCAGGATATCCTTACCGGCCACGCCGATATCCGCTGCGCCCCGTTCAACATAAATGGCCACATCCGAGGGCTTCACCCAGAAGTAGCGGATACCCTTTTCTGCATTTTCAAAAATCAGCTTCCGATTGTTTTCCCGGATGGAGGGGCATTCAAATCCAGCCTTTTCAAACATGGCGTAGACCTTTTCTCCAAGCCGTCCCTTCGGAAGGGCAATATTCAACATTTTATTCAAGAATTACCACCTCTTCGCCCCGAAGTTTCATCAGATTCCGGTACCGGATGTTTTCCGGTGCCTTGGGCTGCACCATCACGCTCTCGCCCTTTGCCCGGATAGCTTCCGCAGCCGCCCGGATGGCAGGCAGGGATGCGCCTTCCTCATACAGCAGTACCGTATCCACATCAAAAGACCGTCTGACCAGATCCATCCGCTCCAGCATATCCAGATACACCGCAAAGCCGATAGCCCCGGACTTTCTCTTCATTTTCTTCATCAGCTTGTCGTACTGGCCGCCGGTGAGGATGCTGCTTGGCAGAGAGGGCACATAGCCCTTGAAGACGATGCCGTTATAGTAGCGCATATCATCCACCACGGAGAAATCGATCCGCAGCACCTGTCCTGCCGGGCTGTCTGACAACGCAGCGGTGATATTCTCCAGCTGATTCAGCGCATCCATGGAAATCACGCCATCAAGAAGACTTCTCAGCTTAGGAATCACCACATCGGGCTTGCCGTTTGCGGCGAGCACTTGCTTCAGCAGTTCGATCTTCTCCGACGCGATCTCGCAGGAGCGACACAGCGCCAGCATTTCATGGGTATTCTTCTCGCCGATAAAATTCAGCAGCGTTTCTCTTTTTCCGGCAGGCACTTCGATAGCATCCAGCACCGCAGACAGCAGACCCAGATGGGAAACATCCAGAATGCCCTCCTGGGAGATGCACAGCAGACTCTTCGCCGCCAGTTCCAGCACCTCGCAGATGCTGTAATCGTCCAGCTCACCCAAACACTCCAGACCAACCTGCGGAATCTCCTTAAAACTGCGATCGTCCTGAGAAGCCCGGTAGACGTTTTCATTATAGTATACTTTTTGCAGACCGGACATATCGTCCCGGGTGTTCTTCACGATGGAAAGCGTCACGTCGGGCTTCAGCGCCATCAGCTTGCCGTTGGTATCCAAAAAGGTAATGACCCGGTCGGAGATAAGAAAATCCTTGTTCCGCGCGTACAGGTCATATTCTTCAAACTTGCTCATTTTATAAAGGGAGTAGCCGCTGGTGCTGTACAGCGACCGCAGCTTGTTGATCACATTCTCCCGAAAGCTCAGGGGCAGATCCTGCATCATCATAACGTCTCCTCTTTTGCATTCAGCTTTTCGATGGCGGCCCGGTAGCCGCCCTTGCCGTAGTTTAAGCACTTGCTGACCCGACCAATGGTGGCGGTGCTGACCTTGACTTTCTGGGCGATGCGTTGGTAGCTTTCGCCTTCGGAAAGCAAAATGGCCGTGTCCAGCCGCTGAGCCATGTCCTGAAGTTCTTTGATGGTGCAAAGGTCTTCAAAATACGCATAGCATTCTTCCACACTGTCCAGCGCCACGATGGTCTGGAAGAGTCTGTCGATGGATTCTGACTGAAAATTCATTCCGGCACCTCCGTTTCCTTTGTGTCGATAGTTTACCACTTTACTTTATTAAAGTCAACCGTTGGATTACACATGTTTTTTGCCCGCGGACAGGATGCCTTTGGCAGATTTGCGAATTGACGAAAATTCCATGTGTCGGTATGATTTCCCATGTCCGGGGCAAGCTACCCGTATCCTTATATGAACCGAGTGACCTCTATGAGCCTTTTGATTACACTTTTCCTCTTGGCATTGTCCATCCTGTTCTTAAGTTATTTTGCCTACCGTAAGGCATTTTTCTCCCCCCGGGCCAACCGAACCGCCATCGCCGCCACCGAAGGGCCGCAATTTGAGCCTCACCGGGACGCCATGCGGCGCATATTCGTGCAGTTAGCCGAGCGCCCCTATGAGGATGTAACCATCCAGTCCCACGACGGTCTGATGCTCTACGGCCGCTACTACCACATCCGCGACGGCGCACCTCTGGGCATTGCTTTCCACGGCTACCGAAGTTGTGCCATGACGGACTTCGCCGGCGGATCGGAGCTTTGCTTTGAAATGGGGCAGAATCTTCTTCTCGTCGACCAGCGCTCTCATGGAAAGAGCCAAGGCGACACCATCACTTTTGGCATTTTAGAGCGGCTGGATTGCTTAAATTGGGTCAACTATGCCGCCCAGCGGTTTCACTGCGATATCCTACTCTACGGTCTATCCATGGGTGCCGCCACCGTACTGATGGCATCGGCCCTTGACCTGCCGCCCAACGTCAAGGGCATCGTAGCCGACTGCCCTTACTCATCCCCCGAGTGCATCATCCGGAAGGTCTGTAAGCAGATGGGTTTCCCTCCTTTCCTCACCTTCCCCTTTATCCGTTTAGGTGGACTGCTTTTCGGACGTTTTGATGTCTGCAAAACCACCGCCGCCGAGGCCGTCCGCCACAGCAAAGTGCCTGTTTTGATCATCCACGGCGAATCCGACGGCTTTGTACCCTGTGAAATGAGCGAGGATGTCTTAAACGCCTGTCCCAGTCTGGTTGCGCGCCACACTTTCCCCGGCGCAGACCACGGAATCAGCTACCTGGTGGACACACCCCGGTACAAAAAAGTGGTTTCTGACTTCATAAATTCCGTACTGATTGCATAATTTTTGCCCATCGGCGTTCCCGATGGGCATTTTTGCTTGCATTTTTTCAAAAAATGAATACAATAGAACCTATATTTTCAAATTTTGCGAAAGGATGTGCTTTTCGTGAACAAAATTTACATTCCCGAGGGCTACAAGCCCGTTCTGGATGAATACGATACCCAACGAGCCATCGCCTATATCAAGCAGACTTTCCAGGAGGAATTTTCCTCCGCACTGAACTTAAAGCGCGTCTCCGCGCCCCTCTTCGTCACCGAGGATTCCGGTCTGAACGACAACTTAAGCGGCGTGGAGCGCCCCGTTTCCTTTGACATCCCTGCCGTCGGCACCGGCGCGCAGGTGGTCCATTCTCTGGCAAAGTGGAAGCGCCTTGCACTGAAGCGGTATAATTTCCGTGTCGGCGGCGGTCTTTACACCGATATGAACGCCATCCGCCGGGATGAAGATCTGGACAACATCCACTCCATCTATGTCGACCAGTGGGACTGGGAGAAGATCATCACCCGTGAGAACCGCAACTCGGAATACTTAAAGCTCATCGTCCGGGCCATCGTCCGGGCCATCTGCGACACCAATGACCGTCTCCACGTCCGTTTCCCTCAGCTTCGGGTGGACCTGTGCCGGGAAGTCTCCTTTATCACCTCTCAGGCACTGGAGGATCTGTATCCCCATTTGAAGACCGGCTCCGAGCGGGAAAAGGCCTACGTCAAGGAGCATAAGACCGCCTGCATCATGCAGATCGGCAGAAAGCTCCGCTCCGGCAAGCCCCACGACGGCCGCGCTCCGGACTATGACGACTGGAACCTGAACTGTGACATTTTCTTCTGGGACGAAGTTCTGGATCGCGCGTTGGAGATCTCCTCCATGGGTATCCGCGTGGACGAAAAATCATTGGACCGCCAGCTTCGGGAAGCCGGCTGCGATGACCGCCGGGAGCTGCCCTTCCATAAGATGCTTTTGAACGGCGAACTGCCGCTGACCATCGGCGGTGGTATCGGTCAGTCCCGTCTGTGTCTGCTGATGATGGGCTGTGCCCACATTGGCGAAGTCCAGTCCAGCGTCTGGGACCACGAGACCCTCGCCGCCTGCGAAAACGCCGGCATCCGGCTTCTGTAATCCTATATCCCCGTGAATTAAAACTGCCACCGCTTGTAAGCGGTGGCAGTTTTCTTACGCAAATTCTCCGCTCTGCGTCCTGTCGGGGAGCATACCCATCTCTTTTAAGATACCGGCCATCTTGCTGGTGGAACGGTCCGTCAGCTTCGGCTCTCCAAAGATTTTTCTCAGCCACAGAACACTCAAACCATGCCACTGTGCATAAGCCGGATTCACCACCTGCTCGCTTCCGTCCGCTGTCATCACGTCTGCCAGGGAGTACCCGTGAGGGCCGTGCTGGAACATGTGCAGCTCGCTCTTCATTCCCAGCTGGTTGTATTTCATCACCAGCGGAAGCGTGCAGAAGCCCGTGAGCATATCATCAGCCGTTGCCGCCACGAACAGGGGCGGCGCAGCCTTGGTAACCTGAGCCACCAAGTCATATTTCGCCGCATCGGCATCCGTCACCTGATTTTTACCCTCCAGCAGCTTCAGCATGAAGTCACCACCGGGAACATTGGGCGCAAAGGTGGCAGGATACCCCAGAATCAGCGCATTGGGCTTATTCTCCGCCAGCAGGCCGGATGCCAGCGCCAAGTGACCGCCGGCAGAGAAGCCGCAGGCCACGATTTTCTCCGGGTCAATGTTCCATTCATCCGCATGCTCCCGGATGTACCCGATGGCCCAGGATACCTCCTCCAGCGGAGAGAATCCAGCCGCATTCCACTGCACGCTATAGCGCAGAATAAATGCGTGGAAGCCGTTGGCTGCATAGCGCAATGCCACAGGCTCCGCCTCCCGGGGCGAGCAGTACAGATAGCCGCCGCCGGGACATACCAAAATCGCAGGCCGTTTCTTCTCCTGTCCGTACAGAATCTCGCAGTCCAGAATATATCCTTCCAAAGTGGCCTCGGGATGCCCCGGGCAAGTCATGTGAATCATTTTCATAGCATTTATCCTCTCTTAACATAGGTTTCCCCGGGCTGCAGGCAAATGATCTCCCCATCCACCCGGAACCACAGCGGTGTTTCACTTTCGTTTTGAACCTTTTCATCCGTGATTTCAGCCAGTTTCATCCCGTCGGCATACCGGGCAAGCTCCAAATTGGTCATTGGCACCACATCTTCATCCCCCGCCACCCTGTGCAGAACACTTTCCATCCTGTCCCACAGATCCAGAACATCCAAATCGTAGGAATGGCCCACGATCTGGCACAAAGCCAGCTCTTCATCGGTCTCCAGAAATTCTTCGACATAGCCTTCCAAATCCTCGTCCCAATGGAACTTGCCGCCCCGCCACCAGTAGGGATCATTCGGCAGGATGTACCCATTGGTTTCCTCGGAGATTCTTGCGTATTCAAAGCCCACTTCCCGGGCGCACTGGGCAATCAAGGGGCTATAGTATTCAAACGGCACTGCAAAACCCTTCACTTCTTTGCCCAGCAGTTTTTCCAGAAAGAACCGGTCTGCCGCCATCTGGCCCAGAATCTCCGCTTTCGACAGATTCTCCATATACGGATGGGTGCAGGTGTGACTGGCCACCTCATGACCTTCGTAAAGTGCGGATACCACGTCCTCCGGAAGCCGGGTCACGGTCATTCCGTTTTCATGCACCCACGAAAATTCCGTCTTCATCAGCCCGGAATTCAAGTTGAATGTACCTTTCAGGCCGAATTTATTCAGCAGCGCCACAAAACGAACATCCTGCAAAACGCCGTCATCATAGGAAATATTAAAAGCCTTCGGCTTTCCGCCGGGATACAGCTTTTGGATCATGTCGTTTCCTCCATCCAGTGCTTCCATTCGCCCCAAACAGCGAATCCCACAACTGCCATCACCACCAAAACTGCCATGACCGCTAAAAAAGCTGGGCTTTCTTGGGCGAATTGAATGATATCTTCGCTACTACCATTATCCAGACAGCTCATCTTATTCGCTTTTGCATCATAAACAAACAGGGCATCTCCCTCCGTATGGTCATGCTCACCAACAAAAAGCGGCTCCAGCAAATCATACTTAGGATTGTCAATACTCTGTTCTTCATAGCGAACCAGTTCCGTGTCCCGGAATACGTAAATACCCGATACTCTTCCCATGATATATAAGCAGTCATCAGCAAAGGCAATATCTGCAGAGCCGTTTTGCCCGTCCTCGATCTGAATTCCGTACAAAAACTCCCCCGCAGTAGAATAGACCGTAACCAGTTCTGTATCCACATAGTGAATAAACAGCTTTCCATCCTCCGCGATGTAGGAAGTAACGCTTTCATATGGGCATAACGGTTCGTAATGGATCAAGTATCCATTTTCTTCTTTAATCGGAGGAACCGTGTCGAATTCATCATGCTCGCGTAAATACACCGCTGCAAGAACTAGCAACGCAAATACAGACCAGTAGGTGATCTTCACAAGTTTCTTCTTCATCCGAATCCCTTTCCGATTCAAAACAAGGCTGTCTGATGGCAGCCCTGTTTTTTCATTTTCAACCGCCCAGATTCTTCAGGAATTCCTGCTTTTTCGCAGTGCCGTAGGCATCATATTCTCCATCCCGAAGCTTTCCGTAGGCCACCGCAATGGCCTCATCCCAGCTCTGCTTCTCGTGGCCCACCAGAATGGGATAGTAGTGGACGCCGTTTTTCTCAGCGGCATCGCAGTCGCCGGGGGCATCGCCCACCATGACCACCTTGCGGGGGTCATAGCCGAATTTCAGCATTTCCGCAATACAGGCAGCCTTGGAACCCACATCCTGTGCCAGCACGATATCGGTATGCTCCAGCAGGCCGAACTTGCCCCACTCTTCTTCAACAGCATCCCGGTTGGCAGAGGACACCATTGCCACGTCAGCAAACGCATGCGCTGCGGCGAGACCCTCTTTCGCGCCGTCATAGGGGACTTTCAGCTCTTCCGGCAGCTTGACGATGGATGCATTGACAGCCTTGGACCAGCTCAGCGCCTTCTGGAATACCAGCTTCGCCTCGGGATCGACCGCCTCAGCGGCAGCCTTCGCCACCGCATCGTTGCTCAGCGCAGGTGCGGTATCCGCCCAGTTCTGCAGATAGCCGATACCCACGATGGGCTTGTATTGCTTGTTGATCTCTCCCAGCGCCATAGCCAGACCCTTGAACCGGTTGATGCCACGGGTCATGGAGAAGAGGTTGATCACATTCCACCTTTCCAGAATGGCATCCTTCCATTCCTCCAGAGCCCACTCGGTAACCATACAGGGTCCGAAGCAGTGGATATGCTTGCAGTTCATAGTGTCCATGACGCAGCCGTCAGAATCCACGCAGACCAGATAATCGTGCTTTCTCTCGAAAGAATCAAAGATAGACATAGCTATTCTCCCTTACATATGGGTATCCCACATGCCGCAGTAGGAATCGATGGGGTCGCTGCCCTTGAAAGCCTCTGGGCCGGTCAGCAGGGCGTCCACCAGAGCGTCCAGCGTGTCGTCGTTGGAGTCGTAGGTGTTGATGTAGGTGCGCAGCATGGGGGCATCCGCCAGCATAGTGGGCTTGTTCACGGAAATACCCACCACAGGGATCTCATGGACGTACCAGGGGATCTCACCGCCGCCCTTGGACATACCGAAGACGGGATGGCTGTTTGCCACATCGAAGAAGGAGATGACCAGATCCATGCCGGAGACGAAGTCGGCGATGGCATTCTTGCCGGCGAAGTACAGATTCAGATTGAAGGGCTTGCCTGCGGCAACTTCCTTCATGACCTTATCCAGAGGGCTCTCATAGATGAAGGCCTCGAAACCCTTTTCGTTCAGTTTCTCACAGAACTTCTCCACGGGGCTCTTCTTACCCTTGCCCATACCCATAGCGACGGCAGCCAGCTTTGCCATAGGGCTGTCGGGTCCCTTGATGTTGACCAGCATAATCCGCTTAGTTCTATCGGGGCTCAGAGGCAGAACGCATTCGTCCTTATACTTGACCAGAGTCAGTGCATCCTTGGAGATGGCAGGAGCCACAGCCTTGAATTCGGGGTTCTGCAGAGCAGCGGCCAGTTCTTCATCGGTGCCACACAGTTCTTCGGTAGACATCTTGTGCATACCCTTGGCGGCCTTCAGGCCCAGGATACGGGTCAGAGCCTCCACCATGCGCTCCTCGGAAATGATGCCGTTTACGTAAGCATCCAGCATGATGTTGAAGTCTTCCTCAGGATCGTTAAAGAACAGGAACATATCGCAGCCGGAGTTGATGGCCTTGGGTAGCATGTCCTTGCGCTTCATCCGGTTGGTCATGCCCACCATGTGGGAGGCGTCGGTGACCACCATGCCGTTGAAGCCCAGCTTGTCACGGAGCAGGCCGGTCATGATCTCGGGGCACAGGGTAGCGGGCATCATCTCGTCCATGGTGATGTCGGGGTTCAGTTCCTGCATGTAGGTGGGCATCATGATGTGGCCGCCCATAATGGCATCCAGACCGTTATCGATCAGAGTCTGGTACACATGGCCGTAGGAAGCCATCCAGTCCTCATAACCAAAGTGGTTGATATTGTTGGACATGTGGGCGTCCCGGTAGTCCTGACCGTTGCCGGGGAAGTGCTTGGCACAGCAGTAGACTCCCTCGGTCTCATGCAGACCGTCCATGAAAGCCTTGCCCATGGTGGCGATCTGCTTGGGATCGTTGCCGTAGGCACGGGCGAGAACTTCTTCACACTCCCAGTTGTAAGTAATGTCGACAACAGGAGCAAATGCCATGTTGCAGCCGGTAGCCTTGATCTGTGCGCCGGAGATACGGCCCATAGCCTGAGCATACTCAGACTTGCCGGTGGCGCCGATCTTCACCTGGCTGGAAACGAAGGTACCGTCGGGGCAAACGCCGTTGCCGCCCTGCTCGGGGTTGCAGGCAATGAAAACGGGCACTTTGGCATATTTCTGCAGAATACGGTTCTGATTCAGAACCATCTGACCGGACATCGCATTGTAGCGTCAGCCGCCCAGATGATATTTTTCCATCAGTTCACTCAGGTATTCCTCAGAATTACCGGCGGTGAGCTGCCAGAACAGCTGACCAACCTTCTCCTCAGCGGTCATGCCGGCAATGGTGCTTTCCACCCATGCAATATCCTCGTCATTCAAACAATAGGGCTTTGCTCTCAAATCGACCATTTTCATCATTTCCTTTCTGTTGTCTATAAATCAGAGATGCCACTCCGTTTACAGAATATCAAATATACTATAACGGCATTTCTGTGCTTTTGCAATACATTTTGCTTTGATATGCTGATTATTTTGGCCATGTTGTACAAATTCGTCTTCATGCACCCGGATTCCCCCCTTGTAATGCTGCGAAAATTGTGATATCATGATAAAAATTCAGGAAAGGTTCGTTCTGTATGACTCCAAAAACCATCCTTTTTGATCTGGACGGCACTCTGACCGACTCCGGAGAGGGCATCATCAACTGCGCCGCGCTCGCCCTGCGGCATTTTAACCTCCCTGTCCCCGACCGTGAAACCATGCGCGCCTTCGTCGGGCCTCCCCTGCATGCGAGTTTCATCCGTTTCGGTGTGCCGGAAGATCAGGCAGAAGAGGCCATCCGCATCTACCGCAGCCGCTACATCCCCATCGGAAAATTCGAGAACACCCCCTACCCCGGCATCGCCGAGCTGCTTCAGAAACTCCGTGCCCAGGGTCACAAACTCTATGTCGCCACCTCCAAGCCCGAGCAGATGTCCATTGAGATTCTGGAGCATTTCGACCTAGCTAAATACTTTACCCTCATCTGCGGTGCCTCTTTGGATCTGTCGCGCAACTCCAAGGATGCTGTCATCGCCTATCTTTTGGAGCAGGCTGAGACCGACGGCGAAATCATCATGGTGGGCGACACCGCTTTTGATGTCCTCGGTGCAAAGGCCCACGGCATTCCCACCATCGGCGTATCCTGGGGTTACGGCAAGGTGGAAGATATGGAACAGGCCGGTGCAGTCGCCATCGTCCACACCATGCAGGAGCTTTTCGACACCCTTAACCGATAAAAATACCGGACGATCCTGTTGGATCGTCCGGTTTGTCACATCTTATTCAATTGGCTTTTCAGATAACTCCGCGCCGAATCCGCATCCATACCCATGACTGCAGAAATTTCGCTACACACAAGCTTTTCCGCGTCCCTTAAGAAGTTCTCATCGCATTGATGAAATTTCTTTCCCTGTTCGCTTTGCTTCGCCTGATGCTGATACAAGCTGTATATCATCTGCAGCAGCGCCACTCTGTCACCACGGGCGATCAGTTCACGGTATGTACTTTTTCTTCGGTTTTCATCCGTGATCCATTCGCTTTTCCGCACCTGATCCGATGAAAGAAGCAGTTGAAGCGCTTGCTTCGTCAGCAGCGGTCTCAGTTTTGCCATTGCGGCAGCATTATGCGTCGGTATCAGATATTGGCAGCCATCCTGTCCTTCCGGCTCCAGGACCAAAAACAGCCGTCTGGTTCCATCCAACATCCGTTCCTCTGCTTTTTTTACACAACATACACCGTGTATACCGTAAAGCACCCGATCACCGACCTGATACATATTCCTTCCTCCTGTACACAAAATCTGCTGTATAGTTATTGTATCACAGGAAAAATTTAAATTCATATAGGAAAAACAGCCAAATTTGTACTATAATTTTACCCCTGAAACACAGAAAAACTGCCCTGACCGGGAATGTCAGGGCAGTTTTTGATCTTAGAAACCGATCTGTTCGATCTTAATGGTGTTCGTGTTGCCGTGCTGGCCGTTGATGGGGCCGCCGGTAAGGACGATGTTGTCACCGGGCTGGAGGTTCAGTGCCTCAGCGGTCTGCTTCTTGGCGTAGTAGAACATGACATCCATGCTGGGGAACTGGTCTGCCATGACAGGGGTGACACCCCAGCTCATGGACAGGCGGCGCCAGATCTTCCGGTCGGTGGTCATGCCGATGATGTTCACAGGGGTACGGAAACGGCTGACCAGCATAGCGGTCTTACCGGACACGGAACAGACCACGATAGCCTTGGCATTGACGTCCATGGCCATGGAACAGACGGCGTGGGAGATGCAGTCCAGGGTGTTCTGACCCACGAACTCGGTCTCCAGGAAGCGCTGCTTGTATTCGGTGTGCTGCTCGGTATACTCAGCGATCTGAGCCATAGCCTTAACTGCCTCCACGGGGTACTTACCGGCAGCGGACTCGCCGGAGAGCATGACACAGGAAGTACCGTCGTAAACAGCGTTGGCCACGTCAGAGATCTCCGCACGGGTGGGACGGGGATTCTGGATCATGGACTCCAGCATCTCGGTAGCGGTAATGACGCGCTTACCCAGCATACGGCACTTCCGGGTCAGAGACTTCTGAACCTGAGGAACCTCTACGAAGGGGATTTCCACGCCCAGGTCGCCGCGGGCGATCATGATGCCGCCACAGACGGAGCAGATTTCCTCAACATTGTCCACACCGGCCTGATTCTCGATCTTGGCAATGATCTCGATATCCTCGCCGCCGTTGCTGTCCAGCAGTTCCCGGATGTCCAGCACATCCTGCTTAGTGGAGACAAAGGAAGCAGCCACAAAGTCCACACCGTGCTGAATGCCGAAGATGATATCGGACTTATCCTGCTCGGACAGGTAAGGGCCGGACATAACCTTGTTGGGGAAGGACATACTCTTGCGGTTGCTCAGCACGCCGCCTACCAGGCACTTGCAGACTACATCCTTACCGACGATCTCCAGCACCTTGAACTTGACCAGGCCGTTGTTCACGGTAACGATATCGCCGGGCTTCAAATCTTTGGCCAGACGCTTGTAGCTGACAGAAACCTTCGTCTCGTCGCCCTCGATATCTTCAGCCACGAAGGTAAAGTTCTGTCCCTCCAGAATCGTCACAGAGCCGGTAGCAAAGGTCTTGATCCGGTACTCGGGGCCCTTGGTATCCAGCATGATGGCAATAGGCAGATCCAGCTTCTGGCGAACCTGCTTGATCAGAGCGATCTTCCGCTCGTGCTCCTCATAGCTGCCGTGGGAGAAGTTCAGTCGGGCAACATTCATGCCGGCCAGACACATTTGGGTCAAAACCTCTTCATTCTCGCTGGCAGGGCCGATGGTGCAGATGATCTTTGTCTTACGCATGCAAAAACCTCCAATTTTCTATGTAACCGTAAATCGGGTTTATTTCCATCGCTTATCATACCACACTCCACACCTGCCGTCAATCGAAATCGTGCATTACACCACAATGTCCACGGCATAAGCCGTCAACCAATGGTCGATCTGCAGCAAGTAGGCCATGATCTGAGGCCGCCGCATGAGCTGACCGTACCATGGCCACGGAGCATCCTCCTCCTTGATTTTTCGGATTGCATCCTCCTTCGCCAGTTCCAGCAGCGGCGATCGCTTTTCAGCCAGAAGCCTCTCCAGTCGGTCGCCAACCAGTTCCGTATACTTAGGATCAAAGGTCTTTGGATAGGGACTTTTCTTCCGCCACAGCACCTGCTGAGGCAGGATTCCTTCCATGGCGTGACGCAGCAGCCCCTTCTCCTTGCCCTGATAATCCTTGTATTCCCACGGTACACCATAGAGGTACTCCGCGATCCGATAATCGCAGAAAGGCACCCGAACCTCCAGAGACTGATACATACTCATCCGATCCTTCCGATCCAACAGCGTCTGCATGAACCAGCGGAAGTTCAGATTCACCATCTGCTTCATTCGCGTTTCCTGCTTGGATGTCCCCGGAAGAATGTCGCTTTGCCTGCAGGTGTCCAAATAGGCATCCATCACAAATTCCTCACCGCAGATATCCTTTCGCAGCAGTCCCAGCCGCTGTGCCGTGTTCTGCGCCCACGGGAAGCCTGCTTTTTCCCGAATTTCCGGGTCCCGATACCAAGGATATCCACCAAAAATCTCGTCCGCACACTCTCCGGACAGTGCCACCTTTACATGCTGGCGGATATCCCCGCAGAATGCCAGCAGGGAAAAATCCACATCTGCCATCCCCGGTAAGTCTCTTGCTTCTGTGGCAGCTTCCAGTACCGCAGTCAGATCCTCCGGCGAAAGCACCGTCAGACGATGCTCACAGCTCAGGTCCTGCTTCATAAGGTCGATATAGTACCCATCGGAATTGGGCTGGAACTTATTCGCGCGAAAGAATTGGTCATTGTTTAAGTAGTCTACCGAGAAGGTTTTCAGTTTCTCTCCCCTATTTTCCATCTCCTTTGCACAAATGGCGCTGATCAGACTGGAGTCCAGCCCACCCGAGAGGAAGGTTCCGATGGGTACATCGGATACCATCTGACGCCTTATGGCATCTGTCACCAGATGTCGCACCGTTTCCACCGTCTGATCAAAATTATCCCGATGTTCCCGGTCTGTTAGCTTCCAGTATTGCCGCAGAGCCAGCTTCCCCTGCTCCCAATAGCCGCACCAGCCCGGCTCCACCTCCCGGATGCCACGAAAAACTCCGCTGCCCGGCATTCGCCCCGGACCGAGGAGGAATATCTGTGCCGCACCTTCCCCGTCCAGCTCTGCTTTCACACCGGGACAGGCGAGGATGGTCTTGATTTCAGATCCGAAAATCAGCGTTTCCCCCTGCCGGGCATAGAACAGCGGTTTTACCCCAATCCGATCCCTTGCGAGAAACAGCCGCTTGCGCCCCACTTCCCAAACCACAAAGGCAAAAATGCCGTTGCTCTTCTCCACCACCGCTTCACCCCATTGGGCATAGCCGTGGAGCAGCACCTCCGTATCCGAGTGACCCAAAAAGCAATGTCCCAGACGGATCAATTCCTGCCGCAGTTCTTCCGTATTATACAGCTCCCCGTTGTATACCAACATGTACCTTTCTTCTCCCCACCGCAACTCCATGGGCTGTCTGCCACCCTCTGGGTCTACGATCGCAAGCCGGCTGTGGAGCAGTGTGGTGTGCTCCTGGCGGTAAACACCCCGGTCATCCGGGCCTCGCCGTGCCATGGTAGCCAGCATCGCCTCAATGGTCGAATCTTTCAGCGGTTTTCCGATCACGCCGGCAATGGCGCACATAACCATCACATCCTTTCCATCCCCATATGATATGCCCGGTAAGCAATTTTTGCCAACGCATGGTGGATTCCATTTGATGCATACTAAAAGCGGTGATAAATATGAATGACAGCAAGCAAATGCTATCCTCTCTGCTCAGAACCGCGCAAATAGGGCAGACCGACATCCGCAGCATTCTGGATACCGCCATGCGACCCGGTCTGCGTAAGGCATTGGAAACCCAGCTAAAAGAATACGACGACATCGAAAGCGAAGCCCATTCCATTGCCAGTCAGCGAGGCTGGGAGCTGGAGGAACTGGAGCCGGGAGTGCGGTTTTTCTCGGATATGGTCACCCGGATCCGTCTGGGCTACGGAAATACCGATTCCAAAATCGCCGGTATGATGATCCAGAGCAACACCCGGGGTATGATCACAGGTCTTAAGAACACTCACCAGTACAATCAGCCCGATCATGCCATCAACACCCTCTCCCAGCGGTTATTGGACTGCGAAACCGCAGGCATTCGGCAAATGCAGAATTTCTTATAATTGCAGGCGGAGTATCCCTCCGCCTGCACACTTTTTATTTTGACAGCATAACATACTCCGATATCATCAAAAGGAGGGATCCTTCTGCCTGCCACTGGATACATACGCGTCCGAGCCTATCAAAGCAACGCCCAGCTTCCTCTGGAGGATGTTGCCATCACCGTTTCCATGCCCGATGGGACCGCCATCGCCATGCGGACAACAGACCGCAACGGTCTGATTGCCCCCATTGAAGTCCCGGTACCGGACCGTTCTCTCAGCCTGACCCCCGAAACCGGAGAACTGCCCTACACCGCCGTGAATCTCTACGCCCGGAAACGGGGCTACGAGCAGATCGAAGTGGAAGATTTACAGGTCTTTGCCGGAACCGTCACCGATCAGGAGTTGGAAATGATTCCCCTGTCGGAACTGCCGGGAGCATGGGATCAGACCGAGATTTTTCCCACGCCACCCCAGAATCTTTAGGAAGGGAGGTCGCCTATGCCAACGGTTATTCCCTTTATACCCCAGCAGATCACCGTCCATTTGGGTCCTCCCAATTCCGACGCGCCAAACGTCACCGTCCCCTTCATCGACTACGTCAAAAATGTAGCCTCCAGCGAAATATATCCGACGTGGGATGAAAGCGCCCTCCGGGCAAACATTCTCGCCATCGTCTCTTTCGCTCTGAACCGGGTCTATACCGAGTTCTACCGTAGCCGGGGCTACGATTTCGACATCACCAACTCCACTGCCTATGATCAGTACTTCGTCAACGGCCGCAGCTATTTCGACAGTGTTTCCCGGATCGCCGATGAACTGTTCAACGACTACCTGCGCCGTCCCAACTTCGTCGAACCCTTAGCCGCCAAGTTCTGCAACGGCACCACCGTCACCTGCGAGGGTTTAAGCCAGTGGGGAAGTCAGAATCTCGCCCAGCAAGGGTATAATTCCACCCAAATCCTCCGAAGCTACTATGGTAACGTTGAGATCGTCCCCAACGCCCCCATCCGGGGCAACGTCCCCTCCTACCCAGGCCGTCCCCTGCGCCGCGGCACCACCGGCCCCAGTGTGGTAACCATTCAGACGGAGCTGAACCGTATCTCCCAGAGTTATCCCGCTATCCCCAAGATTCCTGCGGTGGATGGCATATTCGGCGCCCGAACCGAAGCCGCCGTCCGCAAATTTCAGGAGGTCTTCAATCTGGACGTGGACGGCGTAGTCGGCCGGGCCACATGGTATGCACTGGTGCGCCTCTACACCGCAGTTACCTCCCTGTCGGAGCTTCGCAGCCAGGGGCAGCGGTTTTATGCTAACTCATGGGCGGTCACCGACCCCATCGAATCCGGCGACCGGGGCATCAAAGTGGAACATCTTCAGTATATGCTCTCCACCCTTGCCGCCTACATCCCCGAAATCCCACCCATAACCATAGACGGCATCTTCGGCCCCGCCACACGCAGCGCTGTCCTTGCTGCCCAGCGGCGGTTCGGTCTGCCTCAGACCGGGGTGGTGGATGCCCGGACATGGGATGAGATCTACGACCAGTTTTCCGGTATTGAGACCGTAAGCTGGCGTGACCCGGAGGACTTCCCCTATACATCCGCCATTTTGGGCCAGACACCGCCCCGAAACCGCCATACCCGAACGACAACTATGACCCAATTCCCCGGCACGGACCTGCGGGCCGGAAATCAGGACGCCGTACGGCAGGAGGTAGTCAGATGAGACCTGTAGAATCCTTTGTCGGCCAGCCCATCCGCAGCCTGCAGACCATGCTTCGGGTCATCGCAGAAAATGACCCCCGGCACGAAACCATCGTCCCCGACGGCATCTACGGCCCGGAAACCATCTCCGCCGTCTCTGCCTTCCAGCGTCTCCACGGACTTCAGGTCACCGGCATCACAGATCAGCCCACTTGGGAAGCCATTGTCGCCCAATATAAACCCGCCCTCATCAACATCGACGAAGCCCAGCCAATCGAGGTGATCCTGAATCCCAATCAGATCATCCGCCGGGGCGAACGGCACCCTGTGATCTATCTGACGCAAGGGATCCTCGCGGTGTTGTCGGAGGTACATCAAAGTATTGCCGCACCGGGGATGAACGGCATTTTGGATACCGCTACTGCGGATTCTCTCTCTTCCTTCCAGCAGCTACACAGCCTGCCTATGACCGGAGAGCTGGATAAGCAGACCTGGCAGCTGCTGGCACTCCAATTTCCGCTGGCGCAAAACCTATATTTCAGCCGCTAACGAAGAAAAAACCAAAAATTTTACCATCCGGAAAGATTTTACTTGATTCATCTGGAAAAACTGTCTATAATATACGTTAATGCGGCACCCGAAACCCCGCCGCATCCGGAGGAAACCAAATGTTTATGAAAGATTGGAAAAAAGAGGTTCTGACCATCCCCAATCTGCTCAGCCTGTTCCGGCTGGCGCTGATTCCGGTCTATGTGGTGATTTATCTCAATGCCCATGATCCCCATGAGTACTATCTGGCAGGCGGCATTCTGGCCCTGTCCTGCATGACGGACCTGATCGATGGTAAAATTGCACGCCATTTTAATATGATCACAAATCTGGGTAAATTGCTCGATCCCGTCGCCGACAAATCCACCCAGTTTGCCCTGACCCTGTGCATCTCCTTCAAGCAGCCCGCCCTGCGGCCCGTTCTGATTCTGTTCGTGGTGAAGGAGAGCTTCCAGCTCATCGCCATGCTGGTGAACCTGCGCCGTGGAAAAGCGCTCAACGGCGCTCTGATGGAGGGTAAGATCTGCACAACCGTGCTGTTTGTAAGCCTGTTGATCATGGTTCTGTTCCCCATGCTGAAACCTCTGACGGTTCAGATCATTGCCGCCATCGATACCTTATTCCTTCTTATTTCCTTTGCAAGCTACATTTTCGCCTACTTGGGCAAAAACACCTTGGTTCAGGATATCGAAGAATAAAAGAAGCTGCTGACCCGCAGGTCAGCAGCTTTTTTCCGTTTTTCGGCGAAAATTTCGCCTCCATACTGCGTATTCGCTTTCCCCGGGGCAAAGTGTCACGAGGCCGCCGTCGGGTTATCCGCAGATATTTCCGCGGCATCGGCATTCTCCATCGCCCCTCATCTGTAGCTACATTATAGCATATACTGGATGCGATTGATGAAGAATCCTTGAATGAACTGCTAAGAAATGTGAATCGGCTGCCAAAATTTAGGCAGCCGATTTGTGCATTATCCCAGATATACGTTAGTCAAACGGATCAGAATGGGCAGTACCAGCGTAAAAACGCTGACCAGCCAGGGATAGATGGTTTTCCGGGAGGCAACCATCAACATCAGGCACAGGGCCGTCAGTCCCAGCGGGCCAATCACCGCCACAGTCCGGGAGATGGTCTGCTGGAACTCGCCGGTGGAGAGCAAATTGATGCCCACCTGCTCCGGCAGCAGCTTCATGTTCTGTACCGCCAGATAAATGGCCGCTACCAGAACCGGGATCGACAGCAGCACCTTCCGCAGCCGGAACAGCCATGTCCCAACGAAGGAAAACACGCGTCTGGTGGCCTGCATGCCGGGGCGGAGCTTATCCAGCATCCCATTCCATTTTTCCGCAAATGTCGCCGTGTTACCCATAGGCCACCTCCTGTAATCTCACATTTTCGCTATCATAGCACATTTTCCGTCCCCACGCAAGCCGTAACTATCCGGGGGGCGAAGAAATTCATAAAGTTTTAATTAGTCCGTTTTATTGTACTTGTTGTGTTATATACTCTCAGTAGAAATTTACCAAGGAGGTAACAAACATGAATAAAGAAAAAATGAGTGGCTTTCGAAAATACCATTTCTATCCAAGTGAGTTAAAGATTAAAGATAAAACAATTCAGTTATCCGTTCCCGTAAAACTCGGACTTGAATGGGGTGTCTTCTTTATTCTGGCCATTCTCACTATAGTACTTAATGTTTCGACGTCTGAAAATGACTCCAGAACTACCAACCAAAATCATTCTACCACAATTTCCGAAAAAAATGAAGAGTTTTTTTCAGAAGAAATAAATAAAATTGAATTAAACCAATATGCAAATGTAAATGAGCTGATTTCTACATACTATTCCAGCTATTTATCTGCAGATTTAGATTCATTAAAAAGCATTGTTGTGGATGAAACAGCATTATATCCGAAATCAACCTATGAGGCCTTAGGAGCATATATCGAGTCTTATCAGGACATTAACTGTTATACCCTAAAACTTGAAGAAAATGAAAGTGTCATCGTTCTGGCTACTTATGAAACTAAGTTTAAAGGTGTAGACACTTTAGCTCCAGGCACCGGATTATTTTATGTCATTAATATAGACTCCACTCCTATTATTGATAATACATTTTCCCAAAACTCAAAATTAGATGGAAAGGTAAACGAATTTGCGAACAATCCAAAGATTGTAGAAATCACATCTGATATTTTGGAAGAATATAATACCGCTTTAGAATCAGATGCTAACTTAAAGGCAATGATCGAAGAAATGTCACACCCAGCTACGGAAGACAATATAGAGGATACTTCTGAAGAAACACCTTCCGAAGAAACAACTTCTGAGGAAACCACTCAGACTACAGA
>JAGKTU010000046.1 GCA_021153265.1 Clostridia bacterium
TTTGGTGCCGAAATGGCAATAGGAGCAGGAACGGGGGATCTTCTTTCGGAACAGCATAATGATTTACCTCACGGGTTGGATTTTTCTTGATTATACACCAGCTTTCGCCGGAATGCTACTGCTTTTTTGACGGATGCTTACGAAAAGTACAAAGACCGCTGCAAACAAGGCCAAAACCGGAAACGGAACCTCCAGACGGGAGCCAACTGGCATCCATTTCTGGCACAAAAGGCTAAGTGTGACGGCGATAACTGATTGGCAGAGCTTCCCGGGAAGATACTGCCGCATATTCACCTTTCCGGCTACGGAAAGCGTTTGCAGCCAGACGCATATGCCGCCAAATGAAAGCATTCCGGCGCACAGCAGGAAGCGAAGCCCGATATTGTTTACGTTCATCAGGGCAAAGCAACCATTCGCCAACTCCAGAAGGCCGGTGAGGAGGGCCTGGAGCCATGGCGGCAGTAGCCAAAACACCCACCTCTGTAAGAAAGCCAGTAAAATGCGAAACACAACCACCCAGCCGCAGACGGAGGCCATGATTTTCAGGGATGCGGTGAGGGCTTGTGGGATGGTGGGCGGATTGGATGGGGGAAGGGCGATTCGTCGGTTTGTCCGTCCTGGGAGAATGAGGGCGGTGAGCAATGCGCTGAAAATCAGAATGAACCAGAGCAGCCAGGTGTAGCCAGGGGACGGCAGGAGGGCGGTAGTTATGCCGAAGATGAAGGCAGGGCCTGCGTTGTTACAGAACACCATCATCCGACCGGCTTCCGCATCTGTCAGAATCTTCATGGCGTGTACGGCACTGACGGATTGTGCGCCGACCGGGTATCCTCCCAGCAGCCCTGTGAGCAAGATAGATTCGCTGCCCTCTGGGATTCCGGTGAACCTGCTCAGGGGCCGAAGTAACGGCAGATTCCGTCCCGTAAGACCGGAAGTAAGCATTATGGACAGCACAAAAAATGGCAGCAGCGAGGGAATTACGGACTGCAGACAAATTTCAATTCCGATTCTTGCGCCGGAGATGGCCGTGGGACTGTCCAAAATCAGTATCACCATGGCGATCGATGCGGCGATTGGGACGTGAATAGGGCGTTGCTTCATAGTTTCACCTCGTGGGATTCTATGAAGGCGGTGGCAAGAACATCCCATCACTTTCATAGGATAGTTCAAAAGGGGGTGCCGTCTTTGGCGCGGAGAAGAAACTGGATGGAACGGCTGGCAGATGGTATGGATCTGATGGGAGAACCCCTGCCGGGTCAGCCGCTGGTGGAACTGGCAGGGGATCGGCGCGTGCTGATCGAGCATCACAAAGGTGTTGTGCAATATAGCCGGGAAAGAATCTGTGTTCGCGTGAACTATGGGACGGTATGCGTCTGCGGTGCCGGTTTGGAATTGAGCCGCATGACCGCAGAGCAATTGGTGATATCCGGGAGGATCGATCAGATCGGACTAAGCAGGAAGGGGGCGTGTTAGGTGGTTCGTGTTCGATGGTGCTCGGCGAATCTGCCACGGACCATGGATATGCTGACGAAATATGGGGTCACAGTCCATGATGGACAGGAAGTGGACGAGGTGACGATTTCTTTTGCGATCCGTAGAGGGGATTTGGCCACTGCCCGGTGGATCAGCCGGAAAATTGGCGATCAAATGGAGGTCGTTGGGAAGAAGGGGTGGTACTGGCGAGCCGCCGCTTTGCGCAAAAGGCCGGTGATGGTATTTGGCGTGGCACTCTTGACCGCACTGACACTGCTGCTGCCTACAAGGGTGCTTTTTCTTCGGGTCGAGGGGAATGTGAATGTACCGGCAAACCGGATTCTGGAGGCGGCGGAGAGGTGCGGCATCGGATTTGGGGCCAACCGCAGGGATGTTCGCAGTGAAGGCATGAAAAATAACTTGCTGGAAGAAGTGCCGGAACTGGTATGGGCTGGGGTAAATACGTATGGATGCGTGGCTGTGATCAGTGTCAGAGAGAAACCGCCGGTAACCGGGAATGCGGAAGAACCGACGATCCACAGCATTGTGGCTGCTCGGGACGGTGTGATTTTATCTGCCACTGCAACCGAGGGGAATCTCCTGTGCGCTCCCGGCCAGGCGGTGAAGCAAGGGCAAATTTTGATCTCACCATATTTGGACTGTGGGATCTGTCTGCGTTTGGAAGATGCGGAGGGGGAGATTATGGCCCAGACAAGGCATGCGGTTACGGTGGCAACCCCGGTGGAAACCGCTAAAAAAGGGGCAATTAAGGATGAACAGGTGAGATTCAGCTTACTGATCGGAAAAAAACGAATAAATTTATGGAAAGATAGTGGAATTTGGGATGGCAGTTGTGGTAGAATGTATGAGGAATACTATATCACCCTGCCGGGTGGCTTTCGGTTGCCGTTGGGACTGGCCAAGGAGACAGTGACTTCCTGTGTAATGGTTTTGCAGGAGGTCGATACGGGCTCGTCGGAGAAATTACTGACAGAATTTGCGCGGGATCAGCTGCAGGACAGTATGATTGCCGGGCAGATTCAGGATGAGAAGACCGAATTTGGCCGCAACGGAGGAATTTATGTGCTCAGCGGACATTACCGCTGCACGGAAATGATCGGCAGGGCGCGAAAAGAGCAGATTGGAGATATGAATGGGTAAGGCAATGGAACGAGTCGTGAATGCGGAGCGGGTGGAGGATCTGATCGCCATCTTTGGCTCCTTTGATGAGAATATTCGCAGGATCGAAGATAATTTGAATGTCCACATCGTCAACCGGGGGACGGACTTGAAAGTCTCCGGTGAGGAGGAGATGGTGGATAAGGCTGTTCGTACTTTGGAAGGTCTGCTGGCACTGGCTGCCAAGGGTGAAACCATTGATGAACAGCGGGTGCGGTACCTCATTACGCTGGTCAATGAGGGTAACGACCATCAGGTGGCCCAGATGGCCAAGGATGTGGTGTGCATCACCGCAAAGGGTAAGCCTATCAAGGCCAAGACCGTGGGTCAGCAGCACTATATGAAAGCCATTCAGAAGAATACAGTGACCATCGGTGTGGGTCCTGCAGGTACGGGTAAGACCTATCTTGCGGTAGCGGCGGCGGTGGCTGCGTTCCGGGAGCGGACGGTGAATCGGATCATTCTGACCCGTCCTGCGGTGGAGGCAGGCGAGCGGCTGGGCTTCCTGCCGGGCGATCTGCAGAATAAGGTTGATCCTTATCTGCGGCCGCTGTATGACGCACTGTACGATATGCTGGGAGCGGAGACGTTCCAGAAGTATCAGGAAAGGGGTTCGATCGAGGTTGCGCCGCTGGCCTACATGAGAGGCCGGACCTTAGATGACAGCTTCATCATTCTGGATGAAGCGCAGAACACCACCCGGGAGCAGATGAAGATGTTCCTGACCCGTTTGGGCTTTGGTTCCAAAATCGTTATCACCGGCGATGCCACCCAGATCGACCTGCCGGATGACAAGGTATCTGGTCTGAAGGATGCCATCCGGGTGCTCGATGGGGTGAAGGACATCGCCATCTGCCGGCTGACATCGGCGGACGTGGTGCGGCACGCCCTGGTGCAGGAGATCATCAACGCCTACGAAAAGGCTGCAAAGCCGGAATTTAAGAAGCCCCAACAGCAGTTTGGCGGCAAATATAAGAGGAAGAATTGACATGAGACATAAGATCAATCTGGTTTTTGAAGAACTGAGCCTTCAGCGGTTCGTTATTAGCTCCATTATCCGCAAGTGCGTCAATGCCACGCTGGCTGCGGAAAAGGTTACAGCAAACTGCGAGATCAATATTCTGGTCACCAATGACCAGGGCATCCATGTGGTGAACCGGGAGAGCCGGGATATTGACCGGCCCACGGATGTGCTGAGCTTCCCTATGTTCCAGCTGGAGCCGGGAAATCCTCCCAAGGACTGGGAGGAGTACATCGACCCCGCCACCGGTATGGTGCCGCTGGGTGATATGTGCATCAGTCTGGAGCGGGCTGTGGCACAGGCTAAGGAATTCGGTCACAGCACCCGACGGGAAGTTGGATATCTGACCATCCATTCCATGCTCCATCTGCTGGGCTATGACCATCTGGATGAGGGCGAAATGAAGGCGCAGATGCGCGCAAGGGAGGAAGCAATTGCCGCTTCCATCCCCAACATGAGCAGAGATTAAGGAGAATAGATATATGAATACCAAAACTGCTATTATTACCATCGCTGGCCGCCCCAATGTGGGCAAATCCACTCTGACCAATTTCCTGGTGGGTGAGAAGATCGCCATCGTGTCCAATAAGCCCCAGACCACCCGCAACCGGATCTGCGGCATCGTGACCAAGGGCAACAGCCAGTATGTTTTCGTGGATACCCCCGGTTTCCACAAGGCCAGAACCAAGCTGGGTGACTATATGGTCAACGCCGTCCGGGACTCCATCTCCGATGTGGATGCCACCATTCTGGTGGTGGAGCCGATTGCGTCCATTGGCGCACAGGAAGAGGCGCTGATCGAAAATATCGTGGCAAAGCACTGCCCGGCGATCCTGGCTATCAACAAAATCGACACTGTGGAGAAGGATAAGCTGCTGGAGGTCATTGCGGTATATGCCGAGACTGGCGTATTCGATGCCATCATTCCCATCTCCGCCAAGACCGGTGACGGTGTGGACAAGTTGATGGAGATCTGCGACCAGTATGCCATCGAAAGTCCCTTCCTGTTCCCTGATGATGTGACTACTGACCAGCCTGAGCGGCAGGTGATGGCTGAGATCATCCGCGAAAAGCTGCTGTGGTGTCTGGACAAGGAGATCCCCCACGGTACGGCTGTGGAGATCACCACCTTCACCGAGCGTGATAACGGCATCATCGACATCGATGCCACCATTTTCTGCGAAAAGGCCAGCCACAAGGGTATCATCATCGGCAAGCAGGGCGCTATGCTGAAAAAGATCTCCACCATGGCCCGGAATGACTGCGAAAAGTTCATGGGTACCAAGGTGTATCTGACCACTTGGGTCAAGGTCAAGGAGAATTGGCGCGATTCTGACTTCCTGGTGAAGAATTTCGGCTACAGAGAATAATTCCCAGAGTGAACGAGGTCGTTTCTGCAAATCCTATCCGCGTAAGATCGATGACGCGGAGGGATGGATATGAAAGCGACGGATTACTGGCGGTTGTTTCTGGAGACCGGTGCGCCGGAGATGTATTTACTGTACGCGAGCGCCTTGAAGACGGAGGGCAAGGATGTATTTGACGATTCAGGCCATCGTCCTGCGGGTCACGGACTACAATGACCGGGACGCCCTGCTGACGGTGCTGAGCCGCAACCACGGGAAACTGACCATCAAGGCCCGTGGTCTGCGGCGGAAAAATTCTCCGCTGATTGCCCCCTGCCAGCTTCTGGCTTACGGAGAATTTACCCTGTTTGAATACCGGGGGCAATATACCATCAATGAGGCCCATTCCATTGAGTTGTTCCAGAGCCTGCGGCGGGATCTGACCCGGTTAAGTCTGGGTACATATTTTGCCCAGGCAGCAGAACTGATTTCGCAGGAAGACCTGCCAAATCCGGAACTGCAGTCGCTGTTGCTGAACAGCCTGTACGCGCTGTCTAAGCTGGGATTGCCCGAGCCGCTGGTGAAGGCTGTATTTGAGCTTCGGGCGGCTTGTCTGGCTGGTTATACGCCGGATCTCTATGGATGCCATATCTGCGGCAGTCAGAATCCGGACCGATTTGATTTGTCGGCAGGTCAGCTGGAGTGCCGGGGCTGTCATGTGGGCAGCGGCGGTATCCGGATGCCCGTGACGCCGGGTCTGCTGGAGGCTATGCGCTATATCTGCCTGTGTGACCCGAAACGCCTGTTTGGATTTCAAGTGGGAGAGGGGACACTGGAGCAGCTTGGGCAGCTC
Source organism: Clostridia bacterium (assembly GCA_021153265.1). Lineage (GTDB taxonomy): Bacteria > Bacillota > Clostridia > Oscillospirales > Oscillospiraceae > Faecousia. The sequence goes on from JAGKTU010000046.1 coordinate 5,873, forward strand.
AGCGAGGCGTATCTTACAACACAGCTGGAACGGGGATTCTCAGCGCTGGATTTTTATAAGTCACTATTGATTTGAATATACTTAGGAGAAGACCTATGTCTGAATTATATGAAAAATCGCTGCTGAAGCTGGAGTTGGATCTGGTTTTGCAGCAGCTGGCGGAGTGCGCCGGCAGCGCCGGCGGCAAGGAGGCTTGTCTGAGGGTGCGCCCCAGCTCCGATCTGGAAGATGTGGAGCTGATGCTGCAGCAGACAACTGCAGCTTCTGACCTCTGCACGAGAAAGGGTAACCCCATCTTTGGGGATGTGACCGATGTATCCGCTTCGCTGGAGCGGGCAGACCGGGGCGGCAGCCTGCAGCCCATTGAGCTGCTGCGGATCGCAGGTGTTCTGCGCTGCGCCCGGAACATCAAGGGTTATGTGTCCGAGGATGAGCAGTCCACGGTGCTGGATGGGCTCTTTGCGGCGCTGACGCCCAATAAGTATCTGGAAGATAAGATTTTTGGCGCAATTCTGAGCGAGGAAGAGATCGCAGACAATGCATCTCCTGCTCTGGCGGATATTCGCCGCCATATGCGGATCCAATCCGCCAAGATTCGGGACAGCCTGCAGAAGGTGATTTCGTCGCCGGCGTACTCCAAGTTCTTACGGGAGCCCATCATCACCATCCGGGGTGGACGGTATGTGGTGCCGGTTAAGAGTGAGTGCAGGGGAGATGTGCCTGGTCTGGTGCATGATGTGTCGGCTACCGGTTCGACCTTCTTTATTGAGCCCATGTCTGCTGTGAACGCCAACAATGCGCTGCGTGAACTGGAGCTGAAGGAGAAAAAGGAGATCGAGCGGATTTTGGCGGAGCTTTCCGCTGAGGCAGCGGCACATCGGGATGACATCAATCTGGATTACGCTATGCTGGTGCAGCTGGACGTGATCTTTGCCAAGGCGAAGCTGGCCTATCGGATGCGGGCATGGGCGCCCATCATGAACGATCAGGGTAAGGTGGAACTGCGAAACGCCCGGCATCCGCTGATCGACCCTAAAAAAGTGGTGCCGATTTCGGTGCGGCTGGGCTCGGATTTTGACACCATGATCATCACCGGCCCCAATACCGGCGGCAAGACGGTTACTTTGAAAACCATCGGTCTGCTGACACTGATGGCGGAGTGCGGTCTGCATGTTCCTGCCGGGGATGGCAGCATTTTGTCCACATTTGACGCGATTTTGGCGGATATTGGCGACGAACAGTCCATCGCTCAGAGCCTGTCCACTTTCTCCAGCCACATGAAGACCATTGTGGATGTGGTGGATCAGTGTGACGACCGGACGCTGGTGCTGTTTGACGAGCTCGGTGCAGGCACTGACCCGGCGGAGGGTGCGGCATTGGCTATGGCCATCATTGAATTCTGCCGTAACATGCAAAGCCGGGTGGTGGCGACCACCCACTACGCCGAACTTAAGCTCTACGCCATGCGAACCAAGGGCGTTATCAATGCGTCCTGTGAGTTTGACGTGGAGAGCCTGCGGCCGACCTATAAGCTGCTGATTGGCATTCCCGGAAAGTCCAATGCCTTTGCCATCTCCCGGAAATTGGGTCTTTCGGAGGATATTCTGAAAGAAGCTGACGATCTGGTGGGCAAGAGCGATAAGGACTTTGAGGATGTATTGTCCCAGCTGGAGCAGCAGCGGCAGCAGATGGAAGCCGCACGTGTGGAAGCAGAGCGTTTGAAGCGCGAAACCGAAAAAATCAAGCAACAGAGCGAGCAGTTCAGCATCCAGCTCCAGAAGGAGAAGGACAAGGCTATGGAGGCCGCTCGTCGGGAGGCTCAGAAGATCATTGAGGATGCCCGGTTTACGGCAAATGCGGCATCCGAAGAGCTGAAGGCTCTGAGAAAGCAATTGCAGGATAGTGCGGATGCTTCCAATATCAATCAGCGGCAGGCGGAAGTACGCCGCTCCCTGAATGAGATGGAGGAGAAGATTCGCGCTTCCCAGCCCAAGACCGAGCGTCCGCAGCCCAAACGTGGCGTGATGGTGGGCGATACGGTGGAACTGTTGAAGCTGGGCACCAAGGCCAGTGTTCTTGCTATCAACAAGGACGGCACCTATCAGCTCCAGGCGGGTATTCTGAAACTCAATGCCAAGGCGGATGAGATCTATCTGCTGGAAAACGAAAATCCCTACAAGGCCAAGGGAGGACGTCCTGCCCATTCTGGTCGGGAGATGAAGATGACCGCCATGTCCAGTGAAGTGGATCTGAGAGGTATGGACACCGTTGAGGCGCTGTGCGTGCTGGACAACTATTTGGATGCCGCCATGCGCGCCAATCTTCCGTCTGTACGCATTATCCATGGTAAGGGCACCGGCGCGCTCCGCGCTGCAGTGCAGCAATCGCTGAAGCGGAATAAGTTTGTTAAGAAATACCGCCTTGGCGTTTACGGTGAAGGCGAGGATGGCGTTACCATCGCTGAATTTGGCTAAGTATGTGTGCTTATGAAAAGCCATCTGCGGAATTATGTGAAAAAGCGATGGAATTTGGTTGACTTTTTCGGCGAAAATGTTATGATATACGCATACCGTTGCAACCGTGCCCGGTTGCAACGCAAAGGAGTGTTGTTTTATGTTCAATAAGGAAGTAGTGGTTCGTTGTGAGTCCGGCCTGCACAACAAACAAGCTACATATTTCGTTCAGAAGGCCAATGAGTTCGAGAGCGTGATCTACTTGGAGTGCGGTAGCCGCAAGATGAACGCCAAGAGTCTGCTGGGTATCATGTCTCTGGGTGTTGTGACCGGGACTACTGTTATGTTGACGGCTATGGGACCCGATGCGGAAGCTGCCGTGAATGCTCTGGAAGCCCTGCTGAACCGGGACGTTTATTGATTTGGTTTTGAATTAGACCGCCCCAATGCCGAAGATAGCATTGGGGCGGCTCTTTTTTAGGTGAGGTATTATGACCTTTGAAGAACTGAAGGAGAAAGCTTTGAGCCTGCCCTACGCGCCGGGTGTGTATATCATGCGCAGCAAAGATGATAAGGTCATCTATGTGGGTAAGGCGAAAAAACTGAAAAATCGGGTCAGCCAGTATTTTCAGGATACGGCATCCCACACTCCCAAGACCCGGATCATGGTGAGTAAAATTCATCACTTTGACGTGATTGTGGCAGCCTCGGAGTTTGAGGCACTGGTTCTGGAATGCTCGCTGATCAAACGGTACAGTCCAAAGTACAACATTCTGCTGAAAGATGACAAGGGGTATCCCTATCTGCGGCTGAATATGAAGGAGATCTATCCCCAAATCACCTTGGTAAGTAAAATGGCTGATGATGGGGCAGAGTATTTTGGACCCTACGGCGGCCGGTCGGTGACGCATGATGTGATGGAGGCTATTCGTCTGACCCTCAAGCTGCCCGGGTGCCGGAAGGAATTTCCCAGAGATGTGGGAAAAGACCGCCCCTGCTTAAACTACCACATGAATCAGTGCGCCGGATGGTGTCAGGTGGGGAAAAGCTGCTCGGAGTATCGTCTGATCATGGAGCAGGCCAGACAACTTCTGAAGGGGAATTATAAGGAAGTGGCTGCTGAAATTAAGGAGCAGATGCTCCGTGCTGCGGACAATTTGGAATTTGAATTGGCGGCGAGCCTTCGTGACCGGCTGAATGCGGTGGAGGCTCTGGGGCAGAAACAGCTCGTTACGGCTGGTACATTGGCGGACACCGATGTGGTGGGCTACGGCGAAAGCGAAAGCAAGGCTTGTTTTGCGGTGCTCCACTTCTCCGGCGGAAATCTGCTGGACAAGGATTACGAAGTGTTTGCCAGACCGGATGACAAGGCGGAAGCTGTGTCCAGTCTGCTGAAGCAGTATTATTTGAGCCGCGGTTTTTCACCGAAGTATGTGCTGCTTCCCTTTGATCTGGAGGACGGCGACCTGTTCGCGGAATTGATGTCGCAGCAATCCGGCAGAAGACCAAAACTGAGAGTCCCGCAAAGGGGCGACAACGCCAGATTGGTAGAGCTGGCAAACAAGAATGCCTTTGAGGAGGCGCAGCGACTGACGGACAAGGAAGAGCGTGTCAGCGCAACGCTGGAACTCTTGGGAAAAATGCTGGCTATGGATCCGCCAAAACGGATAGAATCTTTTGATATCTCCAATATTGCGGGTACGGATATTGTGGCAAGCATGGTGGTTTTTCAGGACGGAAAATCGAAAAAAAGTGAGTATAAGCGGTTTAAGATCGAAGGGTTGTCCGATCAGGATGACTATGCATCCATGCATCAGGTGGTGACCCGGCGGTTTCGGCACTATCAGACAGGGGACAAGGGATTTGAAGATGCGCCGGACCTTCTGCTGATCGACGGCGGTATCCAGCATGCCAATGTGGCACTGGACGCGCTGAAAGAGATGGGTTTGCACTTCCCGGTGTTCGGTATGGTCAAGAATGACCGGCACCGCACACGGGCACTGGTGACGCCAGAGGGACAGGAGATCCGGATCGATAACAATCAGGCGGTCTTTTCCCTGATCGGCAACATTCAGGAAGAAACACACCGCTTTGCTATAACCTACCACAGGACCCTTAGAAGCAAGCGGCTGCGGTACTCGGAATTGGATGATATTCCGGGCATCGGACCGAAGAGAAAACAGGAACTGCTGAAGCAGTTTAAATCGCTGGCAGCCATCGGCCAAGCAACGCTTCAGGAATTGGAGCGAATGCTGCCGAGAGATGCTGCTGCAGCGGTATACCACCACTTCCACAAGGAGGGGGAAGAAACATGAGAGTGATTACAGGAACAGCCCGGGGCGTTCAGTTAAAGACTCCGGATGGGATGACTACACGGCCTACCGCAGACCGGGTGAAGGAAGCGCTTTTTAGCATTATTCAGTTTGAGATCCCCGGTGCAAGGGTGCTGGATCTGTTCGGAGGAACAGGTCAGCTTGGTATCGAGGCACTGAGCCGTGGCGCAAAAAGCGCAGTGTTTGTGGATGCGGGAGAGCCTGCCTGCAGGCTGATCCGGGAGAATCTAAAACGCACCAGATTGGAACAGCAGGGAAGCGTAGTTCGCAGCGACTATCTGCAATATTTGAATCGATGCCGGGAGCAATTCGATATTATTCTGCTGGATCCTCCGTATGCGGAAGTTTTTTTGGAAAATGCCCTGAAATGCATTACGGAAATTGACATTTTGCAATCTGGTGGTATAATAGTTGCAGAACGCCCGTTGGGGAAGGAATTGCCATGGAATTTTGAAGGGTTTACTCGCTCAAAAGACTACAAATACGGCAAAACCTTACTCACAATTTACCGCAAGAACTGACTGGAGCTGGTAAAGCATGAAAACGGCCATTTACCCGGGCAGCTTTGATCCGGTGACCACCGGACATTTGAATATCATCCGCAGAGCGGCGAAAATCTTTGATAAGCTGATCGTGTGCGTCATGGTCAATGTGGGCAAAAACCCCATGTTCTCTCTCGAGGAACGCGTTGATTTGATTAGGATGGTCACGAAGGATCTTCCCAATGTGGAAGTGGACGGCTCGGATATGCTGCTGGCGGAATATGCCAAGACCATTGGAAACTGTGTTATTGTCAAGGGACTGCGGGCAGGCTCGGACTTTGAGAACGAGTTCCAGATGGCGATGATCAACCACAAAATCAATCCGGATTTGGACACCATGTTCCTGACCGCGGAGCATCAGTATACCTACCTCAGCTCCAGCATGGTCAAGGAACTTGGACGATATCAGGTGGAGTTGTCCGATTTTCTGCCTGAGCAGATCATTCCGATTGTCCAGCAGCGGATTCGGACAACTATTCAAGGAGGAAAATAAATATGAACACGCGTAATACCGAAGATATCATTGGTTCTCTGTATGATCTGATTCAGGACGCACGCTCCATGCCTCTGGCTTCCGATAAGTGCATCATTGAGCGTGACCTGGCTCTGGATATGCTGGACGAGATCATTGCACAGCTCCCCGGTGAGCTGAAGCAGTCCCGTACCATCGTGGAATCCCGTAATGAGCTGATCAGCCAGGCTCGCCGTGAGGCTGAGGCTATCATCCGTCAGGCACAGGAGCAGGCTAAGGAACTGGTGACCAAAGAGGCTATCTACAACGAGGCTAAGCGCCGCTCTGAGGAAATCGCGGTGCAGACGCAGAATCGTGTTGTGCAGATCCAGAAGGCTGGCAACAGCTATATGGATGAGTCCCTGCGCCAGACTGAGGAAGTCATTGCCAAGGCTCTGAATGAGGTTCGGGAGACCCGGATGAAGTTCCGCAGCATTACCGAGGCACAGGAGCAGCGCAAGGCTGTCAATGTGGACGTGCAGATCTGATCTTAATAATCCCGCCGGGACAGGTGCTATGCCTGTCCCGGTTCTTTTTTGCTCGCTGCATAATAGGATGTAGCGAAAGGGGAGAGCGGGATGGTTACTAAAAACAAGGCAACAGGTCGGGCGAGTTCGCTGCCGGGGGGCTTAGCATGGGGTGCTGCAGTGAGTTTGGGATTGACACTGATGGGTTCGGCGCTGGTGGCATTCCTGGTAGACAGGGGGACAATGGGTGTGGACGGAATTGGATATGGCGCGATGGTGATCCTTGTGATCAGTTCTCTGGGCGGTGCGTGGGTGGCATGGAAAAAGATCAAACGGCTGCGGCTGCAGGTGTGTCTGATCAGCGGGGGTATATACTATTTCATGCTGCTTGGGATGACGATTCTGTTCTTCGGAGGACAATTCTGTGGAATGGGTGTGACGGCACTGATGGTGGCGTGTGGAAGTATTTTGCCGATTTTAGGCGGATTTTCCAAGGGTAGGGGAGGGAAACACCGATATCTGAGAGGCGTTTCTCGTTAAGTTGTACAAAAACGCGCAACAGGTAAATAATGTTTACCTGTTGCGCCGGGGGTGCAAGAAAAATTGCAAGGCTACATTTTGTGTCAGCAAAAAAACCGAAGCCCAAGATGTGCCAAAATGGCTTATTTATTCGGAATTTTAGGCGGCACAGTTAACTCGGTTTACATAACGATGTTGACATAAAAGTTAGCATAATTTACAAAAATACCTAAAACAGCTAAAAATGCTTGAAATTACCGGGATTTTGGAGTATAGTATGGATGTAACGAAAAACTGGGTGTTTTTATGCCCGTGCCAAACTTTGCTCCAAAGATCGTATTTACTGTCTGGGAGGGCGAATGATTATGGCACGGTTTTTGCATCGTTTTTTTTCAGAGCTTCGTCGCAAGTCAAATGTATGGATACTTGCAGGCTGCTTTTTTGCAGGTTTGGTTCTGGGGATTCGGGCAAGTCATGAGGCAGGGCTTTCTTTTCCCTTGATGCGCGGTGCGTTGAAAAGCACTGTGTCGATCGTTCGTCTGCTGAGCATTCTGCTGTTACCTTTTCTGTTTTCCGCGCTGGCGGTTTATTTTTCCAAGCCCAAATTGCTGTATGGTATCGCTTTTTTGAAGGCTTTTGTATTTGCCTTTATTTCAGCTGGTATCTCTGCCGGATTCGGCGATGCCGGATGGCTCATAAGATGGCTGCTGATGTTCAGCGACAGTCTGTGTTTGCCTGTACTTTTGCTGTATTGGCTGCGCCACATCCCCGGAAGGCGGAGGTTTCAGACTGCAGATACCATGATCCTTGCCGGATGTATCGGTTTGGTCGGGCTTTTGGATCATAGGTTGATCATGCCGCTGCTGCAAGGGATATAGATTCTATAGAAAGGTTACTGGGTTATGCTGGATTTTCTGAATGCCTACGAAAATTACCTGACGAAGGTAAAGCAGGCTTCCGCGAATACGGTTTTCTCCTATATGCGCGATATTCGCCAGTTTTCTGATTGGCTTGCGCGCGAGGAAGACCGGAATGTGGTGGATGCTACAGAACTGAATATTCAGAACTATCTGGCGTATCTGCAGGAGCAGGGTAAGTCCGGCGCGACGGTGTCCCGTTCCTTGGCCAGCCTGAAGAATTTCTACGGATATTTGATTTCCACCGGTTTTTTGGATAGTTCTCCGGTTACGGCACAGATCCACGTGGAGAGAGGCGAGAAAAAGCTGCCTCAGATCCTAACCGGCAAGGAAGTGGAGCTGCTGTTGGCACAGCCGGCCTGCGTGGATCCCAAGGGATTCCGGGATAAGGCCATGCTGGAGGTCATGTACGCCACCGGCATCCGGGTCAGCGAGCTGATCGATCTGAATGTGGACGATGTCAATCTGGAACTTGCCACCATTAAGTGTTCCGGTGCAAAGAAAACCAGAGCGATCCCATTATATCCCGCTGCGCTGAAGGCATTGCGGCAGTATTTGAAGGATGTTCGGGGTATCATGGTGATGAATCCCGGTGAAAAAGCGCTGTTTGTGAATATCAATGGTGCCAGAATGAGCCGGCAGGGATTTTGGAAGATCCTGAAACTCTATCAGGCCAAGGCTAATATCACAAAAGAGATCACTCCCCACACTCTGCGGCACAGTTTTGCGGTGCATCTACTGGAAAATGGAGCGGATCTGGGCTCTGTGCAGGAGCTAATGGGTCACAGCGATATTTCCTCCACCCAGATGTATGCCCATATGATCAATCAGAAGATCAAATCCGTATACGAAAAATGTCACCCCAAAGCATAAAAGGTCTGCTTGTCCAACCGGACGGCAGGCCTTTATTTGTCGGTTGACACAGAGGTATTTGTGCTGTATATTTATGGTAATCTTGGACAGAAAGGATGTGTTTTCAATGAAAAAATGTTTACATTGTGGTGCTGAGATGCCGGATGAGGAGCGGTTCTGCAGCGAATGCGGCGCGGAATTTGCACCCACTGAGGAGATTCATGAGGCTGTAGCCGAGAATGCAGTTGCCATTGCTGCGGAGGATTCGGCAGAAGTCGTTCTTGAGACGGAGGCCACTTCCGAGGTGGAAGCTGCGCCTGTGATGGAGACGGATGTGAAACTGGAGGAGGTTCTGGATGGAGCGGAAGAAGCTCCCAAGCCCGTAGACCCCATTCCGGAGAAGCCTGTCAAGAAGATAAAGATCAAATGGTGGCACATTGCTGTCCCGGTTGCTTTGGTGGTGGCTATCATTGCTGCGCTGCTGCTGGGCCCGTTCTTCATTTATCTTGCTCCCAAAACGGTGCTGACAAAGGCCTTGACCGAAACTGCCAATGACCTCTCCGCAAGAGCGGAAGGTACACCGCTGACGGTTATGAGCAACATTTTTGAAGGCAGCCAGAAGAACACTGTCAACGTCGAGTACGAGATTTTCCAGGAGATGCTGGGAGATATGAGCATCGAAGTGGAGGCACAGGTAGACAGCAGCATCAAGCAGGGCCAGATCGGTATCGTGCTGGACGTGATGGGTGAGGAAGCGGATATGAACCTGTACATGGACAGGGAAGTGGCCGCCATCAATTTGGATATGTACACCGGAGAGGATTACTATGGCATCTATTATGATACCTTCGGCGAGGATATCCGGAACAATGAATTTATGTACAGCATCATGGGCAAAGAGAATGTTGAGATGCTGGATGAAGCTGTGGATACGCTGGATCAGCTGATGAGCCTTGAAACGATCACCCCTGAGCAGCAGGCGGAGTCTTTGAAGAAATACGGCGAAGTCATTCTGGCATTCACGGAAGAAAAGGATGCGCAGGTTGGCAAGGCCGAGATCTCCGTGGACGGTAAAAACCAAAACTGCAAGACCGTGGCTTTCACCATCACCAGGGAAGAGTATTCGGAACTGATGCTGCAGTTGGTCGATATTGCAGAAACGGACCCTGTGATGATCAACTACTACCAGTCACTTTCCATGGACTTTAAGTGTGAGAACTGGAATGACGAACTCGATAATTTTAGAGAGGCACTCAAAGATTACGAGGACGGCGAGACAGAGTGTGTGTTTACCTTCTATCTGCACGGCGGCAAAGTTGTACAGGTAGATGTTGCATACGAGGAAACCGATGCCGAGTGGCTCGTCTATGTGAATTTTGGCAGCGATGCTTCTGTGAAGGATATTGTCATTTGTGGTGAGTTTGTGGAGGACGATGAGGATCATTCCTTTGAGATCACACTGTCCACCAAGAAGAATGACGGTGTGATTGTCGAAACTTTGTGTGTTACCACGCAGGAAGAAGACGATGACCCCGTTAAGGTGGAGATTGGCTATGAGTGGAATCGGGAGAATGGAGATTTCCTTGTGCATTTCCAGGACTATGACGAAGAAATTTCCGGTGAACTGAACTGTGTCCTCGAATTGATGGAGAACGGTTACCACTTCAGTATTCCGGCAGTTGAGGAACTGGTTGAATCCATGGGTGAGGACACTGAGGGAATTGAGATGTCTATCGATATTACCATGACGACCGGCGCGGAGATCGAGGTACCTGAAACAATCAAGGATATCGCAAAAATGACCGAGTCGGATCTGATGGGTATTGCATCCAAAATCATGGAGATGTAAGCAAAACAGCCGTGAAGCGAATGCTTCACGGCTGTTCGTTTAAGTAGGGGAGATCAGATACCGGTCATGGCAGCCAGAACATCGAACTCGATCTGCTGGATGCTCTTCTTCATACTCAGACCTTCGTCGATATCCACATCGCTGATGCCGCCCTCACGGGTGCAGACAATGCGGTTGGTCTTACCCTGCAGGAGGAGCTCCACAGCGGTGTAGCCCATCTTTGTGGCATTGACGCGGTCACGGCCAGTGGGAACACCGCCGCGCTGGATGTGGCCCAGAACGGTCACACGGGGATCCAGATCGATGGCATCTTTGATCTTCTTGGCAATATCGGCTGCGGAGCCTGCGCCTTCGGCCACCACGATCATATAATGGGTGAATCCCTTGAATC
>JAGKTU010000047.1 GCA_021153265.1 Clostridia bacterium
GCCGCCATCTCCAGCGCCTGTACCAAACTCTGCGCCACTTCTTCCACCTGTGCCCGCATCGGCTGGTCTCCCACTTTCAAAGAGCATATGCCCGCCAAAACCGGTGAAACATAGGTAATCTCACCATTTTCGCGGAATTTCAGCAACCGTCCGCCCACATTCAAGCAGCCGGTGCGGGTGATAACCCCATCTTCGATCAGCGCCAGATTGGCTGTGCCGCCGCCGATGTCCATATGCAGCACCGTCTTTCCCGACTGTGCGGAAAAGTCCACCGCACCGGCGCCCTTGGCAGCCAGCACACTTTCCAGATCCGGCCCCGCTGTTGCCACCACGAAGTCCCCGGCATAACCGCTGAGCTGCGACAATACCGCCCGGGCATTCTCCTTCCGGCTGGTCTCCCCGGTGATGATGATGGCGCCGGTGTCCACATCCTCCCGGCGAATTCCTGCCCGAAGGTATTCCTCATCCACCAGTTTCCGAAGTGCCTGTGCATCCACTATCGCCTCATCCAGCAGAGGCGTGAAGTGAACCTGCCCCTTGTACAGCACCTGCCGCCGGGTAATATCCATCTCCGGCACGGAAAAACTGCCTGCCCGGTTTTCGATCGCCAGCCGGGACACGATCAGCTGCGTGGAGGTGGTCCCCACGTCCAGCCCCACGCTCAGTAGCGTTTCAGGCATGTCCCGTTACCTCTTCGAGAATCCGCCGCACCAGAAAATCCTCCACGATCATGGGATTGGTCTTGCAGCAAGGGTCTGCCAGAGTGGCCTTCACGATCTCCCCGGTGTTTGCCCAAACTTCCCGGGGCGAAACCCCCGCCTGCGACAGGGTTTCGGGCAGCCCCAGCTCCCGACGCAGACGAATCAGACCGTTCTTCAGATTTCGCAGGGCAATCGTGTCCGCACTGCCCCCCAGGCCGCTTAAGCGCGCCAATTGGGCATATTTCGCCCCTGCCACATGGGCATTGCAGCTGATCACCGCAGGAAGTAAAATGGCATTGAGCCGCCCGTGGGGAACATGGAACAGTCCTCCCAACGCATGAGCCATGGCATGGCACAACCCCAGCCCGGCCTGAGAGAAGGCCACCCCGGCCATGGTGGCCGCCAGATGGACTTTCAGCCGCACCTCCTGCCGCCCGGCATAGGAAGCCGGCAGATTGGCATAGGCCGCTGAAAACGCCTCTCTTGCAAAGCTGTCGGAGATGACCCCGGCATTTTTCGCCACATAGGCCTCCAGCGCATGGGTCAGCACATCAAACCCCGTGTCCGCAATCAAAGATTTAGGGAGCGCCTGCAGCAAATCGCTGTCCAGAATCGCCACATCCGGCCGCAGCCGCGCATCTACCAGAGGATGCTTGACCTTTTCATGGGTCAGAATCGCAAAATCCGTCACCTCCGACCCCGAGCCGGAGGTAGTGGGAATCGCCACCAAGGGACACTCCAGCTTTGCAAAATAGGCCATGGCCTTGGCGCAGTCCATGGCGCTTCCGCCGCCCAGCGCCACGATCAAGTCCGGGCTGAAGGCTTTTAATTTCGCTGTCCCCTCCGCCGCCAGCGCAACCGTAGGGTCCGGCTGAACGTCTGAGAAATATTCGACATATTCCGCTCCCGACGCCTGCGCCACCTGCCGCGCCACGCCGTTTTCCATGAAGAATGGGTCTGTCACCAAAAACAGCCGCTTTCCATGCATATTTTCCAGAGCCTGCACCGCGCCAGCCCCGGAATAAATTTTCGTCTTACAGGAGAATACCTCCATTTACCCACCGCCTTTTCACAGCCAGTATTCCCCAAGCGGAGGGAAATCATGTATGGAAGAGGAAAAAAGATGGGCAATTGTGAACGCAACGTAAATTTTCTGCCAACTGCCAAAAACCACCAAGGGAGTGCTTGTCATTTTATCCTGCCGTGATATAATGTTGATAATCTAAACAAGTTGAGGATCTTTCTATGAAAAAAATGCTCTTTATCATGAATCCCTTCGCCGGTCAGCGCAAGGCCAACCGCTGCCTTGCCGAGATCATCACCGTCTTTAACCGTGCGGATTACGAGGTCATCATCCACATGACCGCCGGTTCCGGCGATGCCACCCGTATTGCCCGGGAGAAGGCTGCGGAAGTAGATGTGATCGTCTGCTGCGGCGGCGACGGCACCTTCAACGAGACGGTTTCCGGTATTCTTGCCTCTGGTGTGGACGTTCCCGTTGGCTATATCCCTGCCGGCACCACCAACGACTTTGCCTCCAGCCTGAAGCTGCCCACCAATCCTCTGGCTGCCGCCCAGCACATCGCCGAGGGCGAGCCGGTGGCCTATGACATCGGCTCTTTCGGCGGCCGGTACTTTACCTATGTGGCCTCTTTCGGCGCCTTCACCAAGTCCAGCTACGCCACTCCCCAGAGTGTAAAGAACGCCCTTGGCCATACCGCCTACGTCCTCAGCGGCATCTCTGAGCTGACCCAGATCCGCAAAGAGCATGTGCGGCTGGAAATGGCCGACCGGGTGGTGGAAGACGACTTCATCTTCGGTGCCATCTGCAATTCCACCTCCGTGGGCGGCATTCTGACTCTGGATCCCAAGGTGGTGGATATGTCCGACGGCAAATTCGAGGTGATGATGGTCCGCGCGCCCAAGTCTCTGGCTGAGATCACCGAGTGCATTCAGGCTCTGCAGAGTCAGAAGTACAACTGCAACATGATCACCTTCTGCTCCACGGACAAAATCACCATCATCTCCGACCCCAAGATGTCCTGGACTTTGGACGGCGAGCACGAGCCGGGTCACGAGGAAGTTGTGGTGGAGAACAAGCATCTGGCCATCCGCCTCATGCGCAAGGTAACGCCCAATGCATAATTCCACCCTGTGCTACATTACCCGGGGCAGCGATGTGCTGATGCTCCACCGGGTGAAGAAGAAAAATGACGTCAATCAGGACAAGTGGATCGGCATCGGCGGCAAATTCGAGGCCGACGAGACCCCCGACGAGTGCCTGCTCCGGGAAGCGCAGGAAGAAACCGGCCTTACTTTGACCAGTTGGAAATGCCGTGGCGTGGTGACGTTTCTCACCAACGGCCCTTGGGATGGGGAATACATGTACCTGTTCACCGCCGACGGCTTCGAGGGCGAACTGAAAGAGTGCGACGAAGGTGACCTCCAGTGGGTCAGCCGGGAATTTCTCGATCAGCTCCCCAAATGGGAGGGCGACCAGATCTTTCTGGACTTACTGTGGCAGGATGCTCCCTTTTTCCTGCTGAAGCTGCGCTATGAGGGCGACAAATTAGTGGAAGCCGTGCTGAACGGCGAGAAGATCCGATAAACAAGCACCCGGACATTCCCATGAATGTCCGGGTAATTTTTCGTACAAATTTTCCATCCCCCTCTTCCTTTTTCAGCGAATCTATGTATAATAAATGCATACCATCTTTTTAGGAGGAATTACCTATGAAATACGGTTTTGGCATCGATCTGGGCGGCACCACCGTCAAGATCGCATATTTCGATGAGACCGGCAAGATGCTGGACAAGTGGGAAATCCCCACCGTCAAGGACAATGGCGGCGCCCAGATCCTGCCCGACATCGCTGCTTCCATCAAGCAGTACATGGAAAAGAACGCCATCGCGGCTGACTCCATTCTGGGTCTCGGCATCGGCGTTCCCGGCCCTGTTGACTCCAAGGGCGTGGTGAACAAGTGCGTCAACTTAGGTTGGGGCGTGTTCAACATCACCAAGGAGCTGTCCGACCTCACCGGCTTCCCCGTGAAGGCAGGTAACGATGCAAACGTGGCTGCTCTGGGCGAATTCTGGAAGGGCGGCGGTCAGGACTGCGACAACATGATCTTCGCCACTCTGGGTACCGGTGTCGGCGGCGGCATCATCATCGAAGGTAAACTCCTCCACGGCGCCCATGGCGCCGGTGCAGAGATCGGCCACATGGTTCTCAACCGCAACGAGACCGAGAAGTGCGGCTGCGGCAAGCGCGGCTGCGTGGAGCAGTACTGCTCCGCCACCGGCATCGTCATGCTGGCTAAGCGCCATCTGGCAGCTGTGGAAGCCGACTCTTCCCTCCGCGCGCTGGATAACATGACCTGCAAGGACATCTTCGACGCTGGCAAGGCCGGCGACAAGGTGGCTCTGGAGGTTCTGGATCAGTACTACGCTCTGCTGGGCGAGTTCCTGGGCAGCCTCTGCAGCGTCATCGACCCCGAGATCGTGGTTCTGGGCGGCGGCGTCAGCAAGGCCGGCGACATCCTGCTGCGCGGTGTGGAGCCTTACTTCCGCAAGTACGTCTTCCACGGTGTCACCGCCAAGTTCACCCTGGCTTCCCTGGGCAACGATGCCGGTGCCTACGGCGCATTCAAGCTGGCTGTGGATGCCTTCGGCGCATAAGTTTTTCCATAACAAAGACGGACATCCTTCTGGATGTCCGTCTTTTCGTATGCTTTCGTCAAAACTTCAAATACTACTTCCGGAGGGATCGCTATGAAAGAAGACGAAAAGAAACCCATCAGCTGGGAGATCAAAGACCCCAAGCCCCCGGTGGTTCGATCCGGCCGGATGGAAGACCGGAGATTCCATGCCTGAAGGCAAAAGCCCAGAGTGTTCGCTCTGGGCTTTTGATTCATTTGCAGAGATATTCTCTCTGGGTGGGACTATCCAGGATCGCACGGATCATATTGGCGCAGCAGCGGCGGATGTCTTCCTCGCTGATCTTACCGGAACGCAGACCCCGGAGGATCTGGCCCTTAAAGCTGGCGCCGCCGGGCATGATCAGATCGTTTCCGGCGCTCATGCACAGATCGTTTCTGCCCTGACCTGGATTGGTGGAGAACCAGTCGGTCATCACCACGCCATCAAAGCCCCATTCGTTACGCAGCACCTTGGTGCAAAGATCGTAGCTGTTGGGGGTGTATACACCGTTGACCAGATTGTAGCTGGTCATGATGCTCTTGGCGCCGCCCTCCCGGACGGTCAGTTCGAAGGCCCGGAGGTAGATTTCCCGGAGGGTCCGCTCAGACAGGCGGCTGTCGCTGAATGTCCGCTGATCCTCCTGATTGTTGCAGGCGAAGTGCTTCACGGTGACGTAGTAGCCCTTCTCCTGCTGAACACCCCGGGTAATGGCGGCAGCCATCAGGCCGGTGAGCCGGGGATCTTCGGAGTAGTATTCAAAGTTTCTGCCGCACAGAGGATTGCGGTGGATGTTGATGGCTGGAGCAAGCCAGTAGGTGCAGCCGTATTCCTCCATCTCCCGGAAGATGGCGTTACCCACCTGCTCCATCAGCTCCGTATTCCAGCTCTGAGCCAGCGCCGCGGTGACAGGGAAGGCGGTGGTATACTGATACAGCACCCGATCCTTCTCCGGATCACCCACCAGGAACTTCTTGACAAATCCCGGCAGGGCATCAAAGGTGGACATAGCCAGCTCCACGGCCTTGATCTTTCCGTCCTTGGAGATGGTCGACTTCTTCTGGATGCGAAGACCGGCAGGACCGTCGCACAGGGCCACATTGGCAAGCCCCCGATCCCAGAATTTAGAGGTGGTATTGCCCACAGAACCGGGCAGATGGAACTTCTTTTCGCCGCCGAAGAATCCGATACCCACCACAATATCCACCATTTCTTTCACCGTCAGAGTATCCAGAATGGCTTTTACATCCGCATCCTCCCGGACAGGGGGCGTCTGGTAGGTGTAAGTGACGGTGGGAATGTCTTTGGCGGTAACACTCAGCCGGGGCAGCCCCTCGGCAATGGGCTCATAACTCTGAACAGGAGCATCCATTTCCTGCAAAGACTGCTGCAAGGGGCAAATGTGCTCATGCCGGGACACGATGATCTCACTTTCAATGGTAACCGCACCCACCACAGTGGTATTCCGGGAGGAATTGCCCAGCCGGAGGATGTAGTCGCCGGCTTCCAGCACGAAGGTTGCATCGGATTCCCGGTAGCTGGCAACAGCCGCCATGGGGAAGGTCAATGTCACGACCTGCTGCTCACCCGGTGCCAAAACGTCAGTCTTGGCGAAGGCCATCAGGGACTGATACTCCTTCTGAAGTCTTCCCCCGGGTGCGGATACATAAAGCTGAGCCACTTCCTTGCCGGAGTGAACTTCACCCACATTTTTCACCGTGGCCTTCACGGTGATTTCGCCGTTTTCTGCCATGACGCCGGCGGAGTGGATGGTAAAATCGGTATAGCTCAAGCCAAAGCCAAAAGGATAGGCAGGTTCTTCCCCGAACGTGTCAAAATAGCGGTAGCCAACGAAGATACCTTCCCGGTACTCCGCCACTTTAGGATTCCCGTCCATGGAGCTGTAATTTGCGCCGAAGGGGATCTGGTCATAAGACTTTGCCCAAGTATCCGTCAGCTTGCCGGAGGGAGTGACCTTACCGCTCAGCACATCGGCAAAGGCCTGACCGCCTTCCGTACCCAGCTGGCACAGATAGATAATCGCATTGATGCCGGGAATTTCGTCCACAAAGGACATATCGATGGAGCTTCCGCAATTGATGGCCAGCACGAATTTGTCATAATGGGCGGCGCAGAATCGGATGGCCTCCTTTTCCACGTCGGTCAAGCAAAAATCGCCCTTTTCCACCTTCCGGTCGCCGCCCTCACCGGCCTGCCGGCTGATAACGTAGACGCATTGGTCGGTGTCGCTGAGGCGCACATCCTCCTCGGTGATGGCAGGGCCGCCGGGAGAACGGAAATTGTCGAAGAGCATCTGCATGATGGAGTTGGGCTTGAAGATATTCAGCCGCTTCCGCTTTTCTACTTTGTAGGCTTCTTTCTCCTGCTCATAGCTCTCTTCAAATTTTGCGATCCAATTCCGGGTGCTGATATCGAAGCCCCGGTTTTCCATGCCCTCCAGAATGGAGACGGAGTGCCGCTCGTTGACCTCGCCGGAGCCGGTGCCGCCCTTGATGGTCATGGACGCACCCGGACCGTAGAGGGCGATTTTTTTGTGAGCAAAGGGCAGCGCACCGTCATTTTTCAGCAGCACCATGCCCTCGCAGGCGGCCTCGTAGGCAACTTGGCGGTTATCCAGCTCCCGTTGATTGGGCGTATCGTCAAATCTGGCTTTGGTGAAGCAATTCATGGCGTTCCTCCTTACAGGCGATCACGGATGGCGGTGAGAATCTCATGGGCGGCTGCTTCCTTGGTCATCATCATGAGTTCCCGGCAGCCGTCGGGGCTAATGAGGGTAATGACATTGGTATCGCCGCCGAAACCAGCACCCTCGGTGCGGAGGCTGTTGGCGCAGATCATGTCGCAATTCTTGGAAATCAGCTTCTTCTGGGAGTTTTCCAGCACATTGTCTGTCTCCATGGAGAAGCCGCAGATAAACTGTCCCGGTCGTTTGGTTTCGCCCAACGCCTTCAAAATGTCCTTTGTCCGCTGCAGTGGGATAGACAGGTCAGCGTCAGACTTTTTCATCTTGGAATCCGCCACCGTTGCCGGCGTGTAGTCGGAAACCGCGGCAGCTTTGATGATGATGTCCTGCTCCTCTGCCAGCGCCGTTACCTCCCGGTACATATCCGCAGCGGAAGTGACCTTCACCACACGGCAGAACATGGGCGGCTCTACGTCGGTGTGAGCTGCCACAATGGTGACCTCTGCGCCCCGGTGCATGGCGGCTTTCGCCAGTGCGAAGCCCATCTTGCCGGAGGAATGGTTGGTGATGAAGCGCACCGGGTCGATGGCCTCCCGGGTAGCACCGGCGGTAATCAGTATCTTTTTGCCCAGCAGGTCTTTTTCGCAAGCCACTTCCTTGAGAATGTAGGCAAGAAGGGTCTGCTCATCCGGCATCTTGCCCTCACCCACGTCGCCGCAGGCCAGATACCCGGATGCAGGCTGGATGACCTCGTAGCCGAAGCGGCTCAGCTTCTGCAGATTATCCTGCACGATGGGGTTGCGGAACATATTGGTGTTCATGGCCGGTGCAATAATCTTCTTGCAGGGGCAGGCCATGACGGTGGTGGTGAGCATATCGTCTGCGATGCCGTTTGCGAGCTTGCCGATGACGTTGGCAGATGCCGGGGCAATCAGCACCACATCCGCCTGCTTGGCGATGGACACGTGCTCCACGCTGTACTGGAAATTTCGGTCGAAGGTGTCGATGAGGCACTTGTTGGCAGTCAGCGTCTCAAAGGTGATGGGATTGATGAAATTGGTGGCATTTGGGGTCATCAAAACATGGACGTTGCAATGAAGCTTTTTCAGCATACTGGCCAAATTTGCAATTTTATATGCGGCAATACTGCCGCTGACAGCCAGAACTACGGTTTTTCCCTTCAACATAGCATCTTTCTCCTTGCAGTTTTTTTCATTGTAGCACATTCCAATAAAAAAAGATATATACTTTTTTCCATTCCCCGTGATATAATGGGGTCGCAGGGCAGCATATCTCCCCATTTTTGGAGAATGACAGCCGCTGCGAAGGAGGAATTTTTATGAAAAAAGGGTTTAAGCCCAGAGAGCTGACGCTACTGGGACTGCTGACCGCCCTGCTGCTGGTGATGAGCTTCACCCCGCTGGGTTACTTAAACATCGGCCCTCTGGCCATCACTTTGAACACCATTCCTGTCGCCATTGCGGCAATCGCACTGGGTCCCACCGGCGGTGCCATTACCGGTGCGGTCTTCGGCATGACCAGTTTCCTGCAATGCATGGGCATCGGCGGCACCAGCGCCATGGGCGCGATTCTCTTTGAGATCAATCCTGCGCTGGCCTTTATCCAGCGGTTTGTCCCCCGACTGCTCATGGGCTGGCTGACGGGCTATGTCTTTATCGCTTTTAAGAAACTCCATAAGCCCACCCTTGCCGGCTTTGCCGCAGGCTTCAGCGCCGCTTTCCTGAACACCGTGCTGTTCATGTCCGCTCTGGTTCTGCTTTTCGGCAACACCGAATACCTGCAGAATCTGATTGCAGGCCGCAACGTAATTGTCTTCATCTGCGCCTTTGTGGGCATCAATGCGGTGGTGGAAATGCTGGCAGTCACCGCCATTGTGGGCATTCTGGCAAAAACGCTCCAAAAAGCCCGTCTGATCGGAGGCGCACAGCAATGATCCTTGCAGCGGATATCGGCAACTCCAACATCGTCATCGGCTGCTTTGAGGGAGATTCCATTCTCTTCACCGAGCGCCTTTCCACCAACCGCCACGCCACCGCCATGGAATACATGGTTCTGATCAAATCCGCCTTGGAATTCGGCGGCTTCGGTTGCCAGAGCTTTGAAGGCGGTATCATCTCTTCCGTTGTCCCGGCTGTGACCCGGATGGTCAAGAATGCCATGACCCGGATCGTGGGCAAGCCCCCTCTGGTGGTGGGCCCGGGACTGAAAACGGGCCTTAAGATCCGCTTAGACAACGCCGCCCAGCTTGGCAGCGACCGGGTAGCCGATGCCGTAGCCGCCGTGAACAACTACCCCTGCCCCCTGATCATCATCGACATGGGTACCGCCACCACCATCTCCGTGGTGGACGAGAATCAGAATTTCATCGGCGGCATGATCATGCCCGGACTGATGGTCTCCCGGGATGCCATGAGCGCAAAAGCCGCCCAGCTTCCCCAGATCAGTCTGGAAGCCCCGAAAAAGACCATCGGCCGCAATACGGTAGACTGTATGCGAAGCGGCATCATCTACGGCACAGCCTCCACCATCGACGGTGCCATCCGCCACATCGAGGAGGAGCTGGGCCAGAGCTGCACCGTGGTCAGCACCGGCGGTCTGTCCGCTCTGGTCACCCCCCATTGTAAGCGGAAGGTGATCCAGGACAGCGACCTGCTGCTCAAGGGCATGATGATCCTCTATCGGAAAAACCAAGTTTGACCTCAGCCCATCCGGTCTTTCCGGATGGGCTTCCCGCTTCCCAAAGCTTGACAGCTCAACATTTTGTGATATACTATACCACACGAATCATCCTACATAAGGAGGCCGCCTATGAACCGTCTGGCAATGATGGTGCTGAAAAACATCCACAGAGCGCCCATTTATTACGCCAAGCTCTGCCACTATGCTAAATACACCGACAAATATCCCGAGCAGGAAAAGTGGGATCACATCCATAAGATCATGGAGATCGCCGTAAAAAGCGGCAACATCGACCTGCAGGTCACGGGTCTTGAGAACATTCCCGGCATGGAGAGCGACGGTTTCCTCATGTACGGCAACCATCAGGGAATGTTTGACGTGGTGGCCATCGCTGCCACCGTCAAGCCCCATCTGGCCGCTGTGCTGAAAAAAGAGCTGGTGGACGTCCCTCTGCTGAAGCAGATCCGTCTTTGCACCCACTCCTACGGTATGGACCGTGAGGACGTGCGCCAGTCCCTGACGGTGATCCAGAATGTGACAAAGGACGTTCAGAACGGCAAGCACTTCCTGATCTTCCCCGAGGGTACCCGCAGCCGCAACGGCAACGTCATGGGCGAGTTCCACGGCGGCAGCTTCCGCTGCGCGCTGAAGGCAAAATGCCCCATCATCCCCTTTGCCATCATCGACAGCTTTAAGGTGCTGGACGAAAAGGGCAGCAAACCCGTCACCGTCCAGCTTCACTATCTCAAGCCCATTCCTTACGAAGAATACAAGGACATGAAGACGGTCGACCTGGCCGCGCTGGTGAAGCAGCGCATTCAGGAGGCCATCGACGCATCCGTAAATCCCACAGAAAAGGAATAATTCCATGGAACTTCTCGCAACCCTCGCAATCGGCTATTCTTTTGGCTCTTTAAGCCCCGCCGCCCTCATCTCCAAGCTGAAGAAAAAGAACCTCCGGGAGCACGGTACCGGCAATTTAGGCGCCAGCAATACCCTGCTGGTCTTC
Organism: Clostridia bacterium; assembly: GCA_021153265.1. Classification (GTDB taxonomy): domain Bacteria; phylum Bacillota; class Clostridia; order Oscillospirales; family Oscillospiraceae; genus Faecousia. The sequence goes on from JAGKTU010000047.1 coordinate 10,811, forward strand.
GGCAAGGCGCTGGGCGTCTTCGTCATGGTTTTCGATATTCTGAAAGCCTTCTTTGCTGCAAAGCTGGCGGAGCTTCTGTTCCCCAAGCTGGCATTTTCCGGTCTGATCGCCGGTTTTGCCGCCATCGTGGGTCACAATTTCCCCTTCTACCTGCATTTTAAGGGTGGCAAGGGTCTGGCAGCCTTCGGCGGCACGGTGCTGTACTGCAATCCCCTGCTCTTCTTAGGCCTGCTGCTCTTCGGACTGCTACTGATGTTTATTTTCAACTACAGCGTGGTCATGCCCATGTCCGCAGGCATCCTGTTCCCCATTCTGGTGTATCTGCAGTCCGGAAACGGCTGGGAAGCCGCAGTGGCAGCTCTCAGCAGTCTGATGATCATCATCATGCACTGGAGCAATATCGAAAAAGCCAAAAAGCGTACCGACGTCCCCATCCGGGAATTCGTCACCAAGAAACTTTTCCGCAAAAATTGAATGCAGCTCCCTGCACCGCTACGGTGCAGGGAGTTTTTGTTCCCTACAGAGAAAACATGCAAATCTTCCATGAATTCACAGAAAATTTACCCCCGGAATCAGAATCATTCATTGCCCTTAGCCATAAAATGTGATATGATGAGCACAATATACATTAAGGAGGCGAATCCATGGATTCCAACCGTAACGATTCCCCCAATGGCCGCAACCCCGGCGGCCCCAAGAAGCCAAAGGGTAATCTTTGGGTCACGCTGTTATTTTCTGTGGCCATTATGCTGCTGTTCAGCGGCATCTACAATACCATTGTTGACAGCCAGTACACCGAGACCACCTTCTCCGACTTCCTCAAGGAAGAAAAGGCCGGCAATTTGTCCGAGGTGGAGCTGAAGTATGACCGCATCGTCTACCTGACCAAGACCGAAGCCGCCAAAGAGCCTGCCCAGCAGAAGGCCTGCTATACCGGCCTGCCCACCGGCGGTGACACCATGGCCATGGCAGAGCGTCTGGCGGCTCAGGGTGTAAAAGTCAAGGAAGAGATCGTGGAGGACAACTCCTTCATCACCATGATCCTTTCCTATGTGATGATGTTCGGCATCGCGTTCCTGTTCATGAGCCTGATCACCCGGCGCATGGGCGGCGAAGGCATGATGGGCGGCATCAGCAAGAACAAAGCCAAAGTCTATATGGAAAAGAAGACCGGCGTCACCTTCCAGGACGTAGCCGGACAGGACGAAGCCAAGGAATCCCTTCAGGAGATCATCGACTTCCTCCACAACCCCCTCAAGTACACCGAGATCGGTGCGAAACTGCCCAAGGGCGCTCTGCTGGTCGGCCCTCCCGGCACCGGCAAGACTTTGATCGCCAAGGCGGTGGCCGGCGAAGCCGGTGTTCCCTTCTTCTCCATCTCCGGCTCTGACTTTGTGGAGATGTTCGTGGGTCTGGGCGCCAGCCGTGTCCGTGACCTGTTTAAGGAGGCCGCCAAGGTCGCTCCCTGTATCATCTTCATCGACGAGATCGACGCCGTGGGCGGCGCCCGCGATAACCGCTTCGGCAGCAACTCTGAGCATGACCAGACATTGAACTCCCTTCTGGGTGAGATCGACGGCTTCGACTCCACCAAGGGCATCGTGGTTCTGGCAGCCACCAACCGTCCCGAAACTCTGGACAAGGCGCTGCTGCGTCCCGGCCGTTTTGACCGCCGGATCATCATGGATACCCCCAATTTCCAGGGCAGACTGGATACCCTGAAAGTCCACACCCGGAAGATCCGTCTGGCAGAGGATGTGGATCTGAAGAAGATCGCCCAGACCGCCTCCGGCGCCGTGGGTGCAGACCTTGCCAACCTGGTCAATGAGGCCGCCCTCCGGGCTGTCCGTAAGGGCCGGAAGCTGGTCACACAGGAGGATCTGCTGACTGCTTTTGAGACGGTGATGATGGGTTCTGAGAAGAAGAATTCCGTCCGCACCGAGACCGAACGCCGCATGACCGCCTACCACGAGGTGGGTCACGCACTGGTGGCAGCTCTGGAAAAGAACGCCATGCCCGTGTCCAAGATCACCATCATCCCCCGCACCGGCGGTTCTCTGGGCGCGACCATGTATATCCCCGACGAGGAAAAGAACCTCTACACCCGTGAGGACTTGATTGCCAAGATCCACGCCCTGCTGGGCGGCCGTGCCGCAGAAGAAGTGGTCTTCGGCACCATGACCACCGGTGCGTCCAACGACCTGCAGCGAGCCACCGGCCTTGCCCGGGACATGATCGCCCGGTACGGCATGAGCAAAGAACTGGGTCTGCTGTCCCCCACGGTGGTCACCAATCAGTATCTGGACGGCCAGTCCAGTCTGGACTGCTCTCAGGAGATCGCCGCTACGGTGGATAAGGCCGCAAGAAGCCTGCTGGAGAGCTGCTATGAGGAGAACAAGAAGCTGCTGAGCGAAAATCGCGGCCTTTTGGACGAGATCTCCGAGTACCTGCTGACCAAGGAGACCATCACCGGCGAAGAGCTGATGGCCTACGTCAATGCCGCAAAGCACCCCTCCGAAGAAGCATAATTAACGCCAACAAGGCGCGACGGTTCCGTCGCGCCTTGTTTTTTGTCTTATCGCCGCCCGGCCCGAATCACAGCCATTCCCGGCGCATCCTCCGACAGCGACATGGCCTGATACAGCAGCTTGGCCGCCTGCCCCCGGGTCAGTTCGCCATCGCCTACCTGCAGATCCTTTCCTGCCAGCGCCGCCACTGCGTCTCTTGCCCAGACCGGTGTCAGACTGTCCTGCGCAAATGCCGCCGCATCCTCCCGCGGTAGTCCCAATGCGTTCTGGAGCATAACCGCTGCCTCCGGAGCCGTCACAGGCTTCCCCGTATCAAAGATCTCCCCACCGGGAAGTCCTGAAAACAGTCCTGCCCGCATAGCTGCCGCCATATAGGGCCGCAGCCAAATGGGGATATCCGCAAATTCATCGCAAACCGGCAATTCCTCCTCCGGCAGCTCCAGCGCTTTCACCAGCATCGTCACAAATTCCCCCCGGGTCACCACCCGGTCAGGTTGGAAGCACAGATTCCCGGCCAGCGTTTCCCCTGAGAAAATGCCGGTATTTTTCATCCACTCCGCCTCAAAACGGCATTCATGGCCGATCGTGTCGGTGTAGAGCGTGGATTGGGAGGGTTTCAAAATGGTGATGGTAACCGTAGCCTCCCGGGAAACATTGCCGGCCGGATCGGTGGCCGTGAAGGTAAAAGAGTCCACACCGATTTTATTTTTCTTCGGCGTATAGGTGCATGTCCCATCCGGCCGGATGCTGACCTGCCCCCGGCGCGGCTGGCGGATAACGGTGTAGGTCAGTTCCTTTCCCTCCGGGTCCATAGCCTTCAGTTTTTGCGTGTTGGGAAGATTCTTGTAGGTCTCCATGGCAGAATCCTCTGCCGCCGGGGCTTTGTCCTCTTTGCCCCGGATGGAGATGGTCAAAGCCGTTTCCTTTTCCACCCGGTTCTCATAGACGGGAAGATACCAAAGGGTCGCTTTCGCATCATGCCGGGTCTGCAGTGGGCAGAACGTCAGTTTGGCTGCCTGATCTGCTGTCAAAATATCACCGGAGCGGATCACCCGAGTTCCCAGTTTCACCGTTCCCATCGCCGGATCCGGCAATTTTGTAATGCAAATACCCGTGATCGATTCCGTTTCCGCTCCAAAATCCTCCTGTGTGAAGCAGTAGACCGTGTCACAGTCTACTTCGGCGGCACAAACCGGTAAAACTGCACCCAAAAGGCAGAGAATCACCGCTAAGATGGCGGCTGTGCGTTGAATCATTCCGTTTACCTCCTAATTGATTGTCCGGAGGTAGTGTTTGCCAAAGCTGCCAAAATTATTCCTTGCTGCCCGGCAAAAATGTAGCGTCAATCCCGCCCAGCCGCGATCGTGCAGCAGTCCACCGGACTGTTGCATTCAGTTTGGTTCGAACTCTGTCTGTCATACCAAAAAGAATAACCCATCCGAGCGGATGGGTTTTCTTTTGGTGGACGATATAGGACTCGATTTGCATTTTGCCCTTTGGGCAAAATTATGGTTCGGCTCCGTCGAGCCCTCGCCGGCGGCACTCATCCGCGCCGCATTCAGATGGGTTCGAGTCCTACCTCTAATACCATACCGAAATAAAAAAGACCATCCATTGGATGGTCTTTTTCATTTGGTGGACGATATAGGACTCGAACCTATGACCTGACCCACTGCAAGCGGTTTACCGCATGGCAAAAAAAGAACCCGAGCCAAAAGACTCAGGTTCTTTCTGGTGGACGATATAGGACTCGAACCTATGACCTTCCGCACGTCAAGCGGATGCTCTAGCCAGCTGAGCTAATCGTCCATCGTATAAAATTAAGGTGGTGGACGATATAGGACTCGAACCTATGACCTTCCGCACGTCAAGCGGATGCTCTAGCCAGCTGAGCTAATCGTCCATGGCTTATCCACAAGGGACTCGCTTAGTATACACATTTACTTGCCGTTTGTCAAGCATTTTTCGCAAAATTTTATCCCAAATCCGCGTCAATTTCCTGCTCGCCCAGAAAACGGATCACCATCTTATTGGGCAGGCACACAATATCCACGCCGCCGCTGCAGAATCCCCGATCCTTGCAGTAGTGATCCGGGCAGCTTGCCGCCGTCACGGCAATTTTGCCGTCCTTCACCGTCACCACATTGTAGCCGCCGTCCCCCGTTTCCACGGTAAATTCCTGATCGAGCCTCAGATCCACGGTCTTCACCACTTCCCCGTCGCTGACGATCTCGGCCCACTGCGCCTGCTCCCCCGGCGCCATAAAAAAGATGCCGATTCCCACGCAGACGATCAGCAAAACCACCAGAATCCCCGCCCACATCCAGCTTTTCATTGTGCGTTCCCTCTTTACTCTGTTCTTGGGGTTAGTATAACAAAAACAATCAAAAAACACAAGAAAAAGTTGAAAAAACTCCTTGACTTTTTCTGTCCCTAATGCTAAAATAGTCCAGCCGCATTGAAGAGGTTTAAGTCGGTGCGCCCAAAATGCGCCGCGCCTTTAAAGCGAGACTACAAAAAATGAAGTAGGTGAAACAAATGAAAGCAGTTATCGTAACTGGTGGCAAGCAGTACACCGTTTCCGAGGGTGATGTCCTGTTCATCGAGAAGCTGGGCGTTGAGGCTGAGGAGACCGTCAAGTTCGAGACCGTTCTGGCTGTCCTGGATGGCGAGAACACCAAGATCGGCGCTCCCGTTGTTGAGGGTGCAGCTGTCGAGGCTAAGGTCGTCAAGAACGGCAAGGGCAAGAAGATCCATGTCCTGAAGTACAAGGCTAAGAAGGGCGAGAAGAAGAAGATCGGCCATCGTCAGCCCTACACCAAGGTTGAGATCACCAAGATCGCTCTGTAATTTATGACTAGATGCGAATTTTTCACCGAGGATGAGAGAATCACCGGATTCTCCGTCAGCGGACACAGCGGCTATGCGGAAGCCGGCTCCGACATTGTCTGTGCCGCGATCAGCGCAGTAGTCGCCATGGCCGAGGCCACCATCAACGATGTGTGCGGCGCAAAGGCCAAAGTTCGGGTCAAGGACGAGCAGGCTCGTATCACCCTGACCCTCCCCGTATCCTGCGATGAAGAGGACAGCGTCCAGGCAGTGCTTGCCGGAATGATGCTGTATCTGTGTTCTCTGCGGGATGAATATCCTGATTATATCGAAGTTTTGGAGGTGTAACATCATGCTGAAGATTGGTATTCAGTTCTTCGCTCACCATAAGGGCGGCGGTTCCACCAAGAACGGCCGTGACTCCGAGGCTAAGCGCCTGGGCGTCAAGCGTGCAGACGGTCAGTTCGTTCTGGCTGGCAACATTCTG
>JAGKTU010000048.1 GCA_021153265.1 Clostridia bacterium
CTGCCTTTCGGTTTTGTCTGGACAACTCAACCATAACACAGGTCATCCCTATTCACTATTCTTTTTTCTTTTTGTTACACATCATTGTAATACCTACAGTCCATAGGATTCTTCAATATGAACTCTTGCTTTATTGCATAAGTGAAGATGTTGGCAAGGGTGCAGTAGTGGTGGCGTATGGTTTTCTGCGCAAGCGGTTTTCCGTGTGCAGTCTTGTATTCTGTCCGCAAGTAAATCAAATATTTTTGTATATCCGTTCCGTTGATTGCTTGGATTGCTTTGCCGCTGAAATAGTTTGCAATGACGTTGGATATGTTTCGGTTGAAATCAATCGTTGTAGGCTTATGCTCGCCGTCACAGATACAAATAGGAAACCATATCTCGCGGATAAATGCGGCAAAGTCTGTTCTTGCCTTCGAGATTTCTCTTTCTCTGACCCGCTCAGGATTCTGCAAATCTTTCTTGTATTCTTCTTTTGCTTGCTGCTCCCATTCGGCGGCGGCTTTCTGTGCTGCCTTTTCCATTCTTGACGGAATCAGACCTTCCGGGACTTTCCAAGTGGTGCATTTGAACACTTGCTTACCGAATTCATCCCGCCCCACGCAAGCCTTGAATTTGTAGGAGATAACTTTGCCGTCTTTCTTGTTTTGCGTAATACTTGCCATTGATAACATTTCCTTTCTTTTTGCTATCAATGCGTATCAAAACATACAATTTGTTGACCTTTTTGTTGACCTAACGTAAGAAGATGTAAACAAACGTAGGCAAAAAAGTAAGAAAAAGCACCGATTTCTTTCGAAATCAGTGCTTTTCTATGGTCGGAGTGTCGGGATTCGAACCCGAGGCCTCTTGGACCCGAACCAAGCGCGATACCAAACTTCGCCACACCCCGATAACTTTGCTATTATAATGAAAAATGTTACCATTGTCAAGTCTTCTGTAGGATTTTTGCATCATACGGAAGTTCATATATTTCATTGTTGCAAAAAACATGCCGATACGTTATAATAAATTGAATTATCATGGACTTTTTATGATATCCAGCCCGTTTGGCCGCATATCATTTGCAGAAAAGAGGAACTGATTTGAAAACACATGATTTTTGGTTTGACCTTCCGGAAGAACTGATCGCCCAGACCCCCTTGCAGCAGCGGGATTCCTCCCGGTTGTTAAAACTGGATCGGGCTACCGGAGCGGTTGCGCATAAGCATTTTTACGATATCATTGATGAGCTTCGTCCCGGCGACTGTCTGGTGATGAACGATTCCCGGGTTCTGCCTGCCAGACTTCTTGGCCACCGTCCCACCGGTGGTGCGGTGGAAGTCCTGCTGCTTCGGGATCTTGGAAAGAACTGTTGGGAATGTCTGTGTAAGCCCGGCAGAAAGATGCAGGTGGGCAGTGAAGTGATTTTTGGCAACGGCGAGCTCACCGCCACCGTCCGGGAAATTCGGGAGGACGGAAACCGGGTGGTTGAATTTCATTACACCGGTATTTTTCTGGAAGTTCTGGAACGTCTGGGCAAGATGCCTCTGCCGCCCTATATCAAGGCCGAGCTTGCCGATCAGGAGCGCTACCAGACCGTCTACTCCCGGGAGGTGGGCTCTGCAGCAGCTCCCACTGCCGGTCTGCACTGGACCAGAGAACTGCTGGACAAGGCAAGGGATAAGGGTGTAAAGACTGCGTTTGTTACCCTCCATGTTGGTTTGGGAACCTTCCGCCCTGTTAAGGCAGAGAACATTCTGGAACATCATATGCACGCAGAGCTGTGCATGATGAGCGCCGAGACCGCAGCGATCCTGAATGAAACTAAGAGAGCCGGTGGCCGGGTCATCTGCGTTGGCACCACCTCCTGCCGCACACTTGAGAGTTTGGTCAACGAGGATGGCTCTTTTGAAGCCAAATCCAAGTGGACGGAAATTTTCATTTATCCGGGCTACTGCTTCAAAGCCATGGATGGACTGATCACCAATTTCCACCTGCCCGAGAGCACTCTGGTCATGCTGGTTTCTGCATTTGCCGGTCGGGAGAATGTTTTAAATGCCTATGATGAAGCCGTGAAGGAAAAGTACCGGTTCTTCTCCTTCGGCGATGCCATGTGTATCTTATAATGAGGAATTTCAATGTTCAATAAATTGAAAGCCAACCTGTATTTTCACCTATTGTTTACCAGACCCAATATCCGCAAAGCCTATGCCATGGTCAAGCCGACAGATTCCTGGTATAATACCATCACAACCGTCCATAACTCTCTGGCACAGATCCAGAAACTGCCCCATCAGTGTCTGGAAATCACCAGTCATGACGGCTATAATCTGAAGGCTGTGTATTATCCCGGTGAAAGCGATGTAACTGTGATCTGCGCTCACGGCTATACCAGCCACGCCGAGCGTGAGTGGGCATTTCCCGGTCTGTTTTACCATTCTCTCGGTTACAATGTGCTGATTCCTTACCAGCGAGCCCACGGTATCAGCGAGGGTAAGTATATATCCCTCGGTGCCCTGGAGCATCGGGATATGATGGGTTGGGTAGATCAGATCAACGAAATAACACCTGACGGTCAGATCATTCTTCACGGACTCAGCATGGGCGGTGAAATCGTGCTTTACCTTGCGGATAAGGACTTGAAGAACGTGAAATGCTTGGTTGTGGATGCTCCCAATGTAAGCATTGACGGATTCTTCAAGAATGTCGCGACCCATGTGTTCAAGAAGAACGGGACCGAAGTTTACAAGCATCTGACGAAGCGCTTTCACAAGGAGTTTTCCCTGAATGCTTGCGACTTTGAAGCTGTAGACATGGTCAAAGGCAGCCGCTATCCCATCCTGCTTGCCGCCGGAAGCAATGAAAACATGGAGGAAATCTTCCGTGACCTTGCTGCCGCCAATCCCCAGGAAACAGAAGTCGTGATTCTGCCTGGTTGCGATCATGGAAACGGTATGTATAAGCAGACGGAGATGTTCCAAACTGCCATTCGTGACTTCATCGCAAAATATGTTAGTGAGGTAACCTATGTTTAAATTGAAAAAGACTGAGGGCAAGGCCCGACGGGGTGAGTTTACCTGCGCCCACGGCACAGTACAGACTCCTGTATTCATGAATGTCGGCACCCAAGGTGCTATTAAGGGCGCGCTCAGCGCCGAAGATCTGAAAAATATCGGCTGTCAGGTGGAACTGTCCAATACTTATCATCTGCACCTGCGCCCCACGGACAAAGTGGTTCGCGAAATGGGCGGCCTGCACAAATTTATGACTTGGGATGGTCCGATCCTCACCGACTCCGGCGGATTTCAGGTTTTCAGCCTGTCTTCTCTGCGGAAAATCAAGGAAGAGGGCGTCTATTTCTCCTCTCATATTGACGGCCGTAAGATCTTCATGGGTCCGGAGGAGAGTATGCAGATCCAGTCCAATTTGGGCTCTGATATCTGCATGGCCTTTGACGAATGTATCGAAAATCCTGCGCCCCGAAAGTACGTACTGGATTCCGTTGCCCGGACGACCCGGTGGCTGGAGCGCTGTAAGGCAGAAAATGCCCGCCTCAATGCTCTGCCTGATACCGTCAACCCGCAGCAGATGCTTTGGGGCATCAACCAAGGCGGCACCTATGCGGATATCCGCGTGGATCATATGAAACGCATTGCCGATCTGGACCTGCCCGGTTACGCCATCGGCGGCCTTGCCGTGGGCGAAACCGCTGAGGAGATGTACGACATCATTGAAGCCGTTGAGCCCCATATGCCCGTCCACAAGACCCGCTATCTCATGGGTGTGGGTACACCTACGAACATCATCGAAGCCGTAGCCCGAGGTGTGGATTTCTTTGATTGTGTTATGCCTGCGCGGAATGCCCGCCATGCCCGTCTGTTCACATGGGATGGTGCCATTAATCTAAAAAATGCCAAATACCAGTTGGACGAGCGGCCCATCGATCCCAATTGTGACTGCCCCGTATGCCGCCGTTACAGCCGCGCCTATATCCGCCACCTGTTCGTGGCAGAGGAGATGCTGGCAATGCGCCTTGCGGTCATGCACAACCTGTATTTCTACAACAAACTGATGGAACGCATCCGCGATGCTCTGGATAACGGCACTTTTGAAGCATTCCGCCGGGAATACTCCGAAAAATTGGCAAGAAGAATCTAATTGCCCCTTGCTTTTTATCCAATCAATGCTATAATAACAAAGATATTTTTTACAAAGGAGCTAATATTTTCATGGTTGATTTGCTTATTATGTTCGTTCCCATGATCCTGATCCTCTACTTCATGATGATCCGCCCTGAGAACAAGCGCAAGAAGGAAGCTGAAGCAATGCGCAACGCCCTGAAGGTCGGCGACGAGATCGTCACCATTGGCGGCCTGCGTGGTACCGTTGTCAGCGTCAAGGATGAGAAGTTTGTCATTGAGTCCGGTGCTGATCAGGTCCGCATCGAGCTGGAGAAGTGGGCACTGTCTGTCAACGAGACTGCAACTGCTGCAGCTAAGGAAGAGGCAAAGAAAGCTCAGGAAGCCAAGGCCAAAGCTAAAGCTGCAAAGAAGGCCGAAAAGTCCAAGTAATACAAAAAACTCCGACAGAATGTCGGAGTTTTTTTACAAGGATTGACATTCGTTCATAGAATGGTTACAATATATCCAGTAAATCTGTTATTTCGACAGAGGAGGATAACCTATGAGTAAACAGTGCCCCATTTGCGGTGCAGTTAGCGCAGCGGAAGATGCTTTTTGCAATAACTGCGGAAATCCCTTGCCTCAGCAGCCCTACCAGCCCCGGCAGCGTACAGCGCCTGCCAATTCTCTGGATTTGAAATCCATTGCCAGAACCATCATGCGCTATATCAGCTTCATTCTCATTGGACTGACCATCTTCACCCTGGTGCTGAGTATTCTGAACTTTACCGGCGGCTATAGTGTTCCTGTCAAGATGACAGGCTCCGGCTACGGAGATGACATGAAGGAGTCCGGCACGGCTAAGGTCAGTGAAATCCTCGAAACGGAAGGAACAGATGCTTTTGAACCCTTGGGATTCTGTACCAAATCCTATGCCGTATTCAATCTTGCGCTGACCGTACTGTCCGGTCTGATGTTAGTGAAGATTTTTCAGGGCAACCGGAAGATTCGCCGCTCTGTCAACACTTATGCAATGGTTGGACTGATCGGCAATGCTCTGTTCCTTGTGTTCTTCTTCCTCACGGGCATCTATGAGATGAATACATTCGGCGTTAAGATCAAGATTACGATCTATCCCCATTTTACGGTATGGATGTCTATAGTTCTGTTTGCACTGCTGTATGCATTGAATTTCCTGACAAAGAAAAAGCGCCGCCGCAGATAAGCAATAAAGAAGGGCTTCGGTTTTCCGAAGCCCTTTTGACTATTCTTCAATACCAAGATCTTCTTTTGCAATGTAGATGGGACGTTTTTTGCTCTGTTCGAAAGTTCTGCCCACATACTCACCGATGATGCCGATGCAGAACAGTTGAATGCTTCCAAGCAGCAGAATCAGCACGATGATGGTGGCGTAGCCCGGGATGTCGATGCCTAAGAACAGCTTCTCACAGATCACCCAGATCAGATACAGAGCCGCGGAAACCGCCGTCAGACCGCCGACATAGATGGAAAACCGCAGGGGAGCGGTGGAGTAGCCGATGATACCTTCCACAGCGTAATTAAACAGCTTCCAGAAATTCCACTTGGTGCTGCCGCTGTGCCGCTCGCAGGCGGTGTAGGGAATGAATTTGGTCTCATAGCCCACCCATGCGAAGATGCCCTTGGAAAAGCGGTGGTATTCGCCTAACTGTACGATATTCTCAGCAACTGACCGCCGGAAAGTCCGGAAATCGCTGGCATCGCTCTGAAGTCTGACCTTGGAAAGCTTGTTGATCAGGTTGTAGAAGCTGCGCTTGAAGAAGGACAGAACTTTACCCTCGCTGCGCCGGTCCTGATAGGCGGCAACTACGTCAAATTCCGGCTCATCATCCAAAATCTGCACCATATCTCTTACGATCTCCGGTCTTTGCTGCAGGTCTGCGTCAATCAGACTGATATATTCGCCCTCAGCGCGCTCCAGACCTGCGTAGATGGCGGACTCTTTGCCAAAATTCCGGGAGAAGGACACGATTTTCACCGGACACTTCTTTTCCTCGCGAAGTTTTTTTAAGTTATGCAGGGTTGCGTCCCGGCTGCCGTCGTCGACGAATACGATTTCGTAATTGTAGCCGCAGTTGTGGAAGGCATCCAGAACCGCATCCCGAAATGCCGCCACATTTCCGGCTTCGTTATAGCAGGGGACAACCAGGGATAGTTTCATAGCGATCAACTCACATTCGAAAGATATGATACATTATATGTCAAATATTCCTGCCCGTCAATACGAAAAAGGCGTTGACAGAATCCGCAAAATGTGATAATTTAACTGGGATACATGCGAAGAAGGGGAGGTTCCGCCCTGTAAGCCTGTCAGAGAGTTCCCGGTTGGTGCGAGGGGATACGGCGTATGAGCGGATGGTCGCCCCGGAGCAGTCTTTCTGAATTTTCAGTAGGGAAGAACGGGTCAGCCCGTTACAGCTTATGAGTGCCCGTAAGGGAATTCAGGTGGTACCGCGGTTTATTCGCCCTGAGTCAGTAATGACTCAGGGTGTTTTTGTTTATAAATTATTTCCTTAAAGGAGTGTATGTATTATGGCACGAGAACTGCCGAAGATCTATGAACCCCAGCAGGTCGAAGAGCGCATCTACAAGATGTGGGAGGAAGGCGGCTATTTCAAGCCCGCCGGACAGCCCGATTCCAAGCCCTTCACCATCGTTATGCCCCCTCCCAACGTCACCGGCCAGCTCCACATGGGCCACGCCATGGACGCAACCCTGCAGGATACCCTGATCCGCTTCAAGCGCATGCAGGGCTATGACGCCCTCTGGGTCCCCGGTGTTGACCATGCTGGTATTGCCACCCAAATCAAGGTGGAAGAGGAGCTGCGCGTCAAGGAAGGCCTGACCCGTTATGATCTGGGTCGTGAGAAGTTCCTGGAGCGCGTATGGGACTGGAAGCAGAAGTACGGCAATCGTATCGTCGAGCAGCAGAAGAAGCTGGGCGCTTCCTGCGACTGGGATCGCGCTGCCTTTACCATGGACGAGACCTGCTCCAAGGCTGTCCGCGAAGTCTTCGTCTCTCTGTATGAGAAGGGCCTGATCTACAAGGGCAGCCGTATTATCAACTGGTGCCCCAACTGCGTCACCGCTCTGTCCGATGCCGAGGTCGAGTATGTGGACAAGCCCGGTCATCTGTGGCATATCCGCTATCCTCTGGCTGACGGTTCCGGTGAAGTGGTGGTCGCTACCACCCGTCCCGAGACCATGCTGGGCGATACCGGTGTCTGCGTTAACCCCAATGATGAGCGCTACCAGCACATTATTGGCAAGAAGGTTATTCTGCCTCTGGTCAACAAGGAGATCCCCATTGTCGCCGATGACTATGCCGAGATGGAATTCGGCACCGGCTGCGTCAAGATGACCCCTGCCCACGACCCCAACGACTTTGAAGTGGGTCTGCGCCACAACCTGGAGGTTATCCGTGTTCTGGACGACAACGGCAAGGTCAACGAGCTGGGCGGCAAGTATTACGGTATGGACCGTTATGATGCCCGTAAGCAGATCGTCGCCGATCTGGAAGCTGGCGGCTACCTGGTGAAAATCGACGACCATGCCCACAACGTTGGCACCTGCTACCGCTGCCACAAGGATGTTGAACCCATTATCTCTGCCCAGTGGTTCGTTAAGATGAAGCCTCTGGCCAAGGAAGCCATCCGCGTGGTCAAGGACGGCGAGACCAAGTTCGTCCCCGAGCGCTTTACTAAGACCTATATGAACTGGATGGAGAACGTCCGTGACTGGTGTATCTCCCGTCAGCTCTGGTGGGGCCATCAGATCCCTGCCTGGACTTGCGCCGACTGCGGCCACATCACCGTCTCCCGTGAGGACGCTACGGTCTGTGAGCACTGCGGCAGTCAGAATATCACCCGTGAAGAGGATGTTCTGGATACCTGGTTCTCCTCCGCTCTGTGGCCCTTCGAGACTCTGGGCTGGCCCAATACTGATGCTGAGGACTATAAGCGCTTCTATCCCACCGATGTTCTGGTCACCGGTTACGATATCATTTTCTTCTGGGTCTCCAGAATGATCTTCTCCGGCTGCGAGCATACCGGCAAGGCACCTTTCCACACCGTTCTGATCCATGGTCTGGTTCGTGACAATCAGGGCCGCAAGATGTCTAAGTCCCTGGGTAACGGCATCGATCCTCTGGAGATGATCGGCAAGTACGGCTGCGATGCGCTGCGCATGAACATGGTCACCGGTAACTCTCCCGGAAACGATATGCGTTTCTATGTTGAGCGTACCGAGGCTATGCGTAACTTCGCCAACAAGCTCTGGAACGCCAGCCGCTACGTCATGATGAACCTCAGCGAGGATGCAAAGAACGAACTGCCCGACCTGAGCAAGCTGGAGATCGCCGATAAGTGGGTGCTGTCCAAGCTGAACACCCTCATCGAGGAAGTCACCGAGAACATGGACAAGTACGAGCTGGGCGTTGCTGTTCAGAAGATCTATGACTTTGTCTGGGATATCTACTGTGACTGGTATATCGAGATGACCAAGGCCCGTCTGTTCTCCGACGATGCTGACCGCAAGCAGACCGCGATCTCCGTCCTGACCTACGTTCTGGATCAGATGCTGCGCCTGCTGCATCCCTTCATGCCCTTCATCACTGAGGAGATCTGGCAGTCCATCCCCCACGAAGGCGAGGCTCTGATCGTCGCTCAGTGGCCTGTGGCACGTACGGATCTGGCATTCAAGACCGAGTGCGACCAGATGGAGTCCGTCATGGCGGCCATCCGCGCCATCCGCAATCGCCGCACCGAGATGAACGTGCCGCCCTCCAAGAAGGCCGCTCTGTTCGTCCTGACATCCAAGCCCCAGGTCTTCACCGAGGGCGAGGGCTTCCTGCAGCGTCTGGCTTATGCCGATACCGTGTCCATGCTGACCGCCGAGCCTGAGAATCTGGACGGTATGGTGACCATCACCACCGCCGATGCCAAGCTCTATATCCCCATGGGTCAGCTGGTGGACGTAGCTAAGGAGCTGGCTCGCATCACCAAGGAGCTGGAGGCTGCCAAGAAGTTCCTGTCTTCTCTGGAAGGCAAGCTTTCCAACGAGAAGTTCATCTCCCGGGCTCCCGAGGCAGTTGTCAATGCCGAGCGCGAGAAAGCTGCCAAGCATCGTGACCTCATCGCCCAGCTGGAGCAGTCTCTGGCTGCCATGCAGCGCCTTGCTTAATTGAATTTTTCACCCAAGCGGTGCAAACTTGATGTTTGCACCGCTTTCTTTTTTGTGAATCCTCATTTCCGACTGCAACCGCAAGTCGGAAATTTTTATACTGTTCCCGTAAAAAGCGAAGGAGGAAGGATATGCATTTTACAAGCTTTTTGGAAAACAACCGTCTGACCGTAGCCCTCACTGGGGAAATTGACCACCACTATGCCAAGTCTTACATTCAGGCCATTGCTGCCAAAATCGAGGCATATACCCCGGAGTTCTGCATTTTGGACTTTTCCGAGGTAACATTTGTGGATTCCAGTGGTATTGCGGTGGTCATCAACGCATTAAGAGCCATGACCCAGATCGAAGGACATCTGATCCTGTCCGGGATCAATCAGCAGCCCATGCGTGTGTTCCGTGCATCGGGCATTGACAAACTTGTGGAGATCAAGGAGGCAGTATCATGAAATTCGGCAACTATATGATCTTGGATTTCCCCAGCAAATCCACCAATGAAGCCTTCGCCCGGTCGGCGGTGGCCTGTTTTGCGTCCCAGATGGACCCGACTTTGGAAGAACTGGGAGATATCCGCACCGCCGTGTCCGAAGCCGTGACCAATTGCATCGTTCATGCCTACCCGGAAGCCCTCGGCAACATCACCCTGCGCTGCCGCATCCTAAAGGATAACATCCTCGACATTGTGATCAAGGATAAAGGCGTGGGCATCCCGGATGTTGAGCAGGCCAAACGCCCTGCATTTACCACCGGTGGTGCCGACCGCAGCGGAATGGGCTTTACCATCATGGAAAGCTTCATGACTGACGTGGAGATCACCTCCAAACCCGGGAAAGGAACCACCGTCCATATGCGCCGAAAGCTGCTTCGCCGCCAATGAGCATAACGGAAGAACTGATCCGGCGAAGCCAGAATGGTGATCCTGCCGCCACAGAGGAATTGGTCAACGAGAATTCCGGCCTGATCTGGTCGGTGGCTCGGCGTTTTCTCGGCAGAGGAACGGAAGCAGATGACCTGTATCAACTGGGGTGTCTGGGTTTCCTTAAGGCGGTAGAAGGCTTTGATCTTTCCTATGGCACCCAGTTTTCCACCTATGCCGTTCCCAAGATTGCCGGAGAAATTCGCCGCTTTCTCCGTGACGATGGGGCGGTCAAGGTCTCGCGGAGCTTAAAGGAACAGTCTGCAACTATCAAAGCCGCCCGGCATCGATTAACCGGTGCCATGGGAAGAGAACCAACCATACAGGAGATCTCCAATCAAATCGGATTGTCACCTGAGGAGATCGCCTTGGCGGAAACCGCCACCGCTGCCACCGAATCCATCCAACGGGAAACGGGCAGCGAAGGTTTTTCCTTGGAAGATATTCTTACGGATACAGAATCTGAAGAGCGAATGGTGGAAAAAATTGCCCTCCGACAGGCCATCGATCATCTGCCGGAACGGGAGGGGATGGTCATCCGGCTTCGCTATTTCCACGCTTTGACTCAGGACCGCGTGTCCAAAGTTCTTAAGGTAAGTCAGGTTCAGGTATCCCGAATCGAGAAGAAAGCTCTGGCTATGCTCCGGGAACTGCTCAAATAGCGATAATTTCATCTTTACCTTTTGACGAAAATGCGCTAAAATAGTCCTATCTTTAAAATGGATAGGTATGACTATGAACGAACAGACAGCATCCAGATTCTTAAGGGCCAGACGGCAGTATATCGCTTCCCAGTTTTCTGCCCTAAACGATATGCAGCAGGAAGCCGTTCTCACCACGGAGGGGCCGCTGCTGCTCCTTGCCGGTGCAGGCAGCGGAAAAACCACGGTTCTGATCAACCGGATCGCCAATTTGATCCGCTTTGGTCGGGGCAGTGAGACCACAGACATCCCGGATACGGTGACTGAGGATGATGTGGAGTTTTTGGAAAGCCTGACAGATGATGCCAATGACTATGACCGCTGGCGCGCAGATGCCCTGTGCGCCGTTGAGCCGCCTGCGCCTTGGAGCATCCTCGCGATTACCTTTACCAACAAGGCTGCCAATGAGCTGAAGGAACGTCTTTGCGCACTCCTTGGACCGGAAGCGGAGAATATCTGGGCCATGACCTTCCATGCGGCCTGCTGCCGCATCCTGCGCCGGGAAATTGAGCGGATGGGCTATACCCGGAGCTTTACCATCTACGATTCCTCCGATTCTGAACGGATGATGAAGGATATCATCAAGGACATGGGGCTGGACGATAAGACCTTCCCGGCAAAGTATGTCCTTGGCGCCATCAGCCGGGAAAAGGATAAGATGGTATCCCCGGAGACTATGCTCCGTCGGGCGGAAAACTCCGGCGACCTGCGGGCTCTGCACATTGCAAGAGCCTACGTCAAGTACCAGACCCAGCTCAAGGACAATAATGCACTGGATTTTGACGATATCATCTTCATCACCGTGAAACTGCTTACGGAGCATGAGGACGTCCGCACCTACTATCAGAGGAAATTCCGCTATGTACTGGTGGATGAGTATCAGGATACCAACCACATGCAGTACCTGCTGACCAGTCTGCTGGCAGGAGGCTACGAGAATATCTGTGTGGTGGGTGACGATGACCAGAGCATTTACCGCTTCCGTGGTGCAACCATTGAGAATATCCTGAATTTTGAAAAGCAGTACCGTGGTTCCCGGATCATCCGTTTGGAGCAGAATTACCGCTCGACCCAGTCCATTCTGAACGCTGCCAATGCAGTCATTGCCCACAATTTAGGCAGAAAGGGTAAGCGACTCTGGACTGCCAACGGACAGGGAGATCCCATTACAGTCTACGAGGCTGCTGACGAGGGGACGGAAGCCAATTATGTGGCAGGTCAGATTATCAAGCTGTCCCGGGGCAGGGAATTTAAGAATTACGCGGTGCTGTATCGAACCAATGCCCAGTCCAACGCTTTGGAATTTGCTATGAAGCGCAACGGCATTCCTTACCGCATCATTGGCGGTACCCGGTTCTTTGACCGTGCCGAAATCAAGGATATGCTGTCTTATTTATGCGTCATCAACAACCGTGCCGATGACCTGCGTTTAAAGCGGATCATTAACAATCCTCCCAGAGGCTTGGGTGCCAAGACCATCGAGACGGCGGTCCGCCTCGCTGAGAGTGATGGAAAACCCCTCTATTCGGTGGTTTCTGATCCTTATTCCTATGGTCCGCTTGAGAAACCTGCCATGAAGCTGATGCAGTTCTCCGCATTGATCGAAGGACTTGCCCGGCTTCTGGAGGAGGGCATGAGCCTGCCGGATTTCTACGATGAGGTTCTGGCGAGAACCGGGTATGTGGATATGCTTTCCGCAAAAGATACTGAGGAGAATAAGACCCGGCTTGAGAATGTCCGAGAACTAAAATCCAGCATTCATGCCTATGTGCAGAATGCAGAAATCCCCACTTTGGCAGGCTTTTTGGAAGAAATCGCCCTGTATACCGATCTGGAGCAGTATAACGAGGGCGACGATGCGGTGGTTATGATGACCATGCACTCGGCCAAGGGTCTGGAGTTCCCCTATGTGTTCTTGGTTGGTTTTGAAGACGGCTTGTTCCCCGGAATGCGCGCTATCGGCGACCCGGAGGAGATGGAGGAGGAGCGTCGCCTGTGCTACGTGGCCATCACCCGTGCGAAAAAGAGTCTCACCATCAGCTATGCCCGTCAGCGCATGCTCTATGGCCGGACTACCCCCGGTACGGCTTCGCGGTTTATCAGGGAAATCCCCGAGGATTACTTACAGCGCAAGGGCGGCTACCGTCCCAGACCGGAAACGACTTCCTATGGTTCTTCTATGTATGGCGCATCCGCTTATGGAAATTCCGATTTCTCCTTTGGCTACCAGCCCCGTCCTGTGCAGCCGAAAAAATTGGAGTCTTCTATGGTTGCGTCTACTGCAAAGGCTGCGTCCTATCTGGAGCTGAACAAGGGGGATATGGTCAAGCATGCTGCGTTTGGTCGAGGTATGGTGCTTTCCGTCATGAAGATGGGTGGCGACGCATTGCTGGAAATTGCCTTCGACGATATCGGCACGAAAAAACTCATGGCCAAAACTGCTTCCACCCATATGAAAAAATTGTAATACTTCCACTTTTTGGGCATATCATTTCCCGGAGGGGATTTATATGGTTCGGTGGCTGCGGAAACTTTTGCGGGCTATTATTGCGCTACTATTGGTTGCATTGGTGGTTTTTTGCATCATTCGATATAAATATGACAATGTGATACGCCAGCTTGCGGAGGTTCAGATCCGCAATTCCACATCGGATCTGACCAACGATGCGATTGCCAAGCAAATCGCAAACGGAAACATTGCTTACGACCGGATCGTTTATTTTGAGAAGGATCTGGATGGTAGAATTACTGCATTAAAGACCAATATTGGGGAAGTTAACCGATTAAAGACGGATATTTTGAATATCATTAACGACGAGATCCTCGCGCTGGATTCGACTGACCTTGGCATTCCCTTGGGGAGCCTGTTCCTGCCGGAATTTATCTCCGGCAAAGGACCGGAGATCCCGGTGCATATCATCGCCATTCGCAATTCTGACGCTGTTTTTGAAAGTCATTTCAGCGAAGCCGGTATCAATCAAACTTTACATCAGGTGACCATGGTGGTTTCTGTCGATGTAGCTGTTTTGGTGCTGGGCAAGACCGATACCTTTACCATGACCAGTGAGGTGGTGGTAGCGGAGACGGTGATCGTGGGCGCGGTGCCCGACACATTTTTACAATCCGGAGGCAAATATGAACCCTAAAGAGAGAATCGAGGAGCTTACCGAGCTGCTGAAAGAGGCGAATTATCGGTATTATGTGCTGGATAACCCGAAAATCCACGATTTTGAGTATGATATGCTCTTAAGAGAGCTGGAAAATTTGGAAAAACAGCACCCGGAACTGGCAAAATCCGACTCTCCCACCCAGCGAGTTGGCGGCGAAGCGCTGACGCAGTTCCAAAAAGTGACACATCCCGTGCCATTGATGAGCTTGCAGGATGTGTTTTCCGAGGAGGAATTGTCGGATTTTCTGGAGAAAATTCTGGCGAGCGAACCGAACTCCCGGTTCTCTGTGGAGCCGAAAATCGACGGATTGTCCGTGGCTTTGGAGTATATCGACGGTAAATTCCATAAAGGCGCTACCCGGGGTGACGGAAATGTGGGCGAAGATGTGACGGAAAACTTAAAAACCATTCGCTCGATTCCGATGACCATCGACAACGCACCCCCCAGATTGATCGTCAGGGGCGAGGTTTTTATGCCGAAAAAGAGCTTTGAAGCGCTGAATTTGCGGCAGGAAGCCGAAGGGAGGCCCTTATTTGCCAATCCCCGGAATGCTGCTGCCGGTTCTCTGCGGCAGCTTGACCCCAAAATCGCCGCCAAAAGAGGACTGGATATCTATATTTTCAACATTCAATTGGCGGAAGGTGTCGAATTTACGACCCACCAGGAGTCCTTGGAATACCTCAAAAAGCTTCATTTTAAGGTAATTCCCTATGATTTACTGGCAAAAACGGAGGATGTGGTTGCATATATTCGTGCAATTAATGAAAACCGGGATCAGCTGACCTGCGACATCGACGGCGCTGTGGTCAAAGTGGATGACCTCGATCAGCGGGTGCGTCTGGGCGCAACGGCCAAGTTCCCCCGGTGGGCTGCCGCCTACAAATATCCTCCCGAGATCAAGCCCACTGTTGTGGAGGATATTGTTGTACAGGTGGGCCGTACCGGTGTACTGACCCCCAAGGCGGTGGTGCGCCCGGTGCGCCTGGCCGGCACGACTGTAACCAACGCCACGCTGCACAATCAGGATTTTATCTCTCAGCGGGACATCCGAATCGGCGACACGGTGCTGATCCGGAAGGCGGGAGAGATTATCCCGGAGATTCTGGAGGTGGACATTTCCAAGCGACCGGAGGGGACGAGTGCCTATGTGCTGCCTTGTAACTGCCCGGTTTGCGGCGCGAAAACGGAAAAGGATCCCGATGGTGCGTTCCTGCGCTGCACAGGCGCGGAATGTCCGGCTCAGCTCAGCCGGAATATTGCCCATTTTGTCAGCCGGGATGCCATGGATATCGATGGTCTTGGTGGAGCTATTGTGGAAGGTCTGATCGAAAAGGGGCTGATCAAGTCTGCTGCGGATATCTACTATCTGCAGTTGGATGACATCAAGAGTCTGTGGAAAGCCGGTACGACTGCCGCAAAAAAGCTGCTGGCCGCCATTGAAGACAGTAAGCAGCGGGATCTGAGCCGCCTGATCTATGCGCTGGGCATCCGGCAGGTGGGCCAGAAGACCGGCAAGGTGCTGGCATCTACCTTCGGAACCATGGATGCCCTGATGAACGCGTCTTTGGAAGCGCTGACTGAGGTGAGCGATGTGGGTGAGGTGACTGCGGCAAATATCCATGACTGGTTTGCCTCGGAGCAGTCTCAGCATCTGATTCAGCGGCTTCGGGATGCCGGTGTGAATTTTGAAAGCACCCGCAGCGTCACCGATGCCCGGTTCGCAGGGAAAACCTTCGTTTTGACAGGCGCGCTGAGCAAGTTTACCCGGGATGAGGCAACGGAAAAGATCGAGCTCTTCGGCGGAAAGGCTGCAGGTTCGGTGTCCAAGAAGACCAGTTTCGTAGTGGTTGGCGAGAATGCCGGCTCCAAAGAGCGAAAGGCACGGGAGTTGGGAATTCCGATCCTAACGGAAGATGAATTCCTGGAAATGATCCAATAAATAACACGCCGGAAGGGAGAAACCTTCCGGCGTGGGCTTTTTATAGGGAAAAATCTTCAGAATCGTACTTGCTGAAGTCCATGGCTTTGGCCTTGCAAGGGATGCGCTTGCAGGGATCGTAACGGAAGCGCATGCAC
>JAGKTU010000106.1 GCA_021153265.1 Clostridia bacterium
TGTCATTGATGACCGTCCACTGGTGGAAAAATACAACTATTTTACCCAAAATTTACAATTGCATGTTATATTTGTGTTAATTTGACACGAAACATTTAACAAATGTTAAATATTTCTATTTACAAATTCAGCTGCTCTTCGTTGAATGTTGTTCATCCGGATGACCCATTCCATTTGATCGGTTGCCTTGAGTTGTTCGGTTACACCCTCACACTCTGCCATCTGTTTTGCAAGCTGAACGAGCATTTCTTCCGCCTGCTTGTCGATGTCAGCAAGGTAGCCGTTAAGCTTGCCTGTGGTCAGCAAATTGAGGTACAGCGCCGTTCTGTGATGTTTAATATACCGTAGGTGTCTTTGTCCATATACGCCAATTCCAGCGCCTTTTTCGTCGTCGTGAGATCGGGTAAGTAGTAATCGCCGTGTAAGGTGTAGCTGATGCCCGTCTGCTCGTTGAAAAATATGCTTTTCCATACTCACGCCTCCTTGTAGATTACCTTGAATTTCTTTTGCTTTGCATCAATAATCTTCAGCAAGATCTCATCCACCGCATCGGTATACTTGCCGGTGGCAATCAAACTGTTTCGCAGTTCATTCAGGCAGTTCACAACCACCCGCCGTTCAAAATCATCCAGTGCGATGTAATACTTTTTATCTCGCATATCGTAACCTCCTTTGAGTTTCTAACATCATTGTACCCATAGGAGATCTAAAAGACGAATGTACGGACAAAAAGAAAAGGGCAAGAAAAAAGAGAGAAGCCGAAACTTCTCTCTATTCTCTTGCCCTTTACAATGCTCAGCGTTCCTATTCAACAAAACTGTCCTTAGGAACCCTAAGCATTTGCATCTCGTTTTTATTTGCCCATTTTAAACCGCCACAGCCGGTTCTGATCTTCCTCACTGGCGTATCCGATTCCGACTCTCTTGTCGGTTACCACTTCACAGCGGAAGCCGTCATCCTCCACCCACAGCCGGTCCGACTGGGTTACATCCTCACGGTTCAGTTTCCCGGTGATGCCGAGCTTTTTCGTCAGCCGTCCCGGGCCGGGGGCTTCGGCGCAGCATCGAATCAGCACTGCCTCCGGATGGCCAACTTCTCCCGTGACGATGTTCAGCAGCCAGTGAATGCCGTAACACAGATACACATAGGCCGTACCGGCCTTATCGTACAGAACCTCCGTCCGCTTGGTGCGGCCCTTGTGGGCGTGACAGGCGGTGTCTTCTTCGCCGCAATAGCATTCCGTTTCCGTGATCCGCAGCCGCATCACGCCGCCTTCCGTACGCATGGAAAGCACCTTTCCCACCAGCTCCCGGGCGACGATTTCACAGTCCCGGTGGAAAAATTCATAGCCCAAACGCATATACAGGCCCCCTTTTTCATCATGATAACACAATTTTTCAAAAATGGAACTGTCAATGGGTATCTTGTTCGTTTTTGGGGGGAATAAACGACACTTTTTCTGGCAGTTTTCATATTGTATTTATTGTGAATCGATGGTATGATATACCAACACCGCGGACGGATGTCCGTATGATAAAGACTGGAGGATTCTTTATGTCCAGAGTTTATAATTTTTCCGCAGGTCCTGCGGTACTTCCCGAAGAGGTTCTGGCAGAGGCTGCCGCCGAGATGATGGATTACCGGGGAACCGGCATGTCCGTTATGGAGATGAGCCATCGCAGCAAGGCCTATCAGGCCATCATCGACGAGGCCGAAGCCGACCTGCGTGATTTAATGAACATTCCCAATAACTACAAGGTGCTGTTCCTGCAGGGCGGTGCCAGCCAGCAGTTTGCCATGATCCCCATGAACCTGATGAAAAACGGCGTCGCCGACTACATCATCACCGGTCAGTGGGCCAAGAAGGCATGGCAGGAGGCTCAGATGTACGGCAAGGCCAACGCCGTGGCATCCTCCGCTGACAAGACTTTCTCCTACATTCCCGACTGCTCCGACCTGCCCATCAGCGAGGATGCAGACTATGTTTACATTTGCGAGAACAATACCATCTACGGCACCAAGTTCTGGCAGCTGCCCAACACCAAGGGCAAACTGCTGATTTCCGACGTATCTTCCTGCTTCCTCAGCGAGCCCGTGGACGTCAGCAAGTACGGCATGATCTACGGCGGTGTCCAGAAGAACATCGGCCCTGCCGGTGTGGTCATTGCCATCATCCGTGAGGATCTGGTGAGCGAGGATGTGCGCCCCGGAACCCCCACCATGCTGCGCTACAAGACCCACGTGGACAACGGCTCCATGTACAATACGCCCCCTGCCTACGGTATCTACATCTGCGGCAAGGTCTTCAAGTGGCTGAAGAAGCGCGGTGGTCTGGAGGCCATGAAGGCATATAATGAGAAGAAGGCCGCCATCCTCTATGACTTCCTGGACAGCAGCAAGCTGTTCAAGGGTACTGTTGAGAAGAAGGACCGTTCTCTGATGAATGTTCCCTTCGTCACCGGCGACAAGGACCTGGATGCCAAGTTCGTCAAGGAGGCCGAGGCTGCGGGCCTGGTGAACCTGAAGGGTCACAGAAGTGTCGGCGGTATGCGCGCCAGCATTTACAACGCCATGCCTATCGAGGGCGTGGAAAAGCTGGTGGCTTTCATGAAGAAATTCGAAGAAGAAAATCTGTAAAACGATCGAGTGAGGAACATTCCATGTATCACGTTCATTATCTGAATAAGATTTCCCCCAAGGGTACTGCTCAGTTTACTGCAGACTATACCCCCACCGAAAATATTGCCGAAGCCGATGCTGTTCTGGTCCGCAGCGCTGCCATGCATGACATGGTTTTGCCTGAGAACCTGCTGGCTGTGGCCCGTGCCGGTGCCGGTGTCAACAATATCCCCCTGAATAAGTGCGCCGATCAGGGCATCGTGGTCTTCAATACCCCCGGCGCCAACGCACGCAGCGTCATGGAGCTGGCTCTGTGCGGTATGCTGCTGGCCAGCCGTGACATCGTCGGCGGCATCAACTGGGTTCAGACCATCAAGGACCAGCCCGATGTGGGCAAGCTGGTGGAGAAGGGTAAGTCCCAGTTCGCCGGCCATGAGATCTACGGCAAGCGGCTGGGCATCATCGGTCTGGGTGCCATCGGCGGCCCTCTGGCCAACCGCGCCCGTAAGCTGGGCATGGATGTCTACGGCTGTGACCCCCACATCTCCGTGGAAGCCGCATGGCATCTGGATCGCCACGTCCAGCGCGTTAAGACCCGTGAGGAGATCTATGAAAATTGCGATGTGATCACCCTCCACGTCCCCCTGCTGGACTCCACCCGGCAGATGATCAACGCCGAGGCCATCTCCAAGATGAAGGACGGCGTCATCATTTTGAACTTCGCCCGTGACCTGCTGGTGGACGACGACGCCATGGCAGAGGCACTGGCTTCCGGCAAGGTCAGCCGCTATGTCACCGACTTCCCCAACGAGAAGACCGCCAATATGCCCGGCTGCATCGCCATTCCCCATCTGGGCGCTTCCACCGAGGAGTCCGAGGACAACTGCGCCAAGATGGCCGTGGATCAGGTGATGAACTATCTGGAAAACGGCAACATCGTCAACTCCGTTAACTTCCCCAATTGCGACATGGGCTATCCCAACAAGGCCGGCCGTATCGCCATTCTGCATAAGAACATCCCCAACATGCTGACCCAGTTCACCAAGGTGTTCTCCGAGGACAATGTCAACATTTCCGACATGCTCAACCGCTCCCGCGGCGAGTACGCCTACACCATGCTGGATCTGGACTCTCCCACCACCGAGGAGTTCGTGGAGGATCTGAAGCAGATCCCCGGTGTCATCCGCATCCGGGTCATCAAGTAAAGATATTGCTAAAAAGGGACAGCGGTTTCTACCGCTGTCCTTTTTTCTGCTTGAATAAGGGGTATATGTTACTTTCTTGCCGCCATGCAAGAAAGTAACCAAAGAAAATGGCATAGGGGAGGCGCTGACCGCGAAGCCTATCGGGACATGTTACTTGTCCAACCTTTTTCCCCGGCTTCGAGCCGCCCTCCCCTATGTACCCCATGTGTTCATTTCTTGTGGCCGCCTTCTACCAATCCCATTCGAACTTGTCCCAATGCTCCTTTTCATTTGCCAGCAGTTCTTTCACCGTTGGGACTATCGAGCCTGCAAAAGCAACGGTATTTTCGTGGGAAAAATAGATTGCCCAAGAAAAATCTTTGTCCGTGTAAATCATTTCGAGTCCACCATATTCAATCAATTCGACGGTTTCGAGACAATTTTGCGGTCTGGAATTGTCTTCACCATAACTGTATAGATGTGTTTCAGGAAGACCAATTATCTGTTCAAACTGTTTCATATATGGCTCGAAATAGTTAAACATAATAAAAAACTTTTCCGAGATTTCTTTTGGCTTATCACCCATAAGAGGAAACCAATACGATGTATTCACATATCCCCAAACTGAACGAAACTTGTCTTGTAGTGCCTTGGCTTCCGAACCAATAATTACTCGATAATATGGAATATCCGCCATTGCAAGAGCTTCTTTTTGGGATAAAACTTCCTCCAAATACTCACAGAATTCCTGATTCATTTTATCAATAATATACTTTGCCGAACTATTTTGAGGATTTATAACTGCGTATTCATAATGAACATCAAGAACATCCAGCACTTCGCTTTTCAAATTCTCTATGCTTTCATATGGCTTGTCTATGAGCGTCGACAGCTTGAATTCCAGTTCATATGCAATCAGATAACCAACATAAGTAACCCCGCCGTATGCATCATATACCCTATGATAAACCTTCGCTTTATTTTTGCACCATAATTTCAAATGGTTGATGATATTGTTAAAAAACATAACGCACCTCCGTGGCACACATTTTCGCGCATTCAATTACTTGCCATAATAGTAGCACAGAAAGTGAAAATAAACAAGCATTGCCGAAGAGCCTGCTTTCAAAACTCGTTTTCCGGCGCTGGTCGAAAGAATGGCAGTCATCGAATCCTAATCGTCAACAGCCGCATCGCCGGTAGGTGCATCCGACCTCGCACATGCGCCCCAATCATCCCCGACCACAGCAAGTCTTTCGACGGGGGCCGGGTGGGGG
>JAGKTU010000049.1 GCA_021153265.1 Clostridia bacterium
CGGCATTCAGGTCATCGGCTGCCCCAAGACCATCGACGGCGACCTGAAGAACGAGGACATCGAGTGCTCCTTCGGCTTCGACACCGCCACCAAGACCTATTCCGAGATCATCGGCAACATCCAGCGCGATGCCAACTCCGCCAAGAAGTACTGGCACTTCGTCAAGGTCATGGGCCGCAGCGCTTCTCACGTGGCTCTGGAGTGCGCTCTGGAGACTCAGCCCAACATCTGCCTGATCGGCGAGGAAGTCGCAGCCAAGAAGATGTCCCTGGCTCAGATCGCCGACTACATTGCCGACTCCGTGGCTGCCCGTGCCGCTAAGGGCTGGAACTTCGGTGTTGCCATCATCCCCGAGGGCATCGTCGAGTTCGTTCCCGAGTTCTCCGTGCTGATCGCCGAGATCAACGAGCTGCTGGCCGGTGCCAAGGCTGATGCCTTCAACGCCCTGCCCACTTGGAATGCCAAGTACGAGTTCATCAAGAACGGCCTGACCGCCGAGTCCTTCTCCGTCTTCGCCATCTTGCCCGAGAACATCCAGCAGCAGCTGTTCCTGGAGCGCGATCCCCACGGTAACGTTCAGGTCTCCCTGATCGAGTCCGAGAAGCTGTTCTCCGCTCTGGTCAAGGACAATCTGGCTGCCCGTAAGAAGAACGGCACCTACACCGGCAAGTTCTCCGCTCTGCATCACTTCCTGGGCTACGAAGGCCGCTGCGCATTCCCCAGTAACTTCGATGCCGACTACTGCTACTCCCTGGGCTACAACGCCGCTATGCTGATCCAGTACGGCTACACCGGCTACCTCAGCAAGGTCTCCAACCTGTCCAAGCCCGCTGAGGAGTGGGTCGCCGGCGGTATGCCCATCACCAAGATGATGAACATCGAGCGCCGCCACGGCGCTGACAAGCCCGTTATCCGCAAGGCTCTGGTTGAGCTGGAGGGCGCACCCTTCAAGTTCTTCTGCGAGAACCGCGATACCTGGGCTGTCGAGACCTGCTACCTGTACCCCGGTGCCATCCAGTACTTCGGACCCACCGAGGTCTGCGACCTGACCACCCGTACTCTGGCTCTGGAGAAGATGTAATTCTCTGAAACGTTCATAAAAAAGTGCCTGTTCCACCCGGAACAGGCACTTTCCTTTTTCTTGCAGGGCAACACGATCATCTCCCGGCGATGCGGACGGGAGGGGTACATAGGGGAGAGCGTATTTGGCGCGCGGGAGCGCGACACACAGCGCCCTCCCCTATGCCGCCTTCTTTGGTTACTTTCTTGTGCGGCCACAAGAAAGTAACATCATACAAAAAGTAGGGCGGCACGACCAAACCGGTCATGCCGCCCTGTTTATTTTTCTTTACCGCAGACCGTAGTTCTCCAGAACGTAGTCCATATCCTTGTCGCCTCTGCCGGAGAGGTTGATCAGCACAGAGCCACGGCCCCGCTCCTTTGCCAGCTTAATGCCGTAAGCAACTGCGTGAGCGCTCTCGATAGCGGGGATGATACCCTCCATCCGAGCCAGTTCGAAGAAGGCATCCACGGAATCGTCGTCGCCGATGACGTCGTACTTAACTCTGCCAAGCTCCTGCAGGAAGGCATGCTCCGGACCGGAGGAAGGATAGTCCAGACCGCTGGCCACGGAGTAAACGGGAGCAGGCTCGCCGTTCTCGTCCTTCAGCATGATGCTGTTGAAGCCGTGCATGACGCCCTCGGTGCCGTACTTCAGGCTGGCAGCATGGTCGCCCAGCTTTTCGCCACGGCCCAGAGGCTCAACACCGATGATTTCCACGGGATCATTCAGGAAGCCGGAGAAGAAGCCGGCCGCATTGGAGCCGCCGCCCACACAGGCAACGATGGTATCCGGCAGTTCGCCGGTCATCTCCAGGAACTGCTCTCTGGCCTCCTCGCCCACCACATGCTGGAAGTCACGGACCATCATGGGGAAGGGATGGGGGCCCAGAACGGAGCCGATGCAGTAGATGGCATCCTTATATTCATGGGCATAGGCGGCGAAGGCAGCGTCCACAGCCTCCTTCAGGGTCTGCAGGCCCTCGGTGACCTCGATGACGTTGGCGCCCAAAATCTTCATTCTTGCCACATTGGGAGCCTGCTTCTTGATGTCCACAGCGCCCATGTAGATGTCGCACTCTAAGCCGAAGTAGGCGGCGGCGGTAGCCAGCGCCACGCCGTGCTGACCTGCGCCGGTCTCAGCGATGACTTTCTTCTTGCCCATGTACTTGGCAAGCAGGGCTTCGCCCATGCAGTGGTTGAGCTTATGTGCGCCGGAGTGGTTTAAGTCCTCACGCTTGACATACAGCTGAACATTGCCCAGCTTGTTGCTCAGCCGCTCCAGATGGGAGATGGGGGTGGGACGGCCCTGGAATTCCTTACGGATGCGCCGCAGCTCAGCGATGAACTTCCGGGACTTGCAGATGGTGAAGTAGGCCTCGGTGATCTCAGCCATGGCTGCCTTCAGCTCCTCGGAAACATACACGCCGCCGTATTTGCCGAAATAGCCGTTCTCATCGGGATAATTCTTAAAATAGGTATCAAAATCCATTCCATTGAAGATCATAATCGGATCCCTCCAAATAAATATATACGCTGCCGCAGCGACGAAAAACAAAACGCCCCCGACAGAACCTTTCTTCTGTCAAGGACGAATAAATCATTTATCCGCGGTGCCACCTTGCATTCATGGAAAATCCCCATGCCCTTTTGCGGGATACCAGCATATCCCCGGCAACTGACGTATGCCCCTACGTTGCAGAATACTCTGTGATAAACCACATTTGACTGCACCCTCCGCGGTCCATTTGACAACTTGTTTCTCACCCGAATCTCAGCGCCCCGGGCTCTCTGTAGAGGCATCATTGCCGTTATCTCCGCATCAACGGTTTATTTGATTTCCTGTATCATACCACTTGTGTATACATCTGTCAACCAAAATTTCCGCTGCAGCCCCCTCCCGGCCGCACACAGTCCCCTCTTTCGACATAGATTATCCCGGGAGGTGAAAACATGAGTATTCTCAACTGCAACTGCAGATGCGCCTGTGGCCTGCGAGCCGTGGCAGTCAGCGCCATTGTTGGCGTTCTGGCCGCATTTTTCCTGATCACCGGCGTGATTACCGTCTTACCGGTGTTCCTGTGGGTGGCCTTCGGCGTCAGCGCCGCGTATCTTGGCGTTCTTACGCTGGCTCTGGCTTTGACCCGGAGAAATGAAGGCTGCTCCTGCCAATGCGACCTGCTGAAGCTGGTACTGGCAGGCATCCTCGGCACCATTTTGCTGTCGCTGGTGCTGCTGGCTGTTGGCATCGTGGCCACCAGCATCCTCAGCGCGATCTTGGTTGGCATTTTGCTGTTTGCCTTCGCGCTGATCTTCACCGCCACCGCCTGCTTCGTGGTCTGTCTAACTGACTGCGAAGGCTGCAACGGCTAAGAACACGCAGCGGCATCGCTTTGATGCCGCTGCAAACCTTTCAAAATCCGCATATTCCTCCCAAAACCGCACATACTGCCATTACCATCATACGAAAGGAAGCTTTTTTCATGATCGAACAAGATACCATCAAGCTCCTGCGGGAGTGCGACGCCGGCATCAAAATGGGCATCACCTCCATTGACGATGTTCTGGAGCACGTCCAGAGTGACAAGCTCCACAAGCTCCTGACCGACTGCCGTGCAGAGCACGCCAAGCTCCAGACGGAGATCACCAAGCTGCTGGACAAATACGGCGACGAGGGTAAGAATCCCAACCCCATCGCCAAGGGCATGTCCTGGATGAAGACCAACATGAAGCTGACCATGGAGGACACCGATGCCACCATCGCCGAGCTGATGACCGACGGCTGCAACATGGGCGTCAAGTCCCTGCACCGGTATCTCAACCAGTACAAGGCCGCCGACGAAACTTCCAAGGACATCACCAAGCGCCTGACCAATCTGGAAGAAAAACTGGCCATCGATATCCGCGGTTATCTCTAAAGATGCACAAACTTCGCAGGGGAGGGTCAAGACCCTCCCCTCGTGTTTATGCTTTCTTTTCCGGGAATATCCATGACCTGAAACCTGTTGCTCTTATCTAAGCAGTTCCTCAGACAGCCGCAGGATCTCCGGTGCGATCTTTTGGCGCTGTTTTTTCAGCACCCGATTATAAATGGGGTAAGCCAGTGCCGCAAGCACGATCCCCACGATCCCCACCGTGATCCCGGCAACGATCGCCAGACTTCCCAGCAGATCGCCAATCTCCGTCATAACCAGACTCATGCCCGTACCCATGATCAGTGTGCCGACGACGCCTGCAGAAAGAGCCGCTGCCTGTGCTTTTTGGCTGGGGATCGCATGGAGCCTGCGAAGCTGCTCCATTTTGTCCTCTTCCTTCGGAAGATACTTTTGGCGAATCGCCTCCACTTCCTGCTGTTGCTGGGCGGAGTAGGTGTATTCAAAAGAGTGATTCTCCATGTTCTTTCTCCTGTAAGTTTTTGATTTCCCGGTTCGCCCGGCGGATCATGTAAATACCCATGGCAACGGTGAGCATACACACAAGACATCCCATCGCCAGATTCAGCCAGTGTTCCCAGCTTTCGCCGGTGCCAAATACATGCAGCAAACCGGCCTGCAGAGAAAACATGGCAAAGATCGCCTGAGACAGTTCCAGCATCCGCACGGAAGAGTCGATGGGGCGCGTGTGCTTCCGGTCTTTCGCCAGAGCAAGGAAAGACGAAATGAATTTGTAAAAGGCAAAGGTAGCTGTGGCGATGATCATGATCTCCCCGGATTCCTCCACCCGGTTCCAGTTGACCATCTGGAATACGATGCCGATGAGCGTCAGGTGCATCAGCAGGATCAGCCAGCCGCAGAAACGGTAGGATCTCCACTGCCGCACAAGGGTTCCCGGCTTTTTCCGGCGCAGGATCTGGAACAGCTGGATCCATGCCTGCACCATATTGTAAATACCGTCCGCACCGATCCACGCCGAACCGATGATCACACCGGAAAGGATCTTAAAAATGCCGTAGGCAAAGTTAATAAACTGGTCCAAATACAGTTCCGCAGAAAATCTCAGCTCTCTGTTCTTCAGAATGCCTGCCACCTTCGGGTGGTTTTGCATCCAGTTTTGCATTCCTCGAATCAGGCGCGGGAGTTTGACGCCCAGCGCGGTCAAACCGTAGGCAGACAGCGCGTAAAGAAAGTAGGCGGGCCACCATTGTTCCAATCCGTTCCAAAATATCCCGATCAGCCCGGCGCAGCAAGCGGCAAATACGATCACTTCTGCCCAAACCGGTAACGGAAACACATACTTCCAGCCTCCCCAGCGGAGGAATCGGTTCCAATATTCCTTCATATTCCGTTTCTCCTGATTTTGACGGTAAAGACACTGCCTTGATCCGGCGTACTCTGGACGGAAATCTCACCGTTTAGAATATCTATCACCCGTTTCACAAGGGCCAGTCCCAATCCGTTACCCTGGGTGGCGTGGGAGGTATCTCCCTGATAGAACTTCTCGAAAATGTGCCGTCCCACCTCCGGGGTCATGCCGCAGCCGGTATCACGGACAGAAACAGCCACATTCGCTTCGTCTGCCGTCAAAGATACATGGATGGTACCGCCCTCCGGGGTGAATTTAACCGCATTGGAGATCAGATTGTTCCACACCAGACTCAGCAGTTCCGGATCGGACTTGATGCGGACATCGTCCTGTATGTCGGTTTCGATTTCCAGCTTCTTTTTCTCCCAGGCCGCCTCAAATCCCAAGAGACACTCGCACAGCAGTTCCCCCAGATCGAATTCTTTTGGCTGCGCAAAAATCTGCTGGTTTTCCAGCTTATTCAGCTTCAGGATATTGGTGATCAAGGCCGCCAGCCGCCGGGCAGCCACCGATATGGATTTGGCATATTCCATGCGGTCTTCTTCGGAGAGCTTCGGCTGCCGGAGCATGGTTGCGTAATTGCCCATGACCGCAAGAGGTGTCTTCAGTTCATGGGACACATTGGCAATGAAGTCCGTCCGCAGGGTCTCCGTACCCTGCAGCTCTGCCGTCATGGCGTTGATGGCCTGAATGATCTCGTTGAAGCCGGTTTCACCGGCAAATTCCTTCACCGGGGCGATCCGCACAGTAAAATCCCCCTGCATCACCTGATCCAGCGCATCCATGATCTGCTTTACCGGGCGGTCCACCATCCGTCTGCGCCGGATATAGTCGATGGTCGCCGCGCCGCAGCTGATCAGCAGCACATTGCCGAAGGTCAGCTTCGCCGCAGCGGCAACGTTTTCCTTGGTGAATACGAGTCCCATGGAATCCGCCAATGTGGACACAAACAGCATCATACAGCAGGACACAATGAAGGCAACCAGCAGAAAAAATGTCACATAATTCTGAAGCGCCCGGAAAAACGGCCTTTGCCTGTGCTTTTTCATTTGATCACCGCCTTGTAACCCAGCCCGTGGACGGTCTTGATCTCAAAATCCCCGCAAGCGGACAGCTTCGCACGGAGTTTGGTCATGTATACATCCACCGCGCGGGGCGCCGTTTCCGTATCTGCATCCCAAAATTCATCCATGAGCTGCTGCCGGGTGAAGGTCTTTTTCGGGTAAGACAGCAGTTTATACAGAATGTTAAATTCCCGGTTGGTCAGATTGATTTCCTCGTCCCCCAGCAATGCGATGTGCTCATCCATATCCATGGAAAAGCTGCCCACCTCCAGCTTCCGGGAGGATGCGATTTTCGCCCGGCGCAGCAGCGCCCCGATGCGCAGGAACAGCTCGTCCAGATCGATGGGCTTGACCATATAATCGTCCACGCCGATGCGGTAACCCCGCTGCTTGGAGGCAAAATCGTCCCGGGCGGTCATAAAGAGAATGGGGATATTCTCGTTAAGCGTGCGGACGGTCTTGGCGAACTCAAATCCATCGATACCGGGCATCATAATGTCGGATACGATCAGATCAAATACCGT
This sequence comes from Clostridia bacterium, assembly GCA_021153265.1. GTDB lineage: Bacteria > Bacillota > Clostridia > Oscillospirales > Oscillospiraceae > Faecousia. The sequence continues at coordinate 6,950 of JAGKTU010000049.1, forward strand.
TTCGTACATGGCATCATAAGCTTCGCCTGCGCTCAAGGTACCCGTAGCCCGATAACCGCTGTGATTCAAAAAGGCGCACACCGTCCGGTTCAAATCCCGATCATCTTCCACAACCAAAATCTGAAACATGATACATCCCTCCACTTTTTTCTTATTATATATCATAGCGGATAAATGTTAAAGTTTTGTTTCTCTTTTTCCTCTGGGATGAACTTGACAAACCCCACAGGCGGAATTTTTCCGTAACCGTCTGTGGGGTTTGATAATGGATACATTTTCCCGATGTCTGAGCGCAACGCGGCGTGTCCTGAAATTACTTCAGCCAATCGGAAGGATCATGCTCCATAGCCTTGATGATATGGGACATAGCGCCGCTCTCCCGAATTTCCTCATTGGTCAGCTTGGTGGGCGTGGGATTGCCTTCGATCAGACCTTCCTCGATCATCCAGCGGACTTCGTCATGGATGGTTTCCTGATAGGGCCGGGTGGTGTAACCCAGCTCCCGCTTAGCCTTGGAGTAGTCGAACACATTGTTGCGAGCCAGGTTATAAACAGAGAAGGTAGTCATCAGAGGCTTCTTGCCGCTCTTTTCCGCCTGCTTTTCCAGCATCTGAGCGAGCTTGTCGGCCAGACCCAGCGGCAGGTAAACGCTGATCTTCTTGGCGGTGCATTCCTGCTGGATCATATCGCACATTTCTTTCAGCGTGACGGGTTCATTTGCCAGAATGTAGCACTCGCCCACACGGCCCTTGTCGATGGCGGCAATGGTGCCGGCGGCCAGATCCCGGACATCGCAGAGGTTGAAGCTGCCCTGCATGCCCATAGGCATCTCACCCTTGATGATCTGCAGCACGGTACGGGTGGTCTCGCCCAGAGCGTGGTCATTGGGTCCCAGAATACCGGAGGGATGGACCACGCAGGCCTTCAGGCCCATGACTTTGACAGAGTCCAGAACCATCTGGGTAGCGGTGGCCTTGGAAAGAGAATAGGCACCAACCACCTTCTTGGGATCGCAGGGGGTGAATTTGGAGACTTCGGTGATGGGAGTGCCGTGGGGCTGTTCGGGGATAGCGCCGGTGGAAGAAACATAAACCATCTTCTCGCACTCGGGATGGGCCAGAACTTTGGTAATGATGTTCCGGGTACCGCCCACATTGACAGCCATCAGCTTTTCGGAATAGCCGGGATCCACCGTGACCATGGAGGCGCAGTGGATGATCGCGGAAGTGCAGCCCTCCGGCACGGTGAAGAACGGTTCCAGAGAAGCTTCGTCGCACAGGTCGCCGATGACCACTTCCACTTCCTTGGGGATAAACTTTACGGATTTGTCATTGGGAAGAACCAATGCGCGAACCTTCTTGCCCTCGCGGAGCAGCTGCGCGCAGATGTTGGAGCCCAGAAAGCCTGCGGCACCGGTCAGCAGATAATAGCGATCGCCCGTCATATGCAGCACCTTAGCCTTTCGTGATCCGCTCACTCAGTTCCATGATTTTGTCTGCGTACTTCTTCTTTCTGGAAGTCAGGATCTTCTTGTAAATGGGATAGGTGGTCAGCGCCATGGCCATGCCTGCAATACCCACCAAAATACCCGGCAGCATGGTCTGGCTCATACCCAGCATATCTCCGATATCGGTCATGACCGGGCTCATACCTGCGCCCATGACGATGGCACCGATGCTGCCGTAGACGTAGCCAAACACATTGGCGGGCTTTTTGACCTTGGCGTCCAGCGCCTTCAGTTCATCCAGTTCGGTGTGCTCCTTCTCGGTGTACTGGGAGCGGATCTTCTGCACCAGAAATTCCTGATCGTTGTTGTTCATGTTCATTGCCTCTTTCATTCCATATTGCCGGTTGCCTCGGCTGTCAGTTTTAAGCCACAGGTCGTATGCTTTGCTTTAATATAATTTATGTTCTTTTTCGAATGTTTTCCGAAATGTTTGAGAAATATTAATTTCTCTTGCCGGCGTTCCGGCTGGCCTCCAGATTCTTCCGGACGATTTCCTTCCGGGCAGTCTCGCGGGCCGCCGCCTCGCTCTGGATCTTCTCCTCACGGGCCTTCCGCTCAGCGGCAGCGCGGGATTTCGCATCCTCCACCGTTTCGCCTTCCTTTGCCAGAAAGGCATTCACGAAAGCACTTTCGATTTTCTTATAACCGCCGACAATGCCGCGCTCGATTTTCTTGTAACCGCCGACAACGCCTCGGCAATTTTCCCGATCCGATCTGCAAACTTAGCCATTCTTCCTCACTCCTTTGATTTGTGTGTTGTTTTCTTGGATGGCCTCATTGTAGGATCCGGTTGATTCCGAAACGTTCAGATTTTGTTTCCAAAATATTATTTCCGCTTTTTTCATCCGTTTTCCGGTATGTAACGTCCGCTCTGTGTATAAGCAAAAAGACCGTCAGCCGGTAAACCGGCCAAAATTCAGCAGCACTTCCGGCACGATCGCCGGAAGTGCTGCAACTGCTTGTACTGTTCTGAAAATACCGGGATATTACCCGGCCCTGATCCTTGTCTAACCCTCCACCGGCCTTGCCGCCACCTCCGCCACCGCCTGGGCGAAGGCGCCGGCCGCCGCCTCGCAGGCTGACTGACTGCCGCTTAAGAGTCCACCGCCAAAATTCGTCTCGCTGGGTGGATTGTATAGTTTACATAACTTTACATCCGCCGCCTTCATGGCCTTGTCCAGTGCATACATGCCCTCCAGTGGCGGCGCGATGAGGTAGCAAATCGCACTTCCAGGGCTGACCCCAGCCTCTTTCGCCAAAAACGTCCCCACACTGCTCACCGTGTGAGCAAGGTAAGGAACGCCGTCGACCTCCTCGAAACCGATCCTCTTCAGCGCCCCCAGCGCCGCCTCCATGCCGCTTCTGACTGCCCCCGGAGTCGCCCCTACCAGAATCCCGATGACCTCCCCGGCGTTTGGCGTGGATGCGTTAGCCGCCCCGGCATAGAAACTGCGCCCATAGATGACCTCCACATCCGCCGCTTTTGTGGCCGCGTCCAAAGCGATGTAGGTGGCGTCGTCGCAGTCCGTGGTCAGCATGGCGATGCTCCGCTGTCCCGTTCCGGCGCCCAGCCCTTCCAGCAATGCCGGCGCGGCATTGTTCACATACCGCACCGCCAGTACCTTCACCGGAATCATTGGGCCGCCTCCAGATGCAGCCCCACGCCGGATACCTTTTTCTGCAAAATCTTCCCGATCAGCTCCGCGATATAGGCCCCGGCCTCCACCGCCGGCGTCCCTTGGGCGTGGATGTTGCTGACCACCGTCCGGCTGGACTCGGAAACTCCGGTGTGGGGCTTGTAGGTGATATAGGCGGACATACTCTTGTCCGTCACCAGCCCGGGCCGTTCCCCCACCAGTACGCACACCAGCTCGCACCCGGTCACATCCCCCACGGCATCGCCTGCACCCACCCGGCAGTACCGGACAAACAGGCTCTGCCCCAGTTCGATGCCCTGCAGCTTCAGCCCGTCCCGGATAGATGCCAGACAGTCCATAGCATTTTCCTGAATGGCCGCCGATGACAGCCCATCCCCCACCACGATCTGCACCTTGGGAGAGCCTGCCACCGCCTGCCGTATGATCTGCTGGTTCTTCTCGTCAAAGCACCGTCCCAGATCCGGTCTAGTCAGATACATATCCTTGCTTTCGCACTTTGTCTGCACCGCCGTCAACCCATTCTCCCCGGCGTACTTCTCCGGTACTTGGGAAAATACCGCATCCTGCGCTGCCGCATGATCCGCCCGGAAGCGGAGCATTGTCAGCGTCTTGTACCGCGCTCCAGCCTTGCCGCTGCCCAAGCGTGCCGGGGTTTTCTCCTTCATTTTTCGGAATTTCTCCCCATTTAGTGGATCATCCGTCAAATACAGCTTCCGCAGATCCAGCTGCGTCACATCCGCCACAAAATCCCCATCCCGGAATCCCGTATCCTTCCGTTCCGGACCGGAATCCGCAGGCTTATAATCGCTGCCCTTGACCATAGGCTCTTTCCCATGGCTCTGGGACAGAATCTCCGCCACCAGCGCAGTCAATTCCTGTTTGTTCATGTCATTTTCCTGCCTTTGTTTCGATCATCAGTATATATACCAAACTGCTCATCCGGTTCATCGTCCGCAAGATATCCGGTCTTGTGGGCATTCCCTTTTCATCCACGAAAGCCTCTGCCGCCGCCAGTTCCGCCCTTCTTACCACGCACCGCAGCCGATTCAGCGCCAGAACCTCCATTCCATCGGTCGATTCCGGCATAAAATGGGGCTGACCGTAAAAATCCTGAGGCCGATGGCTCCTCTCCCGAAGCTGCTGCGCCGTCATTCCTGCCAGCTTCCCCTCGGGCATGGTCTCCGCCAAAACATCGCAGCGAATGATCATCCGTGCGCAGGCCAGCAGTTCCCCCAGCCGTTCCTGCAATTTCCGGGACACAGAAAGCTGACACAGCAGAATCTCCGCCTGCACCTCGTCCACCGCACCCCGAAACCGGATCCGCGGATGGTTTTTCTCCACCAGAACTTCCCCATGCAGATGGGTCATATGCTCCGGCTTTTCCTCTAAAATCGCCCCATTTTCCAGCCGATAACGGTTGATTTTCGCCTGTTCCGCCGGTAAAATCTCAATTCTCTCCCGGCTCAGCCAATCCCTTGCCCCCGGGGTGAGCCGGTCTTCCTTCCTAAGAAAGAAGACCCGCTTTCCTTCCCGGTTGCGGATATTGTCCCGGACATTTTCTTCCGTATAGAGCATTTACTTGCCCACCGGGCCGCTGGGATTGGATCTGCCCTTAGGCAAAATCACATCCACCTCGGTGTGAGGTCTTGCGATGACGTGAACAGAGATCAGTTCCCCCACCTTTTCCGCAGCCGCCGCACCGGCATCGGTGGCAGCCTTCACCGCGCCCACGTCGCCGCGAACCATGACGGTGACCAGACCGCCGCCCACCTGCTCCTTGCCCACCAGCTGGACGTTGGCGGACTTGACCATGGCGTCAGCCGCCTCGATGGCGCCGATAAGGCCCTTGGTTTCGATCATTCCCAGAGAATTTGTATCCATTTTTCTGACTTCCTTTCCCATTTTTCAGCTTATTTCAGCCTTTCCAAGATTTTTTGCGCCAAAAGCTCGATCATATCGTCGCTATAGGCTTCTTTTTGCTCATTTTCTCCCAAATCCCAGGCGATTCTGCGGATATTGACCAGATTCATGGGAGAAATATTGTCGGAAGATGCGCTTCCCCCCACCGCACCGCAGCCAAGGGTCAGTGCCGGGAACAGCGGCGTGGTAGCGCCGATGCCGCCCAGCGCCGCCGGAGTATTGACCAAAAACCGGGAAACCGGCATTTTTTCGGCAAACCTTCTCACCACATCCTTATCTTCGGCATGGATGGAGAAGGTGTGACCTCTTCCCTCATGCATTAGGATCTCCATGGAGCGCTCCAGCACCTCTTTTTCCCCATCCTCGACGTAAAACGCCAGCACCGGGCAGAGCTTTTCCATGGAATAGGGTCTGTCCGGACCCACTTTATTTTCCCTCGCAACCAGCACTTTTGCCCCAAAAGGCAGGGAAAAACCAGCCAATTTTGCAAGGTAAGTTGCATCTTTTCCGACAACCGCCGGGTTCAGTCCCCCGTTGGGCTTAAACAGTTTCCCGGCTAATTTTTCCGCTTCCTCCGGCTTCATAAAGTAGAAGCCCATTTTCTCCGCTTCCCGGACGACAGCCTTCTCCATATCTCTTTCCACGATGATGCTCTGCTCCGAAGCGCAGACCGTTCCGTTGTCAAAGGTCTTCGACCGCAGAATTTTCGCCAGCGCCTGCTTGATATCTCCGGAACGGTGGATATAGGCCGGGCCGTTACCTGCCCCCACGCCGATGGCAGGCTTGCCCGAGGAATATGCCGCCTTCACCATGCCGGGGCCTCCGGTGGCGAGGATCAAATTGATCTCCTCCGCCCCCATCAGTTCCTGACAGCCTGCCATGGTGGGGATACTCAGACAGCTCACCGCCCCCTCCGGCGCGCCGGCCTTTACCGCCGCTTCCGAAATGATCTTCGCCGCCCGAAGGGTGCAGTTGAGCGCCTTGGGATGGGGCGAAAATACGATGGCGTTGCCGGATTTCAGCGCGATCAAGGATTTATAGCACACGGTAGAGGTGGGATTGGTGCTGGGGACGATGCCTGCGATGACCCCCACCGGCACACCCACCTCCCACAGTTTTTCCTTGGGGTCGGCTTTTAATACCCCCACGGTCTGCATACCCCGGATGGCTTTCGCCACCGTTTCGGAAGCAAAGCGGTTTTTGGTGATCTTGTCCGGGACATTGCCGAATCCCGTCTCCGTCACCGCCAGTTCTGCCAATTCCGTTGCCGCGGCGGAAAACGCCGCAGCCGCCGCCTCCACGATTTTGTCCAGCTTTTCCTGTGAAAAATCCCGCAGGAAACACTTGGCCTTCTCGGCCTTCCGGCACAGAAGTCTTACCTCCTGCCGGGCAGCTAAGTCTTTATCAAATTCCATGTCATTGCCCTTCCTTGCCATCGACGATGGCTACCACAGCCGCATCCACCGGTGCATCCATACAGTACCGGGATGCCACTGTGCCGGTGGCCAGCAGCACCCGGTCTCCCACACCGGCACCCACCTGGTCTGCCGCCACGATCTGCTCCCCCTCGCTCTGTACCACCAGAAAGGTCTGCCCCTGCAGGCACTGGGCCTTTCTGGTGGCCCAGACGGAACCGACTACTTTTCCAATTTTCATCCTATCCCTCCATGATCTCCCGGGCCAGCGGCGTCAGCACCGCGCCGGGTCCGGGTTTTTGCCCGTTTTTCCGCATCCACCGGGCCTCTTCTGCGGTAATTAGCTGTTTTCTGCCGCCGTCGGTGAAGATGACACCCCAGTTTTTCAGCTCCCGCTGGGCAGCAGCCAGACTGGCAGCCAGCGCCCGATTTTGCACCACGGGCAGGCCGGGTGTATACAGATAGACACTTTTGCCCCGGCTCAGCGCCTGCAAGACCTGCTCCTCCCGAAACCGCAGCAGTTCAGAAATATGCAGCGAACCGATGACCACAGCATCGTATTCCCCCTCCCGGACATAGGAAAAGCCCAGATCTACCGCAGGTTCTGCACCGATCAGCAGCGCCCGGTTCATGGCAGGATCCTCCCGAAATCGCCAGCCGTCATGCCGCAGGCATTGGCTTCGTCATAATCCAAATGGACGAAGGTGGCAAAGTCCGGCCGCACCCGAACCAGCACATCCTCAAAAATCAGCGGCCGATGGGTAAATACCTGCAGCTTGACCACCTGTTTGTCCTTTACACCGTGGCGCGCCGCATCCTCCGGGGTCATGTGGATGTGCCGCTGAGCGGCAATAACCCCCTGATTCAGTTCTATTTTTCCCCGCGGGCCTTCCAGCACCACCCCGGGACTGTTGCGCACATCCCCGGAGGGTCGGATAGGCGGTGTGAGTCCCAGAACCCGTCCATCGGTCAGAGAAATCTCCACCTGCGCCTCCGGCCGCTCCGGCCCCAGCACCGCCACATTTTCAAACCGCCCCTTCGGGCCGATCACTGTAACGCGCTCGTGAGCCAGATACTGCCCCGGCTGGGAAAGGGGTCTTTTTTCCGTCAGCGCGTGACCAAAGAGGTACTTCGCCTGTTCCGCCGTCACGTGGACATGACGGCCGGATGCCTCCAGCGGCACAAAGATCTGCCGCAGCACCTGCTCCACCAACGCATTGTCTATTTTTTGTTCCATGGTCTTCCCTCCTGCGCCGTCAGAATAGCAGGCTGGAGCCATCCCCGGCCTTTTTCGTCAAATGACCATTCTCCACGAAGCCCATTTTCTCCAGCCACCGCTGGAATTCGGGGATGGCCGTCTTGCCGGTGATTTCTCTCAGCGCCGCCGTCTCCCGGAAGCCGGTGGTCTGGTAGTTCAGCATGATATCGTCCCCATGGGGGATGCCCATAAAATAGTTGCACCCGGCCATGGTCAGCAGGCTCGCCAGATTTTCGATGTCATTCTGATCCGCCTTCATGTGATTGGTGTAGCAGCAGTCGCAGCCCATGGAAATCCCCGTAAGCTTACCCATAAAGTGATCCTCCAGGCCGGCTCTGGTCACCTGCCGGGCATCGTACAGATACTCCGGCCCGATGAAGCCCACCACCGTATTGACCAAAAACGGCTCGTACCGCTTGGCAAACCCGTAGCACCGGGCCTCCATGGTCACCTGATCCGCCCCGTGATGGGCGTTGGAAGAAAGCTCCGATCCCTGCCCCGTCTCAAAATACATCACATTCGGCCCTTCCGCCGTGCCGTCTCTTAACAGCAGCGCCCTTGCCTCTTCCAGCGTTGCGGCACTGAAGCCAAAGGCTGCGTTGCCCTTTTCCGAGCCTGCGATGGACTGGAAGATCAGATCGCAGGGCGCACCGGCGCGAACCGCCTTCATCTGTGCCGTCACATGGGCGAGGACACAGATCTGGGTAGGAATCTGCCAATGCTCTTTGATCTCCTGAAACCGCCGCAGCACCTTACCCACCTGCTCCGGGCTGTCCGTCACCGGGTTCAGTCCGATCACCGCATCGCCTGCACCGAAGCTCAAACCCTCCAGAGTGGACGCCGTGATACCCTCCGGGTCATCGGTGGTGTGGTTCGGCTGCAGGCGGCACGAGAGCGTCCCCGGCAGGCCGATGGTGGTGTTGCAGTGGGCGGTAACGGTGATCTTGTTTGCCGCATAGATGAGGTCTAAGTTGCTCATCAGCTTACACACCGCCGCCACCATCTCCGATGTCAGCCCCCGGCTGAGTTTCCGGATATCTGCCCCGGAAGTGTTCTCCGACAAGATCCATTCTCTCAGTTCGCTGACCGTCCAGCCCCGGATCTTGGCATATACCTTCTCATTCACGTCATCCTGAATGATCCGGGTCACTTCGTCCTCTTCATAGGGGACAACAGGATTCTCACGCAGTTCCCCCAATGTCACCGCGGACAGCACCACCTTGGCCGCGATCCGCTCCTGAGCGGTTTCCGCCGCGAGACCTGCCAGTTTGTCGCCGGTTTTCTCCTCATTGGCTTTCGCCAGCACCTGTTTCAAGTCCCGAAACTCGTATGTTTTCCCCAACAGGGTGGTTTTCAGTTTCATATGCTCTCCTTTCAAGCCCCGTTCACC
>JAGKTU010000006.1 GCA_021153265.1 Clostridia bacterium
ATGAGCCTGCCCCTGAGCAGAGCGGCGGCACGAATACGGAAGACAGCGGAAAAACCGAGGAACCCACGGAGGAAACTACCGAAAGGGAGACCTCTCCTGCCGAGCGCGACGGCGTCACCGGTAACTATACCCCCTGGGGCTGATTCCATAACCACTGATATAACGGCGCAGCACCAATCAGGCAGCTGCGCTGTTTTATTGTGACGCATCAATGTGAGGATAGCAAATGAAATCCTGATGTATTTCCGCAGCCAGCGAAAGAGTGCGCAGGATGTTTCGCTGTCGGACTATATCGAAACGGGAACGGACGGCGCGGCATTGTCACTTATGGACGTGGTCGCGGAGGACTGTGACCTCTTGGAGCAGGTGGCGCGGCAAGAAAAAGTGGCTCAGCTTCGTGCGGCACTGGAAACATGCCTGACGGAACAGGAAAGGCAGGTGGTTGCTTTGCGGTATGGTTTGGAAGGGAATGCCCCCCATCGCCAGCGGGAGGTAGCAGCAAAGACTGGCATCAGCAGGAGCTATGTGTCCCGAATCGAAAAACGCGCGCTGGAAAAGCTGCGTGCAGCGCTGGAATGAAGATTTGTAAATGTCAAAAAATGAACAGAATTGCAGGAAAGAGCACTATTCGGAGGAATTGCGCGATAAGATCTTAAGAAATGATATAAATAGGGGTTGACAATGACCTGCTTCCATGCTATAATACACAGGCACTTAAGGGTGCGCTGATATCGCGGAGTAGAGCAGTTGGAAGCTCGTCGGGCTCATAACCCGGAGGTCGTAGGTTCGAGTCCTGCCTCCGCAACCAAAGAACCGCCTAAATCGTAAGATTTAGGCGGTTTTTCCACGTCTCGTGGACACTGGGGATTCGAGCCATGATTTTTTGACCCCAATTTGACCCCAATTCGTGTTTTGAAAAGTTCGGAAAACAACGGAAAAACAGAGTAAATGGAAACGTGATTCGAATCCGACAGCCGAAAGAATGAACTAAATACCGAAAAGCTGTTCCGATATGGAACAGCTTTTTTGCTGGGGTAGTATTATGCGATATCGTACAGAACCGCAGTGGTAGACGAAAAAGGTGCTGTGGCTTGATGACTTGTTCAGGGCAGACGAGAGCAATTTTATGCAATGCTTTGCTGTATGCAGTAGGGGTGCAAAAGGACGATCTCAAGCAGAGAAATCTGATCGCCTGTACTGTTCTCTGAACGGGATGAATCATGCGCAAAGACTTCATCGCCAACTTCAATTCCGAACTTGTTTTTTAAGTCGACTATGACTATTTCAATGGCGCATTCAACATCATAGATAGTGTTAAAATAACCCAGTGGGGCATAACGAAGATCACCTTTGGTAAAGCAACACACACCTCCATACAGCGCACCTGATAGCTTCAGTTCATCTAATCTGTCCCGCAAATCATCCAGCCGCCAGAGTAACTGCTGTTCAGGAGATGTAATGCTTACGTCGTGGCGATAGGTGTCTTCATCAATTGCAAGATTAGAATAATAACCCATATGGACGCACTCTTTTCCTACTTGATAATAATTGGTCTGGCTGCACGATACAGGATTGACAAGTCAATAGGAACATTCCGGTGACGCACCTCCAACAGAAGCTCGATGACCTCCTGAGCAGGTTCTTTATAATGCTTTTGTTTTTCAAAGGACTCTAGCTTTTGGCTCAGTTCTTTGTCATTGCAGTGCAGGAGCTCCTCTGCCTCCCAAAAGTGTAAGATTACATTGTAAAACTCATTCGGGAAATAGGTTTTGAACCAGGCGAGTACCACTGCCGTTTTAGTGTGGTGGGCGGCATGTGCCTTAGGGAACAGATAGTGAATTTTTCGCATAGATTCTACATACCATTCAGGAACACCTTTGCGCAAAAGCTTTTGTGCCATCTTGCGGTTTTGATCGGTATCTGCGCAGAATCTGCCTTTGCGAACGATTTCCATCACATCATACGCTATTTGCGGGTCTAAGCCGTATTTCCTTAGTGCCAGGAAGATGTCATCCCTGCTGGTAATCAGTTCACGGAAGGAATGACTCTCTAAAAGGTTTTCACCATTATTTTCCCATGCGCCAGAGCCATAAGTCATACTGCTGACCCGGATTAGGTCGCTGAATCGGATATCCTTGCGTGTGCACACAATCTCCTTGTTGCAATCTGTGGAGAAACCCGAAATGCCGCAGGTATCCGAATTCTGAAACAGTTGATAGACACTAGGGTCGCTGTAGTCGATATCCTCCGGTTTCGTTCCGGTAAGTTGATGCAGTTGACTGATTACATCGTAATTGCAGTGTGGCAGAAGAATAACCCTGAGAAGCGCAGGCACCAAATCATATCCGGGCAAAACGGTTCTCTTATGGACGCCACACACCGAAGGAGTCAGCTCTGTGATCGGTGTGACATCCTCAAATTTCATTCCGTCCGGCAACAGCATAAAGCAGACGGGGTTATTCCATTCGTCAGCGCAGGCGATCTGCTCTGCTCCCCAAAAATCAACCAGAAAGCAAACCGCTTTTTTCCACGCAGATGCGGACACATTGATTTCGACGGTCTCGATTTGTTCCACCGGATCAATGCCTAAGCAAGTTTCATAAGGAATATTATGACCGTCACCGCATAGCGCACTACCGCAGTGCGGGCAAGCTTTTGCGGGCAAATCATATCCGGAATCCGCTGATGCAAATTCCGGATAACCGCAACAGGGGCAACGGTAGTGCGCAGGCAATGGATTGATATCGGAAATTCCCAAAAGAAAACTCGTCAGCGTGGAGCTTAAAGTACCCCTTATGCCGATGCGCCCTCCGGCATTTCTCAAATGAGCAGCCAAATAATACAGCAGCATATAAACCGAACTGTAGTTTGTGCCGGTCATTCGGGAGAACTCGTCGTTCAATCGTTCCACAATGGAAACCGGCGGATTTGTTCCGTATAAAGCCTGCAGCTTTTCTTTGCAAATACGCGTTAAATCTTCGTCAGCACCGGAAATAGTGAACTGGGGATACGTACTTTCTGTCATGGTAAAGCCCTCCTTTTGTTTATCTGCTATTATTATAGACAGCGCTATGTACCAAAAAGGGACGTTCCTTTTTTGACGGGATCGCTATGCTATACTGTTGACACACCACATTGGAGGGGCGATAATATGTGTAAAAGAATTCTGTCCGCTTGTGTTTCCGTTCAAGAGGGAGTACCTCCTGCGGAGTTTCGGTTCTGCCACAGAATCAATATCCTTTTTGGGCAGAATGCGGAAGATGTTGTATTGACATTGGCCGGAGTCTTCGGTGGAGTGCCACCGCAGTCATTTCATGCAGCGCTGAATTGGAAAGATGACACGACCCTGTTTGTGTCCGGATATGACGGACGGGTCTTTGTAGACAGTATCGAGAATAAGCAGGGAGATCCGGTACGGTTGATGAAGTGTTTCTACAAGCATCGCTTTCTGAATTTCAGAAAGAACGCACATCTTTTGGACGGCAGCCGGTTGTCTGCAGGCACTTCCGGCACCGGCGATTTGCTGTTGGAGAAATTGAATGCCACCCTTGAAAAAGAGGATGATTGTCCGCTTTTTATCTGCAACTTTCTGGAACGGCTGGATGAAGCTATTGACCTGCATCCGATCTGGGAAGCACTCCTTGCCACCGGGCGGCAGATTTTTATTGCCGTTCCCCATTATTATAACATGAAACAATTGGAGGAAATGCCCTATGACATCTACATCCTTTGATCTGCGCGCAACCAGAGAATATCTGGAATTGGGCTACAAAATTGTCAAATGTCCTGTTTGCGGAAAAGAAACGCTGGACAGCTACTGGATCTGCCGAAACTGCGGATGGGAATACGATGGCATAACGGAGGAAAACGAATATTCCTCCTGCAATAAGGCAACTGTTGCGCAATACCGTAAAAATAACCGATAACGAACAGCCGCCCCGGTGCATAAGCACCGGGGCGGGTCCTTTTATAAGGTTACTTTGCGTAGGGGTTATCAATCAGCTCGAAGTTTGGTCTTCCTTTTAGTGCGTACCATCTCCATTTAGGACTGGAGGACTGTAAGATAAATCCCTTAGCACAGCCAGCGGAGGTCTTCTTTCCGATATGATGTATACAATTTTTGTTAGACATATGTAGTCTCGGTCACATTCACATATTTACACAGTTGTTCAACACGGGTTCGCAAAAACGCTACTTTTTCTTCCAGAGGACGAAGCTTAAATTCCTGTTTGCACCGTTCAAATTGCTTGTTAACATCTTTTTTTTGCCCGTCTGTCCACTGGATATTCCATCTTGTTTGTGCTTCTGCAACGGCATCTTCTTTTCCGATGTCCTGGCCGTAAAGAGACTCTGCTGCCATCGCAAGCTGTATTTCCGACCAGATAAAGAACTCTGCCTGCAAAGGATAAAGCCCATCATAAGGATGCTCTGCATCAAAGTAATCACGCATATGCTTCACATACATATCGTAGCCATATGGTGCATCTCCGTCACCTTCTGGGATTACACTCCACGATACGATTGCTGTCTTCTTTATTCTCTCTGTTGCTTTCTTTCCCTTGTTGTACCAAGGCATCACCTGCCGGCAAAACCACTCCAAGATAAAGGAATCTAAAGCCATATGACAGTATTGGAAATGTATATTCTTTTTCTTAGCTTCGTTCAAACAGTAGAGCCCTTTCATTGTCATGTTGACGATTTTTTGTGCTTTACCGTAAGCAACAGGCGTTCCGTCCTGATTAATATAGAAGGCACGAAGAACAGACAGTGCTTCTTTGCAAGCCTCGTGATGCCACTCGTCAAAGGTATCTTGGGTGATAGAATCCTGCGGCAGGCTGAACCACTCGTCTATTTTAGGGAGCAGCGCGCAGATGACCGCATTATTAAAACTTTCTGTCTCGGGTACGATTCTTTTTAATGTTCGTGCCATCAAATCTCTTGTGGCGCGTGTGATGGCTTTTTTTCTACCCTCTGCATCATCAATGGATCGTCCATCTCCGTCCCAGAATGCTTTGACTGTGGAAGTTAATCTGTTTTTGTATTCCATAAAATATTCTCCTATAATTTATAATCCTGCAGCAGCCCGCAAAGCTTCCCACACCTTGACCATGGCATAGGTATCCAGCTTGCAGTATTGGAGCAGATTCCGTCTTGCGACGACTTGCTCCTCCGGGGGCAGGTCTTTGATTCTGGGGAACAGTTCCATGGCTTCGCCGCCGTTGTGGACACCCTCCAAATTATGATAATCCAGCGCCGGATCATCGGGGAAGATGGCAGGCAGAACGCTCTTGATGGAGAAACTGCCGCCCATTGCCCGGTTATAGTAGTAACCGGACTGGAATGGAGTCAGCAGATCCTGAATGTTGCCGCGGATGTTCAAAAGATGGGGGGCAAGATCCGGGAACAGCGCAGCCAATTCCTTGATCCGTCCACACTCAAAACCGCGGTTGTATGCGGTGACGCAAGCAAACATAGGGATATCCCGACACAGACTTTCCGCAATGGCCCGTCTGGGATCTTCACCGGACTGAGCCAGAAACTCCTTGTGCTTCAGCTCCCCACCCGGTTCCTCGATATAGTGGAGCGAATACTGGAAGGGGATCTGCTGATAGGGTTTCGTTCCCGGAAACTGGGGAATGACCAATTGCATGGTTTCAAAATCCAGAAAGTAAATGGGGTAGGACAGCGTGTTCAGAAAATCCTGAATACCGCCCTTGTCGATGTAAGTGCCGCAGTCAGACAGCCGGAACTGGATCTGCCGCAGCTGGGTATCACTGAGGCTGGGTACGGCCATGGCATCTGCATAAGAAATGATTCCCTTGCGGTAGAAATCAAATTTCTTTTTCCTGGGCAGTCGGTACAGATCGAACACCGACGGCTGGGGCAAATGTTGGGAGCAGTACTTCCAGAACGGACAATGATAAGGTTCTTCACACCGCTCGGCAATGCCGTAGACGGGCTCCTCTTTTTGGGCGAGAGTTTCCTCTGCATGATGGATCTTCATGGAAACAAGGGGAGATTCCAATTCAACCCAATCGGTCATATCGATAATCTTAAATAGATGCTGAATGTCCAGTTCTTCGCCACGGACATAGTCGGAGTTGATGCACACAAGGTATGTACCGGTGACAGTGATGCCGCAGTGTTCCAGAACATACTTCTGGTAGGCGATATCGATGCCATAGATCTCTGCCTCGTGGGTAGCGCTTTTTACCTCGTAGATTGCATAGCCGCCCTTCTCCCGTCGAAGAATATCCACCGCACAGTAATTGCCTTCATAGGAGAAAGAGGCTTCGCAGATCACCGGGTGATTTTCTGCAACCAACTGCTGTGTGTGGGCGATCATTCGGGAAAGATCCAGTCTGCCATCCTCTTTGTGGGCGGTAACTTCCGTGAAGTCGCCGAACAGACCCATAGCAAGGTCGCCCACCTCGTTGCCGGCTTCCATCCGGGCATCCAACGCGGCATTATCCTCGGATAGTTCAGGCCTGTAGGTCTGCAGCCACAGACGCTTGGGACATTGGCTGAACGCGCAGTATTTGGATTTGGAAAGCATAAAAAGCCCACCTTTCTCTGTTTAAGTTACTTGTCGATATAATATCCGTCGTCACGTTCCTGAATGTGGTATCCTAATGCATGTAACAGCTCCAAGTGTCTGCCAACTGCTTTTCTGTCTATCTTTGCACCGTATTGATTCTGAACAGCGTGAATAATGCCGGCTTTCGTTTGGGGTGTTTTGCCCAGCACTTGCAGAATCAGCAGCGGATAAGCGCTGGGACTATACTTAATGCCGGTTTTAGGCGCTTGTTTTTCTCCATCGTAATAATAACCGTCCGGTCCGTGCTGCACAGGGAAACCCAAATTCTGCAACAACTGCAGATGGCGACCTACTGCCTTGCGGTCAATGGAGGTATCCCACGTTTCAGAAATTTTATGAATGATCTGCTCTTGTGTCTGAGCGCATTGATCCAGGGCAAGCAAAATCATAACAGGGTATGCACTGGTGCCGTAATTGATATGCTTGCGGATACGGATTTCCACTGCGTTGACCCGGTCACGGCTGATGGATATGGGATTCTCATAGTTGAAAGAAATCACATAGGGCTCGTTCTCGTCCCCTTCATACACATAGCCTGCGGACAGGTACGGGCACTCTCCGCGCATATAGCCCCACCGGAATCCGTCACAGGAATCAAACGCAAACATACAATGATCCGGAACATCGCAGCAGTCCGGAAACTCAGATTCCGGCATGGTCAAATCAGAGAGGAAGCCTTCCAGAAAGGCTGCGCTGCTGCCACAATCTTCCCCCTCGTCGTTTCGCAGAGCATGGATGTACTTTTGTAAATCCACCGTATCCGTCAGAACCTTCGCCATTGCTTTTTGGGCCTCTGACTGCGAGGGATATGTGGCGGTATGTTTCTGGCCACCGGGCATCAGCTGCCACTTGCAGATCCATTCTGTTTTCATGTCAAATCTCCCTGTTTTTTTGTCATTGTAGCATACTGTTTGTGTTTATTCAAATTATTTTGAAGCTGTATCACTTCATGCAGTGATACAGCACAAATTCTTCGGCAAAGCGCTTGGCTTCGTTTTCCTGCACAACAGCCGGGGCATTCAGCCGAACGAGTTTACTGTAACGTCTGGCGCGGTTAATGAGTTGGACAGGATCACAGCACTTGACGGGCAGCCGAGTCTGTGCGTTTTCCTCATACCAGTGCGCATACTGATTTGCAAGATCCTGCTCCTCGTCGGTTACGTTTGCACCGGTTTCGTATTTTTCCCAGATGATTTGCAGCTTCTGCATATCCAAATCGTGTTTGGGGAAGGGGCGCAGATAGGTGTTCCATACATCCATTTGCTCTTGGGTCAGATGCCGCGTTTCGCTACGCAGTTTTTCGTATTGATGAGAAAGCTCCGTCAGATGACCGATCAACATGCTGCACTGCTGTGCCAGCTCATCTGCTGTTTGTTCGTCCCATTCCACCGGATAGTCGAACCGGTTATCGGCATCTCCTGCGATCAGCTCGCCGTCTCTACTCTCATCAAACATGATGCGGACATACTCGGAAATGGTGTCTTTGATCATAATCATTACCTCCAAAAATATTGCAAGATGGGCGGCCAATAGTAAGGCCGAGGTTTATGTGCCCATTATAGCAATACCCCTGTCCCAAAAATGGACAGGGGTAAATGACTTATTTGCAACCAGCATATTTGGCCGTAATCCGCATCAGGTCGGCGAAAGCCTTTTTCTCAAGGGACTGATAGATGCGGGCAGAGTTGGGGTGCCGTTTTACTTCATCTACCGCCCTGTCATAGCGCACTTTCGCTCCGTTCAGTTCGGCTCTTTCCCAGGCATACATGGTTCCATCCGGTTTTGGCATAGTGTAAATCTCCTTTTTAATGTAGTTTCTGGTGAGTATCTGCATTATAGCAGGAGACATAACCTAAAAATGGAACAATTGCTGTGTTCTAGACGTCCTTACAGAGTAGCTCATTTTGTAAAGCAACCAAACTGTTATGAATATCGAACAGGTCTACGAAGCGCACGCGCACGATAACGAAGAATTGGGTCGCGATATAGTATGATGTTCTTAACGGTTTAGCTGACCCTGTAAATAACAAACAGCAGGCTCAATCTTTATGCAAATTGGGCCTGCTGTGTCGTTTCCCGTACAGCTAGAGCGTCGCATTTTCATGGATGCCTTTTGTGACCATACGCATATTATTTAGGTGTAGCAGCTTTCAACGGTCGAATGGGAGCTATTAAAGTAATACTATAGTTTAATTTCCACTTTCTCCTCATCGAGCAGTTCTTTGAGTTTCCCCAAAACATACTGCAGATTCTTGAGCCGCTGATTCCATGTATACGGCGCTCTTGCCGTTGGGTGGTATGCCCAGACGATGTATAACGGACTACCGTCGGGGCCATTATTGTGCTTTGTCAATTGTTCATAACCTCTTTTATACTCCTGTTTCCGCAAGGTGTTCTTGCCATAACGTTCCTCTATTTTCCTCCAAAAAGCATTGCTGTACGATGTTCCCTGAATAATAATGATTTCCGGTTTTAACGCATTGATTTCGTCCATCAAAATATTCCAGCATTCTTTCTTCATTTCCTTACTCACTTTTATGCCCGATCTTTTCGTTGCCTTTTTTTCATCTTTTTCCGTTTTTGTTTCTGTAAAAGAACACTTGAAATAGTTCGTAAGGCAAAAGTAGCTTAGCAAATCTTTGTAATCCTCTAGATCAGCTAACGCATCTGATTTTGGCTGCTCTATAAGTATCGTAGCTAGTGTATATAGCGTTCTTCTGTAATGATCGTTGTTTGCTTTCTCCAGTGATGCAGTTTGGGTGATTTCTCTATTTTCGGTAACCGGCTCTTTTCCAATAACCAACACTCTGGGATTTGAACTTTCCCCATAATGCGCTCCCAGTTTTGCACAGTTGAAGAGCAATCCATCGTCAACAAGCCCCTTTTTGCATTGGGGATAATTTACACATTCGCCAGAACAATAGTACTTGGCATAAACTCCTTTTAATTGTTCTACATATTGATTGATAGCCATAGATTGTTCTCCTTTACTTCCTCCTTTTTATTTAAGCTTGGTAGTTATTGAGTGCATTCTGCAAATCTTCTTTTACTGTCTGTGCTAAATCATTGGGCGTCAGAATGCGGACATGACGGCAATACTGCAGCGCCCAATGGCGCATGGCGTGCCAGTTGACGGTGACGCGGGCAGTGACTTCGTCTTCCGTTTCATCGGAGAACGAGATATCCGTACCAAACCAGTCGACCACATCATCGAGAATGATCTTTTTCATCCGGAAGGTCACGTGGACGCTCTCACCGCTGAACATATACAGGTGTTCTGCCATATGCTTAGGTAAAGAAAACTGCTTTCCGCCCTGCACCTGCTTCTTTGGTTTTGCAGGCGTGTCCAGCAGGCGGATGCCGGTGATCCGGTCAAGCCGGTAGTTTGCCAGATTATCGTACTTATCGTAATTACCAATCAGGTAGTAACGGCCATTGGTGGCAGCCATCTGATAGGGGTTGACGATGTACTCCCGCTCCCTGCGGGGATGAAGCTTCTTATCCGTGCCGTAGCTGTTGTAGGTAAAGGACACCTGCTTGCCCATGGCAATTGCTTCGTCCAGAACCTCAATGGTATAGAACAATTCTTGGTTCTTGGGAGCGGTTTCGGGCAGGGTGGAAATAAAGCGGACACGGGACTTGAAATACTGATTGGACAGCCCCTCCAGTTTGACCACCAGCCCCTTGCACTGGCTGTAGGGAATATGCTTGGAGAACAGCAGGCTATCGATCAGTAGCCGCAGCTCGCCGTCGGTAAACTCCCGTTCCAGCCAGAAGTCGGACAGAATATAGCTTTCCTCCAGAACTCCGTCTTTGTTGGGAAACATCCGCAGAGCTTCGCTGAAATTGATCTCATAGCCCATTTCCATGAGGCCGGTGATATTCCGCTTGACGCTTTTGCGGTCGGCGGTCATATCGTATTCCGTTTTCAGAATGTCGATGATATCCTTCTGGCTCAGCCGATGATCCTCGTCGGTGTACTTGCGCAGAATATCCAAAATTGCAAAGGAAAGCTTTTTTCGTTTCAGGTTGCTCATGTTCATCACCCTTTTGTATCGTATCATGTTTGCCGCCATATTACAACACCCGATGGGACATTTCTGCCCCATCGGGTGAACGCATATTTATTGCTCTGCCGTGCCTTGCACATTCAATTGAAACCGCAGCGTTTCTCCGATGATTGCCAGAAACTCTCCGTTGGTGGGCATCCCCCGCGTGTTGGACACCGTATATCCAAAGTACGACTGCAAGGTATCCAGATCACCCCGATCCCAGGCAATATCGATTGCCCGCTTGATTGCCCGGGATACCTGCTCCGGCTTCACGCCGTGCTGCTGGGCAATGGGAACATAAATAGATTGCGTCATAGAAAAGGCTGCTTTGGGATTTGCAATAGTAAGTTCCAACGCGTCCAGCAGATAAGTGTATCCTTTGAGATTCGCAGGAACCCCAATATCGTGAAGGGTATTCGCAATCAGACTCCTCCTGTCATATCCGATTCCGCTTCGAGGTAGGATTCTGCAGGTTTGTTCTACACTTGCCGCAACAGATTCCGCATCGCAAGGCTTTTTGATCAGCTGCCGAACTCCAAGGCCCATAGCGGAAACAGCCACATAATTGGACAGAAACGCGGAGGTCGCGATCACAATCGGAGAGGGAACTGCAGAACTGATTTCCTCCAGAACACTCAGCCCATCCAATTCCGGCAGCAGGATATCCATCACGAGGACATCCGGGCGCCGCTCCTCAACCATTCGAACTACCTGCTTGCCGTTCAGCGCAATATCGATCACTTGAAATTTTCCGCTTTCCTCCAGTGCCCGGGAAAGCTCTTTGGCAAAGACAAAATCTGCATCTGCAATTAAAACTTGCTTTTTCATATGTATCGCTCCTTTTTGACAGAAATGCTGTTCACTTCCTGCCATAAGGATACACCACCCGACGGGGCATTATCGCCCCATCGCGTGGTGAAATAAAATGTTGCTTTCCTATGGTGTGTGCATAGCACGCTGAATATTATCTACAATTACGGCAAGAAACTCTGCGACGGAGGGCTTATCTTCTCGCTTGTTCACCGTGTATCCAAAGAATTGACGAAGCCCTTTCTGTTCGCAACGATCCCAGGATATCTTAATGGCGTCTTGGATGGCACAAGCTACCCGGGGGGTGTTTGGAATGTCTGCGGATACGACACTTTGGTAAGAGCGTTAATCACATCTGAATCTTTCTCGGCTATCATAATTGACTCACGCTGCTAGTGGTAGCCTTTTATATGTGCCAGTACACCAATGTCGCGGAGAATATCCGTAGTCAGTGTTTCGATTTTTTGCGGTGGTTTTCGGTAATGCTTTTTCGATTTATTACCACCCCAACAATCTTCCGCAATCTTTGCCAAAGTATGGGAGCGGAGTTCTTACCATAGATGATTGGACACCTTGTCGCAATAACGGCAGGGTGTCTTTGTGTTAGCGGATAAGCTAATGTATTCTTTAATAATCTTAGGAACACTATGGTAAACAAGGGATCGTTAGATGTATTACATCAGCGATTCCTGTCAACTACATTTACCATGGAGGTTATTATGAAAAACAAAGATAAAACGATATCCCTAAGAGTAACAAATGAAGAATATAGTATATTAGAATCTAATAGTACAAATCTAAATATGACAATCAGTCAATATATCAGATCTTCGATCAATCATTCATTACCTGCAGAAACGAATTACAGACAGCTGATTGCACCGGCGATGTGCAGAATTCAGATTCGTCTGGCTGAACTGGGAATGGAGGATGATGAAATTGTTAAGGAGATCAATAAGTTATGCCGAATGTTGTGATTGTCAGAAATACATATCCGGACACTACGGCACTGAACAATGTGATCTATTATGTGTTAAGCAAAGCTGCTTTTTGTGGCGGATATGGGGTTACTGCCGAAATTGATGCGGCACGGATGCAAATGCAATTTGTGAAGCAGGCGTTCTACCAGATGGATACACTTCAGTTGAAGCACTTCTTCATTACCTTTTCCCATGAAGAAGCAACATACATAGACTTCGATGAAATGATGTCGTTAGCATTTGAAGCAGCAAAGCTGTTCGGGGAGTATCAGATGGTATATGGCTTGCATCTCGATGGGAGCCATGTTCATGTACATATTGTGATGAATACAACCAGCTTCGTGGATGGTCATCAGTATCATGGCGGACTAAGCGGATTTATGAAAGTTTGCGGAATGCTGAAAAAGAAATACCCTCAGTATCGTGTGAATCTATGTCAGACCAGACCCTACACACCCAAAGAACCCTTTACAGATGCCGACATAGATGAGCATGAAGTGCTGAAAACATTATGATGTCCCATATGGCTCTGGTTGTGCCCTTGTGGGATAGCCCGATGCCATATTTGACTGTTTGACGTTATTTGCACATTACCTGTACTGAGTATCAACGCAGAAACGATAAAACCCAGTACAAATGTAAAAATGTAATACAAACCTAACCATGTGGTAAACAGAAAACTTCAAAGAAATCAGACAGATATTATCCCTTTGAAGAAACGATTCTGTTACTTACAAGGAGGTTTTATTACCATGGCAAAGACAAGAGCCAATAATGAAGGAAATATTAGACTGCGGTCGGATGGCCGCTACGAAGTTCGCGTAACGGTGGACTATGACAAGGCTACCGGAACGCCTAAACGTGTCTCTAAATATGCAAAGACAAAAGAGGAGGCAGTGAAACTCCTTAATCAGATGTCGTTTGTGAATGATACCAGTCCCAACAGCTTTACCCGTGTTACCTTGGGTGACTGGTTAGATCTGTGCTTGGAAGTGTATATGAAGAATACACTCAAGCAGTCCACATACTTAAGCTATGAAAGCTATATCCGCGTGCATCTAAAGCCCTCACTGGGAAATATTCCAATACAGGAACTGACACCCAGAACACTGCAGTTGTATTACAATTACAAGTTTGAAGTGGAAGGCCTATCGGCGAAAACCATTACGAACATCAATCTGTTTCTGCACCGTGCTTTGAAGTTTGCGGTGGCAGAAGGATATATCAACAGCAATCCAGCATCCTCTGTGAACCTGCCCAGCGGAGACCGGCCTCAGATCATTATCCTAACCCGTGACGAGCAGATGCGCCTGATTCAAGGCAGCTATCAGCACCGTTACGGTGTTTTTATTAGGCTGGTGTTGTTTACCGGCATCCGGCTTGGTGAACTGCTGGGGCTTCGCTGGGAGGATGTGGATGTGCAGGGCAAAAGGATCTACATTCGAAGGACGTTGAACCGGCTGAACAAAGCGAAGAAACCTACGAATCCCAATGAACCGACAACTGAGATCGTGATCCAGACACCCAAGTCCCAGAATTCTATTCGTTCTATTCCGCTGCTTCCTCAAGTGTTACAGGATCTGCAGGGTTGGCAGAGGGTACAGCAGAGTGACAAGCAGACACTGGGTGATGCATACTGCGAAAGCGGCTTCATCGTGACGAATCCCATGGGCGGTTATGTGGAACCACGGACGTTCAAAGATTCCTACAATCAGATTCTGCAGTTGAGTGGCCTCCGCCACTTTACGTTCCATGCCCTTCGTCATACATTTGCGAGTCGTGCCATGGAGCAGGGGATGGATGTGAAAACCCTGAGTGTGATTCTGGGCCATGCATCTGTGGCATTTACACTGGATACCTATGCCCATGTGCTGGATGATCACAAGCAGGCCGGCATGGCACTGATGGAAGATCTGTTCAATATTCCGGAACCTGCGAGTGTGGACGTAACATATCCTGTGCTGGTCACTCCCTTCCCTGACGGCACTATGGAGCTGACACTGCCCGATTTTCCGGAGATCAACTGCAACACTATGAATCTTCCTCAGGGCCTCTCAGAGCTGCGTGAGAGCTTAAGGGAGGAGTTGGGTATATGCATCTACCCGCCACAGCCGACTCCGGTTATGAATATCCCCTGTGAGCCGGGACAGTTTGTGTTGCAGCTGTCTATAGGAATGTGAATTATGAGATCCAGCTGGTACGATACTAGCTGGACCCATTTCCATATATAACGTCAGATCATTATTTGTGTACTGAGAAGATTGATTTACTTCTTCAGCAAAGCAACATCATAGTAAATCGCCTGAGATAAAGGAGGAAGGACTATGAGTGATGAAGAAATCAGGCAGAAAACGATTCAAATGCGAAACGGAGATATGCGGATGTCACGGGACCGCGAATACTGGACGGATGAAGAAAAAGAGATATTGGGTAGAGAATATAAAAACGGTACGAGTATAAATGAGATTGCGTTGATGCTGAACCGGTCAGAAAGTGCAGTTCATCAGAAGATTGAGCAACAGGGGTTGTGTGTGAGAAATCCCTTTAGCATGCGGAAACGATCGGACAGCAAGAAAGAACGTAAGTGCTTATGTGAAACCTGTACATGTGACCGCGCGTTGTGTCCGCGCTGCAAAGTGTACGAAACCATTTTGGAGGATATGTGAAATGAGTGATCTTTTTCCTGAATATCCGCAGATATTGAATGTGGATGATGCTTGTGAACTGTTGCGGTGCGGCCGTAATAATCTATACCGTTTATTAAACTCCGGCAATGCAGAAAACAAGCTGAAGGCCTATAAAAACGGCCGTGTTTGGAAAATACCGAAAGCTGCTGTGCAGGAGTACATTATGGAGCAATCGCGAATAAAAAAACTGTAAAGGGAAAGCCCCATCACCACTATCGGTGATGGGGCAATATGCATATCGAGATTAAGACGAAGATTGGTTGTATTTGCGTTAATTGCTAAAAATGGGGATAAGGATTTCAAAAAAAGAAGAAAAAACAGCATTTTTGAAAGGTAGACTAAATTTTTTAGCAAAATACAATTGGAATGGGAGCAAGTCTCTTGACTGTTTAGGTGTTTATCGCAACCCAAACAACCCTCTGATTAACCTGTAGAGGCCACTTGCTGAGTGTGAGATCAGCATAGGGCCAGGGGTTTACTTCCAGTTCGTCAATTAGAAATCTTCTTACGAGACTGATTCCGTCATCCAAATCGGTACCCAGATAATAGATGTCAGAGAAGAATGGTGCTGTTACATCATACCGAATTCCATTCTCGGGGTATACATCAAGCTGTGCAGGGCTGGGCTGTGTGACAATTAAGGGGAAATGTGTATAGGGAAGTTTGCGCTGTGTTTTTTGAATATGGGACGAGGAAAGAAGACCTGCGGCATTGCTGATGGGTGCACCTTGGCTGATAGCATAGTCAAGAGCAACTTCCAGAAGATGGTTTATTCCGGTGATAATACAAAGAGGAACCATAGGCCACTTAAAGATACTTTCATAGCATTTTCTCAGCAACTGCGGAGTTAAGCTTTTTACCGGTATGTTCCCCAATTCTGAAAGCAGATATTTCTGCATAGGAATAACAAAATCGTCGTATGAAGGGCCGGATATGAAACTCTGGTTATGTAAAGTAAGGTAGTGGTCCAGAAAGCTTTCCAGAGTCAGCATACCGATATCAGCACCTTTTTCAGTTGGATTAGAGTGAGGCCAAAGTCCATTGGCAGTAGTGCTTGTATTTTTCATAAGAATAACTCCTTTCTAAAATTGAGATGTATTTAGAGTGTGACTGATTAATGATAGGTTATGAAGTGCTTAAAAATGAAAAGTGGATGAAAAATATAGATGCGAGATATAATCGGCTATTCATCACCCTCTTTTTCTTGTCAACGAAAAACGGACATGATAAAATAGAATACAATGGAAAGGGGGCGAGGGATTTGGAGAATAAAACAAAAGACCAGAAAGAACAAAAACAAGAGTTTGCATATCGGGCTCAAACATCACGGTATGCGTTCCCTCTGGACATTCCGGTAAGCAAGGTTGCAGAGGATTGGGAGATAGATGCCAGAACCATTAGAGCATACGTGACGGATAATCCATTGTTTGCGGAGTTTTATCAATACATGCGCTACGATGGTAATGTTTCCAAGAAAAGGGGTAAAGACCATAAAGTATTTAACGGGATTCCGGTAGAACTGGAGAAGTTCTTTTCGGTGTATTTTATTTCAGCATACGACCATCAGGAAAAGAGAATGTTGAAAGAAGGAACACTGCCGGATGGATTTGAAGAGAGCCTATGCTTGAGATTCCATAGGCAAGCTATGGGGTTGGAAAAGTCACAGGATCAAACAAACCTGTATCTATATCGCAGGCTTTATGATAACGAAGCTTTTCGCTCAGCAATTCTGGAAAAGTATTGGAATGTGTTGCGGAAACGATGGGGATTATATGAGGATCTAATGCTACAAATGGATACGGATACACAACTGGAGCAGATGAAGGAAATGATCACATATCTGGACCTGAAAATGGCACATTATGCACGGAAGGTAAAAAAGAAAAAACAGGGAAAGCAGATGCTGAGTTTTATAAAATCATTTCCATCTGAGGTGTTGGATTACATTAGGCGGCGTAAGGATGTACAGAAGGATCAGTTGGACGAAACTGCGAAATTTAGGCTTCCAAAGCTCATAATAGAACGTGAAGGGCAGGCGGTAATGCCACTAAAAGAAGCATTGGATGAGGTGGTTCACAGTCGAAATGGTGCGGCTGTGATAATAGATAAAGCCAGAAAGACATATATGGATTACGTCCGTATGCAATGTATTAAAACGGAATTTCAGTCCCAATGTGAGGAACTACAGAAATATCTGGATGAGTTCGAGGAAGAGATTAGTGATGACGAACTGAATAAGGAAATAAAAGTGGTTTGTGCTGAGCTTTTCAGTTCGATACCGGCAGGAAATCCTTTTTCCAGCGGTGTATATTACAACGGAGGGAAGCTGAATAGACAAAAAGGAGAAAAGCATCGTTTTATTATTGATACGGCTACTTATTTATATAGTAATTTCGCTTATGAATACCAGCAATTCCTGCGCTGTTTGGAACCGTCTGACTATAAGAGGGATAAGTTCTTTTTTGAAGAAAACAAGGGGGCGAGACAGCGATATATTAAAGAGAATAATCTTGATGCGGAGTGTTTTTGCCGGGAACTTGCGAATAGCCATATGGACACAATTCGCGAACTTTGGGTTGCAGATTATCTTGGAGATTTTTCTGTGTTTCAAAATGCTCTGGAGAAGAATATAGAAGAAATATCTGTGAAAATGCAAATGATTTGCGCGAATGCTTATGAGGATTTAGGCCTGACGATTCCTTACTGGACGGACAACCTATATATCTGGCAAGGCTGGCTGCGATACAAGCGCATTAATGATAAAAATGGAACTGATTTATCCACAGTTTGCATTGATCCCTGTGATGTGATATTAATTAGAGCCCTTTTTATGTGCAGACTGTGGTACGAATATAGGAAATCCCAAGGTATAATTCTGGACAACTTTAAACAGTTGTCTGTGTACTTACAGAATGCAGATTAGAATGAAGCCGTGAGCCATATGGGGTGGCCCACGGCTTTGCTTTTCAGTATGGATAGTTAAAGCGGAACTGATGATTATCTCGGTAGAGAAATTCACCAGGGCGAAAACTGGAGAGACGGTGTTCATATCGAGGGATTAACTCTCGATTTTTTAGACCGAGGGACAGAACAGTGCGGTGAAGATCTGTACGACTGGGCCGGAAATAAATGCGGAGCGCGGCCTGATCGAGTGCTTTCCTTTCTTCCGGACGGGAGATCCACTGCGTGCTGAACCAGCCATGGAGACCAAACTTACGACCTTCGCGGAGAATGCGATTGGCATAGGAGTTTCCATGAAGATGGATACGCTGACACTCATCGAAAATCAGTACTACAGGGTGATCTTCGTTGGGGAGTGCGGCGAAGCGATTACTGCAAATTGTACCGAGAAGGAGTTCAATCAGAATGCCCTGCGCAGCCTGGTCTGTAATATTGTGCAAATCCAGAATGGTAATCCCGGGCTGATTGAGATTCCAACGCAGCGGAGTATTTCCTTTGGGAAGAGTGCTATTCAGCTTCTTGAGTTTGGGGTACATGCGTTTAACGGCATCATTGGAATGTGCCGCCAATTCGGCCATGGCAACCAGGTCATCGAAAGTGCAAAGCAGTCCATCTTTTAGACCATCTTCAATGAGTGTCGAGAGGGCTGCCCACTGGCTGTCACCAAGGCGAAGACCTGTGCGCAGGGTATCGGACATTCGGTCAGCAATTTCTTCGGGGCGCTCACCTGGTATAATAGGAAGAAAAGGTTCAATGCAGATACTAGGATCTCGGACGTTGATAATACGAGTATCCTTCGTAGGCCAGCCCGGGGGATTTCCTCCATTGTGAGGGAGAAAATCTCCGGAGCAATCGAAGATAATGGTGCAGATTCCCTGACCGGGAAGCTGGGGAGCAAGTAATTTTAATTCATAGCTCTTTCCACTTCCACTGGTTCCGCTCATATATAGATGCCCATTTGCGGGATCTTTCCAGATGAGTGGTGCTCCGGATGCTGTTTTGCCCAAAACTAATTCTAATTCCATAGTAATTACCTCATTAGAACTCGGAATGAGAAAACTCGTTCATGGTCTCCTGGTCGAGTTTATACAGATTTTTTACTTCTGGATGCCCATCTTTGTCGATGATGGTTTTTCTGGTCAGAAAAGTATAGTTGTTTGCTTTGGCACCACTAAGAATGCCTGTAGACTCCAATGCCTTAAGTACGGTGGGCGAACTGTTGTCGGTTGCTCTGCAGACGGCGGTGAATGCACTCCGAGGAAAGTAATAGTAATCGGAATCGAGATAAATAATGCCTTTATTAAAGAGCTTTGCCTTAGCAATGCGCTCATTACGGCAATTACGCATTTCAAAACTCCCGTTGGTGATCCAACTGCTGGCAATAGAGCAAAATTGACTGGCGATAGCGGTGGAGCTGTCCTGATAAGCGGAATTTTGGATCAGCGCATCTAAAAAAGCCTTAGGAGGTTCTTTAGGGGAAAGTGTACGTAACTTGGTGAGCAACTCGTTTGTAGGGGCAAGATCCTTATGGAACTCCCATACAAACTGTTGAATACCATTGAAGATGCCAAGTGTGAACAGCGCGTCTTGAGACAGCGGACAATCATCGGGGCAGTATGCGTGGGCAGAATTGACGGCCATATCGATATCCCAACAGAGCTGTTCGATGTGGCTTTCAACATAGTGGGAATAGCACTGAATATAATCGGGCAGGTATTTTTGAAGCTGGGTAAGCTGTGCAAGACTATTGTTTTCAAGATCGTCACTGGAGATTTCAAGAAGAATAAACTGAGGAGAAAAACAAAAATTGGACAGTTGACTAGTAATGATAGTGGGCAGAGCCTGAAGGGGATAACTTGTACCGCTTCGGTCGCCAGGGATAGCTCCCGTTTCCAGGGCATTCAGAAGAATTTCGGAATTGCCGGACTTAACAGCTGAATCTCGGACCAGCACGGGCTGATCCTTTCTGGCAATAATTTGAAAGCGAAAGTCTTTGGCTGGAAGTTCTAAGGGAATGGGGATATCCCCGTACCAGGACATCACTGCTTCCAAAGCACGCATAACCTGTGGATCGGCACTGTATAAGCAGATGCCCAAGGGAATGGTATATCCCAGTTCATTGAGCAGACTGTATAACGCTGCCGCATGGATCCAGGTAAATAGAATGCTACGAATATCGGGGGATGCAATACAGTCCATTAGACGGGTGACCTGCTGCACCATGGTTAAATTAGTTGTGGCAGAAGGAAGCTCAATGGTGGTTGCCTCACGGTTAGTGAATTTAGCTGGATTCGTAAGCTTACTATAAATACGTCCATGGGTACTTCCGTTCAACATGATAAAGGTCCAAATACCATCCGCATTTTTCCATCCAGCATAAAATGGAACGGAAATCTCTTTTGCCCGTGAATTAATATAATTACGCAGCAGGCGTCCAACTTTTCTTTCACCACCAAACCGCTTTACCTGATGCCCCGTGGTTGCAGATACTGCATCACAGAGGGTATCCGGATTGTTAATGTCCTTCAATGAGAGGATAAGAGGCTTATCAATGTTGGTAAAATAGATAATGTAGTAGTTTTCCAACTGATACAGCGGGTCCATTTTGATACGGAAAATCATATCGATGTGAACGGGACAAACTACATGTGGAAAATTCGTTTTTCCGTTAACGCAGAGGCCTTGTGCAGTTTCTTCGATGCGTGAGAATGCTTCCTCCCGCTCAATAACAGACTGCTCTTTTAGAACTTGATTAGTGCCCATAGTGACATACAGATTCTTGAGTGACTGCGCTATGTCCAGCAGCAAGGCGTTAGTATTGCCTTGACCGGATGAAATGTTGTAAAGATGCATAAGCGCCTGTTCGCTGTTGTTGGGTGTGGTGGGGCTATTTCCCACGCCGTAATTGTAATAAGGTTGTGAATACTGGTCTGCGTTGTTAGAAAACATAATGATCGCTCCTTTTATATATTTCCGGGGATGGGTATATCTTATCATTTTTAATTTCGTTTGTGCTCAATAGCTACATGAATTTGATAAATCGTGTATAAACGCAAACGATGCAAATAAAATCCGCATGGTTTGCTGGGGGAGTATTCTGTAGGATAAGGGAATCTCATGGGAATTAATTTGCTAAGAAGGCTATTCTTTTTTCGGAGAGTGTGCTATATTTAGATTGATAAGTTAATTTTTGCCAAATGGAGGGAGAAATCATTATGGAACAAATGAGAAATGATGCGATTAAGAATATTGAAGCGTTAATCCAAAAACTTGGTTTGAATCCAAAAGTAAAAGAATACTTTGAACAAGGAAAGGTGTACTATTCTTACCTTACTGCCGGTGGTTTCGTGGGGTCGATTGATACCATTGATTATGATGAACGCTATCCCCAAATTGTTAAGGGCTGTGAAGAAAAATATAATTGCCTGGTATATCATGTTATTGAGAGTGGTGATCTGCTCAGTTTGTTATTTGTAGAGCGTAAATTTTCTAACCGGCTGATTGGAAAAAGAATTGTGGCCCATGTATATAATTTAAAGGTCCCTGAAATCCAAGAAACTGGTGAGATTTGTTTATCCTCTCATAATGGTGCATTGGTCAGAATTGGCTAAATAGGGCAATTATTAAGAACATTTTGGATTAGTCCTTGCTTTCGACTATATATTATCTTCATAGAACAACCGCATGGAGTAAATGCTCCATGCGGAATTTTTATTATTATGGAGGTAATTCAAGTGAACGAAATAAGAGCCTGCTGTGTCTGCGGCAGCCTGCACCCTGTGGCAGAACTGACGGAATTTGATGATTCTTACCTGTGTGCTGCCTGTTTGCGTAGTGAGACCATGCTCTGCCAGGACTGCGCAGAGCGGATTTGGGCAGACACCAATGCAGGTGACAGCGATACACCCCTGTGCCAGCACTGCTACGACCGCAACTATACCAGCTGCGAGGACTGCGGCCGCGTAATTCATCACAATGACGCATACTACGACGATGACGATGACTACGAGGCAAGATGCTACCATTGCCACTGCCGCCACACAGATCGGCGCACGATCCATGACTACTATTACAAACCGGAGCCGGAATTCTTTGGAGAGGGCGGCCGCTGGTTCGGCGTGGAGCTAGAAATTGATGATGCCGGAGAAGTCAACAGCAATGCGGCCAAGATTGAAAATGCGGCCAACTGCGGCGAGGAGCGAATCTACTGTAAGCATGACGGTTCTCTCAATGATGGCTTTGAAATCGTGACCCATCCTATGACATTGGAGTATCATATGCACAAAATGCCCTGGGCAAATGTTCTGAAAGAAGCTAAGCGGATGGGTTACCGGAGCCATTCCTCCGGCACCTGCGGCCTTCATGTACACATCAACCGCAGTGCATTCGGAAACACGGAACAGGAGCGGGACGAGGTGATCGCCAGAGTGCTGTACTTCTTCGAGAAACACTGGGAAGAACTTCTCAAGTTCAGCCGCCGTACCCACAAGCAGCTGAAGCAGTGGGCCAACCGCTATGGCCTGAAGGAACACCCGCAGGAAATCCTGAAGCACGCAAAGGGTGACCAGGAGCGGTACACCTGTATTAATCTGACCAATTATCACACCATCGAAGTCAGAATTTTCCGCGGTACTTTGAAGCTAAATACTCTGCTAGCCACGCTGCAGCTCCTGGATAGGATCTGCGACGTGGCTCTTTATTATACGGACGAGGAAATCAAGAACATGAGCTGGACCACCTTTGCAGCAGGTTGTGCCCATCTTCCGGAGCTTGTCCAGTATCTGAAAGAACGCAGACTCTATGTAAATGAACCCGTCACGGCAGAAGCGGAGGTGTGAGCATGTGTTGTTTATTTGGCTTTGTTGACTATGGGCATCAGCTGTCCCGGAAGGCCCGCCATCGGTTGTTGACCGTCCTGTCAACAGCCTGCGAGGAACGTGGAACGGACGCAACCGGTATCGCCTATAACGTTAGCGGTAGACAGCGAATCTTCAAACGGCCTATTCCGGCTCATCTGATGTGGTATCGGGTGCCTTCGGATGCTACGGTCGTTATGGGGCATACCCGAATGACGACCCAGGGCTCGGCGCTCCGGAATGGGAACAATCATCCGTTCCGGGGTCGAGCAGGGAATACCAATTTTGCCCTCGCGCATAATGGGGTTCTCTATAACGACCGAATGCTCAAAAGAAGATTTCGGTTGCCTGCATCCAGCATTGAGACCGACAGCTACGTTGCAGTACAACTGCTGGAGAGATACGGAAAAGTGGATTTTGAAGGTCTGGGGGCAATGGCGGAGGAATTGGAGGGTTCTTTCACCATTACGACACTGACAGAGCGGGACGAGCTGTATTTCGTGAAAGGAAACAATCCAATGTGCATCTACCATTACCCGGCAGCCCAGCTCTATGTGTATGCCAGCACAGAAGAGATTCTGAAAAGGGCCATGCTGCAGGCGCAACTGCCGCTGGGTAAGGCTGAAAAGGTCAATCTGTTCAGCGGAGAAATCCTGCGAATCAATGCAAGGGGTAAGATCAGCCGCAGCCATTTTGATGACAGTCGGCTTTACTCGGCCTATTCCTTTTCCTGGCCTCGATGGGATCGCTACGAAGCAGTTAACCGCCCGTATGCAGAGGATTCGAACTACCTGGACGACCTAAAGGCGGTGGCATCACTTTACGGATTGTATCCAGAGGACATCGACGCACTGATTGAGGATGGGATGGATCCGGCGGAAATCGAAGAGATGCTCTACTGCGGCTGAGAGGAGGAAAACTATGACAGTATTGGCAGTGAAACCGGGCGAACAGCCCATAAAAATGGAGCTGGACGGAAGGTTGGAATCCATGCAGACCTTTGTCGGCGGTACGATCCAGGCGGTATATCCCTTTGATGATCCGGTAGCCATCGTGTGCAATGAAGAAAGCAAACTGTTGGGAATGGAATGCAACCGCGCCCTCCGTGATGAAACGGGCACAATCTACGATATCATTTGCGGCCCCTTTTTCATCTGCGGTTTGGAGGAAGAAGACTTTGCTTCCCTGTCTGGGACCCAGATGGAGACCTATTACAAGCTGTTTGAACATCCGGAACTGTTTCTGTCCATCGGCGGAACGGTGATAACTGTGCCTATTTGAAGAAGAAACTCTCCCATTAGGGTGTACCCATACGGGAGAGTGAAATAGTGTCCCATTAGGGTTGATTCCGGCTTTTTGGCATATGCCATTCGGCGTGAGGACCCTAATGGGAATTTACTTAGGAAGGGAGGAAAACGATGCAGGTAGGCTATATCCGCATCAGTACCGTCGGTCAGAACACCGCCCGGCAGGAAGTACTAATGCGGGAACTGGGTGTGGAAATGGTGTTCATTGACCGCATGAGCGGCAAGAACACAGACAGACCGGAGTTGAAGAAAATGATGGCATTCGTTCGGCAGGGGGATACCGTAGTGGTGGAGAGCATCAGCCGCTTCGCCAGAAACACCAGGGATCTGCTGGAACTGGTGGAGAAGCTGACCGTGAAGGGGGTGGAGTTTGTTTCCAAGAAGGAAGCCATTGACACCACTACACCAACCGGGAAGTTCATGCTGACGATTTTCGGCGCGGTGGCGGAGTTGGAACGGGAGTACATCCTGCAGCGACAGGCAGAGGGAATCGCCATTGCCAAAGAACAAGGGGTGTACAAAGGTCGACAGCCAATTGTGCGCCCCGATTTTGAACGAGTCATTGCGCTGTGGCGCAGCGGAAAGATCACCGCTGTAGAAGCACAGCGGCGCTTGGACATGAAACCGAGTACATTTTATCGAAGAGTGAAGGAGATGAGATTATGACAGAATTGATGTGGTTCACCGTGGGTTTTGTAGCCACCCTGGCAATTATCACGATTGCCGATACCATCGTCCGCTGCCAGACTGCAAGAAAATGATTCCGGTGCTCACCGCCGCCTTGCTGGAAGCCTTCACGAAAGGCGCAGCCCTGGCGGTGAGCGTATTCTTGCTATGGAAGAAACCCGGTGAAAAGTAGGTGATAACAAATGAAAGAGAAAATTGAGGCATTAAAGCAGTATATTAATCAATTGCAGCCGGCAGATGGAGAAACTGTGATGAAGATGCTGTATGAATACCACAGCGAGCACCAGACCTATGACAACGAGCAAATCAGAGCGGATTTCCATGCGCTATATGAGCAGATGCACGGAATGCCCCTGAAGGAAATCGATAATGTGATCTATGCCGTTTGTGTCTTGTGCCGGGATCATGAGCTGGCAGGTTTTACGGAGGGCGTCAAGATTGGCATCCGTCTGGCAGAGGAAATTGCAACAGAGTAGTCTAGCAGCGGAATGATTTTCAAAAAACCGGGCAGCATCATAGACAGTTGCTAATTTTTGTGGTAAACTATTATAACTATGGAAAGGAAGGGCTGCATATGTGGGATACAATTCAAAAATTGGAATACCGGGCCAAGGCCAATCTTTCTCAGGCTAAAGTCGAGCTGAATGACCGGCTTACAGATCGGCTGGAGTTACCCCTTCCTGGTTTGTCTGGAGAAAAGCTGTATTTGACCGGCATCACCAAGCTGCGGGAAAAAGTTGCAGAACTGGAGCAAATCTATCAGCAACTTCCCAATCATGGCGGCATGACAGACATCATTGTTCTGGACGCCTGGGCCTCTGCAACCATTGAAGGTGCCCGAACCACTGTTCAGCAGGTTCGACAGAGTTTTAAAGAGCCCAAAACCAAAGATGACCGCATGGTGATCAATACCGTGAAAGCCAGTAATTTTGCCTACCGGAATCCGATTACACCAAAAAACATCCGAAAACTGTGGGAAAGCATCGTGGATGGTGTTTGCGAAAATGAAAATGTGAAGGGCGCTTTTTACCGTAGTGGCGCGGTTCAGATTGCTTCGCAGGACAGAACGATCCATGAACCTGCCTGTTTTGAAATGGTACCGGAACTTATGGAAAAATGGTTTTCTTTCCGGGATGGTACAGAGGAAAACCCTTTGATCCGCGCTTTCGTCTGTCATTTTTACTTTGTTTACGTCCATCCGTTCTGTGACGGTAATGGCAGAACTGCCCGTATCCTGAATGCCTCTCAGCTGTATCATGCAGGCTACACAAAAATGAAGCGCCTCCCTCTGTCCAGCTCCATAAACAGCCATTTGAACGGCTATTATCGCAGCCTGACAGACTCAGAAATCCGGATTAACGGAAAGGACGGTTGGTGGCTAGATTTGAGCCCCTTCGTATCTTATATGCTGGAAGTCTTTGAGGATTGTCTGATTAATGCGGCGCTATCTAAAAATGAATTGACAGAAACGGAAGCACAGCTGTTGGAACGAATGAACAGAGTTGGTCTCAATGCGGAAATAACAGTTAAGAAGGCAATGGGGGTTTTGGATTGTTCTGAATATTCTGCCAGACGGGTTCTGACGAACTTGGTAGATAAAGGCTATCTGTCTATGGATACTTCCCAGAAAACCTATGTGTACAGATTGCGGCAGCATATTCCAAACACATAAATCAAACATCATACAAGGCGTGTACGGACAGTACACGCCTTTCTTTTTTGAGCAATACCCTTTCTATACATATAAAGGAGGAATCCTGATGGTTTTAGGAAAACCGGAAATAGTGAAAAGTTGGGCTGGAAAGGATCAGAATGTATATCGCCGGGAAGTGCTGTATCAGGAAGTGTGGAATTTCCCGATTACAGAAGTGGCAAAGAAATACGCAGTATCTGATGTTACGATCCACAGAGTATGCAGGGAAATGGAAATACCGACACCACCGGTGGGGTATTGGGCAAAGAAGCAGGCTGGGCAGGAAGTTATGATTCCACCGCTGCCGCCAAGTACAGGCCGCTGTATGAAATTTGGACTGCGATCTCGAGGACAAAATGAATCAGGCATGACTGCACAGGAAGAAGTCTCACAGAGAATAGAAGAGGAGAAAAAACGTAGGGAAGAACAAAGGAGACGCTATAACGAAGAAGTTGTCCGGACGAAGGAACTTCTGAATCAGGCGGAAGACTATGAAATCGCATGCAAAATCCGGGCGATGGTGGCGGTGGAAGAACAAAAGGGGACGGCTGATGCAGAGTGGATTGCTTGGGCAAAGGCAAAGGCAGACTGGTTCAATCCGACGGTTGCGGCAAAAGATAGGATCTTTGGAAGACGAAAGCATAAGCAAAGTACGGAGCAGAAAGCATTAACGAGCCGATGATAGGGTGTAGATTACCTCTATTTATCTTTACATATTTTGGTTTTGCGTGTAGAATTGTTGTATCTGAAATATAGAATCAAGGGTGATTTACATGCAAACAAATGATAGGCAGATAACCGATCTGATGAAAACCATTCATTCTGGTGCAACGCAACTTCCGGATTTTCAGCGTGGCTGGGTGTGGGATGATAATAGAATCCGTTCACTGATCGCAAGCATCACCTGTAATTACCCAGTTGGCGCCGCAATGTTTTTGGAATATGGCAACGAGAATGTGCGCTTCAAATATCGTGCAATTGAGGGCTCTCCTTCTCAAAACGTAGTCCCTAATGAACTGATTTTAGACGGACAGCAACGATTGACTTCTATTTATTCCGCTCTGTTCAGTGATAAGCCCGTCAAAACGCGTACGGACAAAGGGAAGGAAATCGATCGTTACTATTACATCGATATACATAAGGCAATCGACCCTTCCGTAGACCGTATCGACGCAATCATCTCCGTTCCTGCTAATAAAGTTGTAACTTCTAACTTTGGCCGGGATATCGAATTGGACCTTTCCACACCTCAGAAAGAGTACGAGCATAAGCTCTTCCCGTTGAATATTGTTCTGGATTTTATGAAGACCGCAATATGGCAACAGAACTATTTCCAATACTACGGTTTGGATGCCGCCGTGGTTCAGGAGTTCATGAATTTCCAGAATCTTATTACCATGCCCACCATCCAATATAAAATGCCTGTTATTCTGCTTGGTAAGGAGACCCCCAAGGAAGCCGTCTGCCAGGTGTTTGAAAATGTCAATACCGGCGGCGTGTCTTTAACAGTCTTCGAGTTGATTACTGCAGTTTTTGCCATGGATGACTTCGAACTGAGAAAAGACTGGGACCAGCGCAAAGCTAAATGTTTCTCTGGTGACTTGCTGTCTATCACAACTGCCACCGATTTTCTGACTGCCTGCACCCTGCTATCTTCCTATAAACGCGGAGGTACCGTCAGCTGCAAGAAAAAAGATGTCCTTAATCTTACTCTGACTGACTATAAGAAATACGCAGATAGTCTGGCTGAGGGCTTTGTGGAAGCGGAGAAAATTCTGCAGGAAGAGCGAATTTTTGTGAGCTGCGATCTTCCCTATACTACGCAGCTGATCCCACTAGCAGTTCTATGCACGCTTCTCGGAGACGGAAATAAAATTAAAGTTACCAATATCAAGAATAAAATTAAGCAGTGGTATTGGTGTGGTGTTTTTGGTGAACTGTATGGCAGCGCCAATGAAACCCGTTATGTGAATGATGTTGTTGGCGTCATGGACTGGGTTATTAACAATGGCCCTGTACCGAAGACTGTACAGGAAGCTTATTTTAATCCCACTCGTTTGCTTACATTGCAGTCTCGTCAGAGTGCTGCATATAAGGGAATTATGGCACTTATTCTGAAAAATCATTGTCAGGATTTCATCAGTGGCCGCGAAATGGACTTCACCCTATACAAAGCAGAAAATATCGATATTCACCACGTTTTCCCCAAAGATTACTGTGAAAAGAACAGTTATCTCAAGGCCAAATGGAATTCCGTGGTAAACAAAACCCCCATTAGCTACAGCACCAATCGTGAAATTGGCGGATCTGCCCCCAGCATTTACTTAGGTAAGATCGCAACTAAGGGGCAGGTTGATGTTAATGTTTTGGACGGATATCTGGAAACTCATTGGATTAATGTAGATGCTGCCAGAAACGATGACTTCAATGCATTCATTGTCAGCAGAGCAATCATGCTTCTGGATGCAATCGCAGCCGCCATGGGAAAACCAATTTCCGGTAGAGACGGAGAAGAAGTCATCAATAGCTTTGGTGCGGCTCTGATTCATTAATATGCAGACAAACTCCCGGCAACCATTCGGTTGCCGGGAGTTTTCTTAGACATAGGATAAGATGCGATCAAACAACACGCGGAAATTATTTATTGCGGTTTCGCCCAGAGTGAATTCACCCATATCAATTGCATTGCTTATTTTCTTTGCAATGAGTGCTTTGTTCAGTTTGGACGAGATATCCTTTTCTTCACAGAATCTATTGATTTCTTCTCTCGTAATAACATCCTCAACCATAAACTTGGCTGTTTTGTATGTTTGGGAATCGATTTCTTCCTGAGTAACCTCGTTCATAAAACAATAATCCCTGTTCAGATCGTAAATCAATTGGTCCCGCATGACCTCTGCACCGGATTCAACACCGGCCTTATCGTAATCGAATACAGCAATGTATCTGCAACCCCAGCCGTGTAAAATAGCACAAATATTGACACAATTAGATGCTCCTTGGGAAGGAATAATGGCATACTTCTCGGCGTCGATCCCCAGAAGTTTTGCCATCATACACAAATAGATGTAATCGCTGGTTCCCTCTGTGACAATGTTGATTTTGTCTTTGGCAGGGCCAAATGTATCGTTCATATTCATGCCTAACGCACTTACTATGGGCGCCAAAGTATCATGGACACTATCGGGCGATATCTTATTATCGTACGCAGTTTTATAAATATGGGTGTAGCCTTGGGTATCTTTGACAACCGCACGAATCCGATGAATGCCATCTTTTTCTGTATCAAGCATATACGGAGAATGCGTGGTATACACTACCTGATTTCCTTTATCTGCAAGGTGTGAAAACAAATTCAGCAATTCTTTCTGCGCATTGACATGAAGTGATGTCCCCGGCTCATCAAGCAGATAAATCACATTCGACTGTGCTACTCCGTTTGACTGTGAATCGATAAAGGTTTCCATATACCATCTCAAGCCATTACTTCTTTCAGAGATAGACAGGGATTCTCCATCACCTGTTCGAATCTGAAAAATGACAGAACCATTATTGAATTCAATCTCTAAAAACACAGGCTCGGTATGATAGAAATGTGAGAATGGTTCATTAATCTTTGATTCGACATTTCGCCTGATTCTATTGCGAACGGTATTTTGAGTAGAGACAACCCCAGATCTCGCCGCCAATAGAAAATCGTCATGTGTTACTCCTAGTAGCCTTACAAAGTCACTCAACATGCTGTCTGAATAGCTACCGGGGCTTTTCAGTTCCTTTTCTACATCCTCGTACTTGTATACTGCCTTTAGATGTTTGTCAGTCTTTCTATAGAAAAACATAGGAAAACGACACGTTAACTGCTGCCATTTCTTTTGGGCTTCGAAAAGTGCTTCCTCAAATGCCGATCTCTTTTCAGCAGACAATTTACTGACCCGGTTAACAAAGAATGTGAATGCCGCTGTTCGGCGAGGAATATCCATCTCCTCCGTATTAAGCAACTCACCGTAATACGTACGATAATTTGTGAGCTCTTGATCTTTTAGTTGCATTGGATTGGCAGTTACAGCACCCAGAATAGATGCAATCTCTTCAATATGCGGATAAATACAACTGCGGAAGTAGCTAATAACACCACCCGTAGCTGCATATTCATTTTTTGTAATAATGATTTCGGTTTCTCCATCGATACCAACCGCTACATCCTCAGGACACGGCTTCAGTAATATTTGATAGAAATTTTCTTTGCCGGTAGTGCCAATTCTATTGATAATGGACGTGCCAAAAGCATCGGAATTCCTATCGGTGAACTTGATACGGGAAAGGCCATCCAAAATATTGCTCTTACCGCTTTCGTTCTTACCGATAATCGCAGTAACTCTAGGCTCGATGATCACTTCCGATTCAGCATAATCACCGATGGATTTGTAATTTACCAATTTTACAGAATGAACATACATCGGCAATTACACCTCCCAAATCGTCTCATCGCCGCAGATATTACGTATCTTCAGCCGCAGGGGGAACTTATCACTCTGGATGGTACCATCCCAGAAGGTTTTGGTTTTCTGGCCGTTGCGGATGACGTATCCCAGCTTATCGATCTTGATCTCGCTATCGGAGTGCCATTCGCCGTCGGCGGCGGTGCAGTCCAGGCTCAGGAACTCGATCAGTTCCAGACCGTCCTCGCTGATCTCGATGGGCTTGAATGCCTTCTTGGAATTGAGCATGGCTTTCTGGTTGTATTCCATGATCTTCCCCAGCACTCGGTCGCTGATGAAGCGGTCGATGGTAACGGTATAGACGGTGAACAGGCCCTCGGTGGTCTCCTCACAGCGGAACTCGGCGTGGTCGCCGATGACCACATCATCCAGAACGGTTTTCAGATCCCGCAGCTCGATCTCCACGGTGGTGCTGTCATCCTGGGCGATGAACTTGCGGATCTCCTCCTCGCTGGTGATGTCGATGTAGTAGACAATGACCTTTTTGATGGAGGTATCCAGTTCCGGGATAGCCTGGTGGATGACCCGGTTGATGAGGACGGTATCCAGCAGCTTGGAGGAGCTGTCCATCAGATTTGGAACATAGACCGGGATCGTGCCAAGCTTGCTGTCGGCGGTGGCACCAGCCCAGAAGGAATCCAGAGAGCTTTCTTTTCGCAGACCGGGGATCAAGGGCATGATCTTGTCCATAGTCTGAACAGGGTTGCGGTAGAGTTGAATGCCGTCCTTGATCTCCAGCACATCAAATTCGGCGCCATCGGCAACCAGCCGGTCCCGGACGGTCTGAATGGAATTGACACCAATATCGCTGTGAATGAAGCGACGGTCCAGCTTGTTGGCTGTTGCGGCAGTTACGCCGCTGCCGCCAAAGAAGTCAGCAACCACCATTCCTTTATTAGAAGAAGTATTGATAATTCGTTCCAATAGCTGTTCGGGCTTTTGCGTAGCATAATTTTGATTTTCAAAAGCCTGCGGGTTCACATGGAAAATATCAGTCCAGATGTTATTCATCGGGACACCCTTTCCTTCTTCCAAATACTGCTTGAATTCGGGGTAGCGTGCCTTTGCACCCCAACGAATGCGCCCTTGGCGATCCAGTTCGTCATAGGTGTCCTGAGAATAGGTCTTAAGCAGTGTCCATCTATACTTGCCTCGCTCATCCTCGTACTTAAACCGTTTTATATATTCTTCTTCATATGGACGATACTGCTTGTTAAAGGTATATTCATCGCCCAAACGATAGTAAAAAATACTGTCTGTATCAATACTAAACTTCTGGGCCAAGGCCTTACTACTACCAGTATTTGTGGTGCGTTGCCAGATAATCTCATTGACGAAGCAATCTTCTCCGAAAATCTCATCCATCAGGATTTTGACATAGTGTCCGATATGCCAGTCCAGATGTACAAATATAGATGCACAAGGACTAAGGATGCTCTTAATTGCCATCAGGTTTTCATACATCCAATTAAGATACTTTTCTTTTGCCCAGACATCTCCGTACATTTTTTCTTCAAAGACTTTCATATCTTCAAATTCTAATTCTTGTTCTGCCTGCGCAATGGCTGCGGCTATCTTTGGATTCCGCCGGATATAGACCTGCTTGGCATAGTCCGCACCGCTGGCAAAAGGAGGATCAATGTAGACCAGATCAACCTGGATGCCCTGCTCCTTCAGATAGGCGCAGGCGGAAACGCACTCACCACGGATGACCATGTTGCCGTCAGCGTTCTCACCCACGGTTTCCTGCTTTTCCATCTCATACAGCGGCATACCCCGCTGGAGGGTCATGGATACCTCATCTGCACCCTTGTAGCGCAGAATCCGGTTGAAATTCCCCAGTACAGCCTGCCCCTCCACAGGCTCCGGGATAAATGGTACATACTTAATCGGCATAATTAGGCACCCCCAGCTTTCTTGGCAGCATAAATCTTCGTAAGCAGTACAATGTTCGTAGCAGCCAAGTTCAGTGCGTACTCAGTGAATTCATCAGAGACATTGACAACTGCCGCTCCCTGTCCGTGACCTGCATTCTTATTACGCATCGTGGGCAAACCGCTCTCCAACGATGTACGCAAAGATGTCATGTGGTTGTTCATGTAGGTCGGATAGAACGAATTGCTTTCCAGAATTCCAATGAGATCTTTGGCGGTACTCCTTGTGGGATTATATGCATATCCTATTCCATCGCAAATGGCCTTCATGGTGCTTTCAAAGGCTTTCAGCGCATCCAGGATAGCATCCTTGTTTTCGCCTTTGCGGCGGTGTTCAAATGCATCTAAGAATTCCTGTTCAGCACCTTCGAATCCTGCTGTAGCCAACAACTTTAGCGCAGGTTTAACTGCTTGTTGATGGAGGATCTCGTTATCTTTCCGAAGTAGTGTATCATTTGAAAATTCATAACCAAGATTGTGCTGTTTGAAACGGAAATTCATCTCAATAAATGCACCAGTAATTACCTTGTTTTTATCTTGGTTTGACACATAAATGTCAATTTTTCTGAGTTTGGCTACCATATCAAATGAAAAATCTAGGAAATCAAGGAAATCTTTATCTGAGGCTCCTTCAACAAACGCTTCAATTTTATCTTTTTCGGGCAGGTAGTGTCTTCCCAACGCTTTTACGCCAAGTTCTCTCGAAAAGCTGTCATGTAAAGCCTCCCATGCACCAGCTCCGCCATGCTTTTCAAAATAATCCAAAACATCAGATAACGCATAGAATGTTTGGTTTCGAAATGCTTGCGGAAATACATCGTACACATATACTTCCGGATCACCAGCTGCATCTTTGATACGTTTAGAATAGAGTGTATACATTTTTATTTCTCCTTAAAGAATGCACAAATCTTCTCATGCGTCAGCCGAATCCGCTCTGCTTCCGGGAAAGAATCTTCCAGATACAGATATTCAAATCGCTCATAGCCAAATGCCTTGTTGTTCTGCCGGGTGAACTCCCGCTCCATGAAGGAGCGCTTGTCCTTGAAAGCAGGATCGTTGGCGTAGATGGCACCCTTGGTTTCCACGATGATGGCCTTATGGATCTTGCCATCCTTCCGCTTCATGATTAGGAAGTCGGGGGTGTACATGCCCACATATCGCCATGCACCAGCATCGCCCTTATAGCACTTGATCTTGAATTCGGTCATAGCCCGGTCACCGTTGTAATAGACCTCCAGATCCATGTTCTCAACCTCGGCCATGGCTAGCACCTGGTCCAGGAAAGTCTGCTCAAAAGTGCTGTCAGTGCGGTAAGGCAGGTAATGGAAGGACCGGTTTTTCTGAGGATGGGAGGAGATCTTCTTGCGAAGCATTGCCAGAATGCTTGCATCGCCCATTTCCTCTGCCAACTCCATCATTTTCTGAGTTTTGGCATCAACTTTCAGCTTCCCCTTGTCATCCAGAATGATCCGCTCCACCAGATCCTGCTTGGGATAGTAGTCCTCCGGCATGGTGGTAGAAACGGTGGCAGTGAAGTTTGCGATGTTCAGCAGACTGGATTCCTGAGGAATCAGTTCTTCCGTGGTAGTGAAGCTGCGGCGGTCGCAGAATGCCTTACGCACATTGGCTTCCACCACATGGCGGTCAAACTTGGAACTGTAATACCGGGAGCCATCCCGGTCGTAGGTGATTGTATCGAACAGTACACGCAGTTCATCCTCATGAGGTTTCAGCTGCGCCATAGTCAGGGTACCGAAGCTGCCCTTGACAATATCCATGAGCCATGCGGAGAAGGTGGCCGGAACAGTTCCACGCTCCTCGTCATCCACTTGAATCTTCTGTGTTTCCATGGTCAGATCGGTGGTTTTCACAACAGCCTGTGCCAGC
This sequence comes from Clostridia bacterium, assembly GCA_021153265.1. Classification (GTDB taxonomy): domain Bacteria; phylum Bacillota; class Clostridia; order Oscillospirales; family Oscillospiraceae; genus Faecousia. The sequence goes on from JAGKTU010000006.1 coordinate 34,955, forward strand.
TTGGAATCCTTATCAGCATTAGGAATATCCCGAACAGGGTTGGCGGCTTCCAGCTGCTGGGTCACATAGTTCACTCGGAGCTGGTAGAAATCGATCTTGGGCAGTTTCAGATACTTGGTGCGGTCATAGCGCTTCAGCGTCTTGCTGTCAGAACCAGCTTCCTGGAATTCCTTCAGGGAGATCCGATGCTGTTGCTGCAGCTGAGCATTCAGCTTATCCGCATTGGTATCGTTCAGATAGATCAGCGCAGTTTCAGGGACACCCTTCTCCACCTGACGCAAGCAGCGGCAGGATGTTTGTAAAACCATGTTCTTGGGGCAGTCACCTTCCTGAGAGAGTATGATACCTGTCAGACTGCGGCAGTCCCAGCCTTCCTTGCCGATCTGAACCAGCAGAACGATACGGACTTTGGAAATAGGATTGTCCAAAGTGTCGAACTGCATCTGGCTATCAGCGGGCTGTGGATACTGCTTATTGCCCTTATGGAATTTCAGAATCACGTCTGCGGGCAAGCCGTACTCGGCGATGATTCTGGAGACCAGGGGATAAACCACTTCTTCCAGTTTTTCAATGGTTCCACAGTAGATGCCAAGCTTTGCAACCAAGCTGCCTGCGTACACTTTATCTTTGTAGCTGTTCAGGAACTCCCGAACACCAGCTTCGATGATTACACTGCTGTCCGAAACATCAGAAATCTTCACCACCGGTCGCTTTAGGAAATTACCTATACCTGCAGTCAAATGATAGTAATAAACGATATTGGTAATTTTATCTGTCGCAACAGAGAATTTGTCTGTAACGGGGATCTTTTCTGCCTTTTCCAAATAAGGCGTACCGGAGAAACCGACGACATTTGTGATGTTAGATTTTGTTCTGAACGTAAAGTTTGCAAAATCAAGTGTGTCAAAAGAAAACACAGTATTCCAACGGTTAATCACCGCGCGCAATTTAATCTCATCGCTTACGGCGTGATGAACCTCGTCAACAAACACAGCTAAACTTGGAATTTTTCCAATTAGATTACGCAGCTCATTTGCTTGACGATCTTTCTCGTCGTCGCTTTCCTCAAAGAAACTAAGCTGTCCCTTTTTCTCCTGGATACGATCCAGAATGACTTTTTCCGCATTGGTCACGGCCACAAGACCGAATAACTCTGACAGGGGCTGATGGTTGGCGATTTTCTGGACATTGGGGTTCTTGGTTTTGCTGGACTTGCTTGCAGTCTTTCCTTGATCCAGCACCTCGAAGGAAATTTGACGTTTCAGCGCAGATGCTGCAGGTTCCGGGATAACCCAGGAAGGGTCAAACTTCTGGATGGTTTTCAGACTGGGAACCACAGATGATTTCAGACCAGAAGGGGCAAATACAATGAAGTTATGGGCGAAGGCGGGATTGCTGGGTTCCTGACTGGCAAAATACAGATCCAAGTAAATGAACGCTGCCATCAGGTAGGTTTTACCTGCACCCATGGGAAGGCTGAACAGGTAATCGGTGTAGGACACACCGTAGAATGCATCTGCGAAAACCTGTTCATAATCGATGCTTTCGGGGTCCTTCTTGATTTGCTGTTCCAGCTTGGGAGAAACCTGATCGCCGGCGTCGTTGGCCAGAAGTGCATATTCAAGCAATGCTGCGGCTGCTTTCTTTCCTTTCAGGAATTCACGGGTGCTTTTGGAAATCTCAAGATCATCTAAATTCAAGGTGTTAAAGACACCCTGACAAAACAGGCTCTTCAGGGATTGGCAGTTACAGGCAATTTTTAGGTAAAGGTATGTCTTGATTGCTTCTATCTGAGCATCACGCAGATGGCCTTTCTGCGTCATATAATTTATCAAATCTACAATGGTGCATGATGGGGATGTATACCAGAAATCCCGCGCTCGTTCGATCATTTTGTAAAACATTGAGGGCCCTCCGTTTACTCCGCTTGGTTTTCGGGAATAAGGTCCATTATTTCACCGATGTTTACATTCAAAGCGGTACATATTTTAACTAAGACGGTCATGGACACTTCTTCGTCCCGATTTAGCTTTGTCATGGTGTTGGGAGCAATACCAGCAGCACGGCGCAAATCAGCTTTGCTCATCTTTTTATCAACTAACAGCTTCCACAATTTGTTGTACGAGATGGACATAATGAAGCCTCCATATGTAGACAGAATCTGCCTATATCATACATGATTCTACGCGCTGTTGCAATAGGATTTCGCAAGATATTGAGAGAATATATATGCTGTGCAGCCTGGGCGGAAAGAGGGGAAGAGGCGATAGTGGTACAAGCAAGGTCTTACGGCGCATGTGAGAACTGGCTGATTGTGATATGAGAAGGACTTGCGTAAAAAATCAAAAAGTTTGACCCCAATTTGACCCCAACGCAGATGCGCCTGATCACGAGGATATAGGAAAACCAAAACTTTTGGCGGCAAAAAGAAGCTCAAACGCACAGAAAAACGGAGCTTTAGGAACATAGTTTAAAATTTCAACTCCTCATAACCCGGAGGTCGTAGGTTCGAGTCCTTCCTCCGCAACCAGAAACAGAACCTGATTTGATACAAAGTCAAATCAGGTTCTTCTTTTTGGTTAAAGAAAACCACCAGCCCGGCTGGTGGTTCCAAAAAGCTTTAGCTATGAGTAGAAAAAGAATCCTCCTTTAGTTATAGTTGAGGTGGTCTGCCAACCGCCGAAACATAACCAAAGGAGGAATCAAGTCCGGATGAAACTTGACACAAACAGTTTAGCACACACGCAGTGGGAATGTAAATACCATATCGTATTTGCCCCCAAATATCGTCGACAAATCATCTATGGAAAGATTAAGCAGGATATCGGCCAGATGATTCGTAAATTATGTGAGTATAAGGGAGTAGAGATCATAGAAGCGGAAGCATGTAAGAATCATATCCATATGCTCGTATCACAACCACCCAAATACAGCGTATCACAGTTTATGGGATATCTAAAGGGCAAGAGTAGCCTAATGATATTCGAGAAGTATGCGAATCTCAAGTACAAGTACGGAAATCGGCATTTCTGGTGTCGAGGATACTACGTCAGCACAGTAGGAAAGAATCGAAAGGCGATAGAGCAATATATCCGTAATCAGTTACAGGAAGATTACGCAGACGACCAAATGTCAATAAAAGAGTATGTCGACCCGTTTACGGGTGAGCCAGTAAAAGAGGGCAAATGGAAATAAGCCCCTTTAGGGGCAGCCCGTGAAAAGAATGCGGTTGGCAGACTATTCGACGGGCCTTTAGGCTCAGCCAGAAAAATGCCCTAAGGGGGCTAGTGCAAACCACCGGCACGGCCGGTGGTTATGATTATATCGCAGAAAAAGTTGGAATTATGCCCGGAAATAGGGGTAATTCCAACTTTTGATTTTTATGCGGTTCTGTATTCGACATTGAAGCAGCTGCTGACGATGGCCAGGATGCCGAAAGGGGCAATCCTATCGTTCAATCATAGGCTATCGTTCAAATAATATAACCACCAAATATGACCTAGATTTTTCGGGCAGATTAGCGGCTTGTAATTCCTGGGCAGCAGAGGTAACATCACACCCACACTTTGGGAGGTGATGAAAATGCAACCATTTTTAGAACTACTAAAACGGTGCACGGAGAACCATACTTTTGACTCTGGCGATCCGGATTGCAAAACTGTGCTGGATCAGCTGTACCGTGCCTATGCGGAATCCCACGAAAACGACCCGCCGGGCATCCGGGAAGGCTTCAAGGAACTGGAGAATTATTTGGAGGTTCTACCTTTGGATGATAACAATGCGGTATTCAACCTCTGCTGCCGGATCTGCGTGGCCTATGAACACAAGGCCTTCATCGACGGCTTCCATTACGGCGCACAGCTGATGATGGAACTAAAATAACTGCATAAACAGAAAAATCCTCGCACCTGGAAACGAACGATCCGGGTGCGAGGCTTTTTCTATTATCGCAGAAATTAGACATCTTGTGCAAGGAATTTTTCTGAATACTTTTTTGCGTTGGTATTGCGGGTATATACGACATGAAATGCGTGGGGCTCAGTCAAACCATCGACAGTAAATATTCCGATATTTTCGTCTTTGGTAACAACGGAAGCGTACAAAAAGCTGATGCCGATCCCGCTTGCAACCAAGGCCTTGATAGAAACAAAGCTGCTGATGGATACCGTTCTGAAGAAGTTGTTCAACTCATAGCCGGAGGCGGTCAGCCGCTCCTCAAAGATGCGACGTGTACCGGAGCCCTCTTCCCGGACGATAATCGTTTCCCGCAGCAAGTCCTCAATTGCGACTTGTTTTCCGCATAAAGGACTGCTCTTTGCACAGATCCCCACAAAGGGCTCCATCCGTAGCAAATAGGAATCGTATTTGGTTTTGCTGAAAGTGCCTTCAATTACGGCAAAGTCAAGCTGATTCTCGTCAAGCATTTGCAGAAGATGCTTGGTGTTATCCACCACAAGGGAAATCTCGTGATGCGGATCGATGAGATAATCTTTGATGGCATCAATCAGCACATAGTCGCCGATGGTCTTGGTTGCACCGATTCGCAGTAAGGAGCGTTCTTTCTCGGCAATCGCCAGTTGTAGTTCCTCAAACTGGTATTGCTGAGAAATGGCATATCGTTCCAGCAGCAGGCATTTTTCTGTTTTATGCAGCGTGTGGCCATCATAAGTAAAGAGCTTTGTCTGCAGCGATTGTTCCAAAGCCTGGATCTGCTTGGTAACAGCGGGCTGAGAAAGGTGAAGGCGCTCCGCCGCCATTCGATAATTCATCGTTTGGCAGAGTGTCAGAAATGTATGTAGTTTCGGATCCATATTGCCCCTCCAATAATTTTAAGGAATCGATATATTCCATATAATAACTTCAGTTTATCACATTCCCATGGTAAAATAAAGAAAAACTTCAAAGGAGTACCATTATGATCCCGAAAACAAAAGAACGCTTGCTGTTTTTGCTGGGCGTTGCCATCTGCTTTGCAGTAGCTGGACTGTCTGTGCTTTTAGAAAAGCTGATTCCCGGAGAGCTTCTGGGTGCATCCATCATCGCTTTGTTTATGGGTACGATCGTCAACAGCTTTTTCCATCCGAAATGGATTCAGCCTGCGCTTAAATTTACATCTAAGAAGATTCTGAAAGCAGCTATCATCCTCTTGGGAGCATCGCTGTCTGTCAGTACCATTTTATCCGTTGGAAAGATGACCTTCTTTGTGATGATCTTCACCTTTGCCATGTGCTTTGGCGCAGGCTTCTTTATCCGCAAACTGTTTGGCCTCAATTGGAAGCTGAGCAACCTGATCTCTGCCGGTACCGGCATCTGCGGCGGCTCTGCTGTGGCAGCCATTGCGCCGGTCATTGATGCCGATGACAAAGACATCGCATTTGCCATGTCCTCCACCTTCCTTTTTGATATGGTGATGATCGCACTGTATCCGCTGATGGGCAAGGCACTGGGCATGTCCGATATTGCCTAC